>SCQD01000280.1 GCA_004299145.1 Methylococcaceae bacterium | reverse complement strand
GCGCTTTCTCGGCCTGGGCGATTTTATTATTTGTGAGCGCTCTTCCTTTTGCGGCTCAAGGAGAAGCAACCCAACCACGGTCGGATTTTACAGCGGCAAAAGCCGCCCTTATACCCGCATCATCCAAAGCCAACGCCACCTTTGCCGCGTCGCATCATCCGACAGTTATTATCGCCAGGCACGTCGCTTCCGAAGCCTTGTCCGATCTAAAAAAAGAGCTTGCGAATTATGAGGCCGGCACTATCAGGATTGAGCAGGTCGCTTTAGCGGGCCGAACGGGACAGGAGTTTTACTTAAAGCGCAACGGTTATGATGCGGTCATCAAGTACACCACCCATGAATCATTGGAAAACGCCATTTATACATTACTCGAAAGCATGGGGTTTCGCTGGTATGGACCAGGCGAAAATTGGACGATACGCCCTGCAAAAATCAAGCTATCCAACAAATCAGGTGGATGGACAGCGCCAAGCTTTCGTAATCGATTTTTCTCAGGCACAGGCGGACTCGATTTGGCCGAACCCGCAGGAGTCGACGAAAACGAATCTTACAAAAAACAGTGGCTGCAATGGAAACGCAGGTTGCGCATCAATGGTGATTTTGAGCCCCAAGGCCATACCGGCGAAGCATTTTATTTGGAAAACAAAGCGCTACTGGATGCGCATCCCCAATGGTTCAACTCCAAATCGGGAAGGTTGGGTGGGCGATTTCGCGTTGAAATTCCAGCCGCCTTGCAAGCCTACAAAGATTGGATATTCGATAAATATTCTGCCGAAATTGGAAAGAGCTTTGTTGCCATAGGCACAGAACCGGAGGATGGCAAGGGAGGCATTGATGACCCGTTGCCGCCGGTTGAAACCCACCTGCTTAATCATGCCGACAAATGGTGGTACGTTACCAATGAAGTTGCAAAAATGTATAACGAAAATGATCCGATGACGGTAATTACGGCCTATGCCTACGGAAGCGGCTCTACGGCTGCTTTAGCGCCGAGTTTCGACTTGAGGAAAAACGTATACCCAGTACTGACGCCGTATGCATTTCAGACCGCTTACATACCGGAAGAAATGATCGTCGAATGGTCGAAACGTGTCGAAAAAATGGGGATTTACGATTACTGGAACATCACTGCGTGGAGTTACGGCGTGCCGGGTTTCGATATTTATGGCATGAAGGAAAAGCTAAAGTTTTGGCATACAAACAAGATTGACGGCATTTATATCGAAACGACTGATGGAGCCGGAGCCATGGGTCATGCGTGGTGGCTGGGCAGTCAGTTGATGTTTGATATGGGTAAGAATTTTGATGCGCTTTATAGCCAATATCTACAAGATTGCTTTGGGCCGGCTGCGCCGGTAATGCGTCGAATGTATGACCGCTGGAGCAATAATTATCAGGAGAGAGGCGATGTTTCGCAATCACTGGCGGATCTGCGCGATGCGACCGAACTGGTCGAATATGGTGGAGCCGAATGGAAGCGACTGAATGAATTAAAAGCTTATGTGCATTACATGAAGCTTTTTTATGAACATGATGGAACCCAAGCCGGCAAAGATGCTATTTTTCAATATCTATACAGCATTCATCACCTGATGATGGTGCAAACGGCAGCCTTTCAGTCACAATCTTATCTACAACCACTGGTGAATGATGTTAATGTTTTTCCAAAGGGAGTGGGAAAAGTTTTGTCCGTCGACGAGATTGAAGCAAATTTTGCCCTCGACCTGATGTCTAATCCGCAACTATATGTCGTGTTGCCTTTTTCGTTTGAATTAGACAAGGCTGACTTTCTGCATCAAGCAGACAAAATGGCGTGGCGATACGGCGGCGACGTCAGCATGCAGTTCAAAGTCAAGCAGACGGGGAATCTCGTGTTTAATGCCGGATCGACCGATACGGCAACGCTGGAGATTTTCAACAAATCCACCATCCTGCTTAAGGAGAGTATTGGGGTTGACAATACGACTTTCACCGAAACACTCGATGGACAGGATTGGTTTATGAAACATTACTCGCTCCCCGTTCAGGCGGGGCAGGAATATTCCCTGCATTTCACTGGATATTTCAACCGACTCACCATGCAAAGCAAAATCCCACTATTCAAACGCATAGGGGAAGCGGATTTTGACGCGGTTGGTTATCCTTCGGTATATTTTTACGTACCAAAATCAGCCACAGAAATTGTATTCCATGATGAACTGGGATCGGTGGACGACCCACTGGGCAGTATCATGATTGACCCGAAAGGCGCTGTTCACCCGCGCGAAGATACCGGCATTAAGGATTTATACCGTGTTGCCGTACCTTCAGCGTTGCGCGGCAAGGTATGGAAAGCTCAATTTACCCATTCGTTATGGTCAATCAAAAACTTTGCCGGCATAGGCAGTCTTGCGCCTTTTAGGTACAGGGAATAACGGGCAAAGTCTTGTCGCTTCCGTTTCGGGAACCTGCTCTCATCTCGTGGCAATAAAATCTTATTCAGGGGAATTGCTTCAGAATTATTCCATTGATAGGATTTCAGCGTTTTTTAGAGCGATCCGTCCGCGCGGCCGCTTCGACGCTGCTGCCCCCCCCTGATTGCCTTCTTTTGTTAAAAGAGGGGCGGCGACGGATTAACGAAAGAACCTACAGGCTTTGTTAATCGACACTCCACGTCGGAGTACGGGGAATCCCTATGCACCAGGAAAGAATCAGCCAAATCCGCGTTAAGCATACCGATGATTGATAGAGTGACCGGCGATGGGGGGCTGGTCTCCAACAGCGGCGCCACTTACGACCCCGGTTTGATGCTGATCGGCCATGCGCAGGCAGGCGGTACGGTGACGGTTTTCGATGGCAAGAACAGCCTCGGGACCGCGACGGCGGGCGCGGCGGGGCGCTGGATTTTCCTGACCCACGATTTGGATGACGGCAAGCATGTTTTCACGGCCCAGGCCACGGACGCCGACGGCAACGCCAGCGAGGCCGGCGACCGGTACACGGTTGCAATAGTCACCCAGCCACTCGGGCCGCCGACACCGCCGACCATCGAATCCGTGATGGACGACGTGGAACCGCTGGCCGGCGTCGTCGGCAAACGCGGCGCGACCAACGACAGCCATCTTGTCCTGTCCGGCAAGGCGGAACCGAACGGCAGGGTGGAGCTGTTCGACGGCGATCTCGGTTTGGGCAAGGCGCTCACCGACGCGCGCGGCGTTTGGTACTTCGGCGTGCCGGCAGTGAAAGACGGCGACCACGTATTCAAAGCCACGACGACCGATGCATCCGGCAACACCAGCGTCCTGGGTTCCGGTTATCCGGTTACGCTGGATACCCAGCCGCCGAGCGCGCCTTCCATCGATGCCGTTACGGATGATGCCGGATCGGTTCAGGGCAAGGTTGCCAGGCAGGGCAGGAGCGACGACGCCCTGCTGGTGCTGAGCGGCAAGGCGGAAGCGGGCGTTACGGTGGATGTGTTCGATGGCGCTGACCGTTTGGGTTCGGCGCTGACCGACCCAGCCGGCCAATGGCGCTACGCCACGGGGGCATTGCGCAACGGCGTCACCTATGCCTTCAAGGCCAAGGCGATGGACGAGGCGGGCAACACTGCGGCGAGCGACAGCTACCCGGTGACGATAGACACCGCGTGGCGCCGGGTTTGACCATCGCCGCCAGCCAGGCCCGCTTTAAGGCCGGCGAGACCGCCGTGGTGACTTTCACCTTCAGCGAGCTGCCCAAGGGCTTCAGCGCCGAGGACGTCAGCGTGGGCGGCGGCAAGCTGAGCGGCCTGGCGGCCAGTCCCGACGACGGCAAGGTGTATACCGCCGTGTACACCCCCGCCGGCGTCAACAAGCTGAAAGGCTCCATCGGGGTGGATGCGGCGACCTACACCGACGCGGCGGGCAACGCCGGCGCCGCCGGCAACACGCTGACACCGACCGGCGACACCCTGGCGCCGAACCTGGCCATCAGCGGCAAGACCCTCTTGCGGCCGAACGAGGCCGCGCAAATCACCTTCAGTTTCAGCGAGTCCCCCGGGGACTTCACCTTTCAAGACATCACCGTGATCGGGGGACGCCTGAGCGATTTGGCCGTCGGCCTCAACGACGACAAGGTTTACACGGCCCTGTTCACGCCTTTGTTTAAAACGATAGACCGGACGGGTTACGTCAAGGTGGCGGCGGGGGCATACAGCGACGCGGCGGGGAACCTCGGGACCGCCGGCAACGTGCTGGCCCTGAAAGTGGACAACCGTTCCCCCAGCCTCGCCATCAGCAGCGACCAGGCCAGCCTCAAGGCCGGCGAGACCGCCGCGCTGACTTTCCGCTTCAGCGAGCTTCCCAGCGGTTTCACCGCCGAAGACATCACCGTGGCCGGCGGCAGCTTGAGCGGCCTGGCCGCCGATGCCGGCGACGGCAAGGTGTACACCGCCCTGTATATCCCCAGCGCCGACACCAACGGCTGGAGCGACGCCATCACCGTGGCGGCGGGAACCTACGCCGACGCGGCGGGGAACCCCGGCGGCGGCAACACGCTGTCCCTGAGCGGCGACACGCTGGCGCCGAGCCTGGTCATCGCCGGCGACCAGACCCGCCTCAAAGCGGGTGAGATGGCGGCGGTGACCTTTACTTTCAGCGAGATTCCGAGCGGTTTCAGCGCCGAGGACATCAGCGTGGCCGGCGGCGCGCTGAGCGGCCTGGCCGCCGATCCCGGCGACGGCAGCATCTACACCGCGACCTACACGCCCACCGTCACCGCTACCCTGGCCGGTTCCATCGCCGTGGCGGCGGGGAACTACAGCGACGCGGCGGGCAATGCCGGGGGCGCCGGCAACACGGTATCGCTGAGCGGCGATACCCTGGCCCCGACGGTGACCATCACCAGCCCCCACTACGACTTGAACCTGGGGGAAAACCCCTACGGTCACCTTCACCTTCAGCGAGGCGCCCATCGGTTTCACCGCCGGCGATCTCAGCGTAACCGGCGGCACCGTGGGTGGCCTGACGGCCAGTCCCGGCGGCGGGACTGTCTACACCGCCACATTCTTCACCCCTGAGTCCAACTTCAATGGCGGAGGCATCAGCATACCGGACGGCAGCTATGTTGATCTGGTGGGCAATGCCGGCGTGCAGGGGCCGTGAACTTTGGAGCAGTGTAGGCGCTGCATTTCCCTACCTTAACGGCAATTCGAATACCGTTCCGCCCTGCCGGCTGCCATAACGGCAGTCAAAAACAACCACCACGCCCCATGGCGGGAGCTAACCATGAAAACCCAGAGATTGAAAATACCCGCGTTGTTCATCGCCGCCTTGCTGGCTGCCCTGGCGCCATGGCCCGCCATGGCGTCCCTCGTGAATGTGCGTGGCGACGCGATGATAGTGCCGGGCGACGCCACCAATTACGGTGGGGGCCGATCGGCCAACGTTCGCGGTGGAGACAGCTGGATGCTGCTGAATTTCGGGAAATTCGCGTTTCCGTCCAGCGTGAGCCGGGATACGTGGAATATCGGCCACGCGACCTTGACTTTTTATGTCAGGAGCTGGAACGGAGTCCCGGGCTACCTCACCGCTAAATTGATTACCAGCCCCTGGGATGAAGGCGGCGTTACCGGGGTAACTCCGCTGACCGTGGAGTACGCGGGCGGTTTGAGCGGTTCTGCGTATATCAACGGCGCCGGGAGGTGGTACACGATGAATGCCACGCCGGCGCTGACGGAGTGGGTGTTTTATCGGGACAAGGGCCGCAGTATCGGACTGTTTGGTGACGCAGGCCTGCAGGTGTCCATCGCCAGCAAGGAGAGCGGCGACCTTATGCCCTACCTGGAAGTGACCTCGATCCGACCGCCGTTCTATATCAAACGCGTGGAGTTCAAGGTGGAGAACAAAGCGGGGTACACGGCAAACGAGAGATTAACGGTCAAGTGCAATAATGCTTGGCCAGGACAGCATAAAGTGATCGCGGGCAATGCCTGGAGCGGGAACTATGGGCTGTTGCGGAGGACCGATATCGAGGACGGTGACTTTTCAGCGGTCTGGAGTACAGGTGAGGAAACCAAGGATGTCGTCACCGTTATCGCGACCTGTTGGAATCCCAATCAGATGGAATGGAATTAAACACAGGACCATAGGATGCGCTGGACGAAGGGAAGCGCATCGTTCGCGACAGATCGCCTCCTGTCGTCGGCACATCCTTCTAGATGTCCGAAGAAAACCAGCAGGAATGCCTGTTTTAAAATTCAAGTTTTTATCACCGTTTTAACACTCTGCGGCTTCGCGGTCAGTGCCTCAGCGCTGCCCATTTTTGAAGAGCCCGTTTTTTTCCAAAAACCCGCGCCATTGTCCCCTCAGGACCGCCAACAACTGAAAAAGATCGCATCGCTTAAGACCACGGCAAGCGTTCGCGCGGTGCGGGTAGAACTGCCCTTGTTGCGCCCGGCGGAACCGGGTCATGGCCAGCCGGTGGGTTTCAACGTGGAGCATGATTCAGTGTTGTCCGTGATGATGAAAAGCCAAACGCAGCTCGGTCAGCACAGCTATATCTGGCGCGGTTCCATTGTTGACGATCAGGGTGGTCAAGTAACGCTGGTGGTAAACCGGCGCAAGGTCACCGGCATGATCCGCTGGGGCAGTGAGATTTATGCCGTGGAGCCTTTAACAGACGGTAATCACGCGCTCATCCACATCGACCCCAGTCAATACCCACCGGAATATCCCGCAGGACCTGATGATGATGGCGCCAAGGCTCCACAAACCGGTACACCAAGCCTGGTTGTTCCAGCGGTTCCCGACCTTTGGGCGGGTGAGCGCAACCTGTTTCAGGACAAAGCGATGCGGCTCGCGGTCGATGAAGCCAACCACTCATACCAAAACAGCAATATTCCCATTACGCTGGCTGGATTCAAATAAATCGCTTGAAAAATCTCCTGGATAAGCCGCATAAGGCGGATTCCGCTGTGGAATATCACCACTGACCATCCACCGGACACAGAGCAGCGAACTCGACCCCCTCTTGATCTTTGATCGGGATGGGGTCTTCTTTTCTGGGTGAGCGCGCAAAAACTGGATTTTTTCCGCCAATTCCATTAATAAATCTCCCCGGGAAAGGAAATCCAAATTCGTCCAGCCACTAAACCCATTATTCCAGGGGGAGCCATGAACCGTCATGCCGTGTTATTGATCGTTTCCACACTCGCCGCTGCGCCGGTTCTTGCCGGCAGCCCCGAACTTGAAACCGCCATCCAGCTGCTCAAGGACATGCGCGCCGACAAATGCCTACAGCAAGGCGTCCGCGCCCGCATTCTGCTCGCGCACCGTTCTCACGACCAGAACACGCTGGAACAGCTTTCCCCGCAGCTGGAAACCATCAATGGCCGCTTAAAGCCGTTCGAAGACCGGATGCAGCCCTTGAAAATCGCCATCAATCAGAGTTCGGCGGACAAGCAGGCTTTCGATGCCGCCCTGCTGAAACAGGGGGAGTGCAAATAAAGCAGGAGGAAACGATCATGGCGCGCACGTTCTTCATTGCCGGAAGGCGTGAGCGCCGTGATCGTCGAGGTGAGACTCCAGCGCGTTGCCCGCGCCGAATGGAGCGTAGGCAATACCGCCAGTCATGGCGATTACTCAATTCTGCCCAATCGCATCCCCACAGTTCAGGTCGATGAAATTGCGCAATTGCAGCGCGGCCTCCGCGTCGTTTTCCTTGCGTATCCCGGAGCCGCCGTTGGATTCCAGCAAAATGATTTTCTTGGCGTGTCCGCCTGAATTTTGATACGCATAATAACCAATCGTCGGCAGGTCGACGGGTATATTGCTTTCCTGGATGGCTCCTTGTGCGGCGACGTCGACGACGTCGGCGATGCCCCGGCCCAAGGTCAGCACAATGCCCCGCTTGCTGCTCGCTGCACCTATCTGATAGGTCTGCGCCATGCGCCCATCGGTATGGATCGTACAGCGCTTGCTGATGGCATAGGCCGGCATCACAAATCCCGGCGCGGTGGTTTTTTCCAGCAACACGCCGGCGTGAACCGCGGGTTGGAACAATAAAATAGACCAGCCCACGAGGCCGGCTGTCAACTTGCGCATAATTGTGCTCCGTAATGTTTAGGTTATAAATCGCTTGATGGGTTGCGCCATCCTACGGCAAGGGTAAACCGTTCAGCCCCCCTTCCCTAAAAACAACTTTCATACAGCTATCGCTGCTGCTTGATGAGCGCTTCGAATTCATCCGTCATCACGGGACGCCCCAAAAAATAACCCTGCATGGTATGGCAGTCTTTCAGCATGAGAAACTCCTCCTGCTCCAGGGTTTCCACGCCTTCCGCCACGGCCTCCAGATTCAAGGCGTGGGCCAATGAAATAATGGCCTGAATAATGGCGCGGTCTTCGGGATCGCTGGCGATGTCCCGGATAAAGGACTGGTCGATTTTCAAGACGTCGATGGACAAGCGCTTGAGGTAATTCAGACAGGAATAGCCAGTGCCGAAATCGTCCACGGCGATGGAAATGCCCAGCGATTTCAAGTCGCGCAGCACGTTGACCGAGTTGTCGACGTTTTTCATCAACAGGCTTTCAGTCAATTCCAGCTCCAGCGACGTCGGCGGCAAACCGGTTTCCTGCAAAATTCCCGATACCAGCGCAAACAGATTCTGGTCCTGCAATTGCCGCGCTGAAACGTTCACCGCCACCCGTAAACGCCCCAAGCCCTGGTCGTGCCAGATTTGCGCCTGGCGACAGGCGGTGCGCAGCACCCATTCACCGATGGGGATGATCAAGCCGGTTTCTTCCGCCAATGGAATAAAACGATCCGGCAAAATCAGGCCCTTACTGGGATGATTCCAGCGGATCAACGCCTCCATGCCGGTAATCCGCCCCGTCGGCATATCCCTTTTGGGTTGATAAACCAGCACAAACTGATTATTAGCTACGGCGGCGCGCAGTTCCGATTCCAGTTCGACCCGGGTTTCGGCCAGAGTATACATTTCCTGCCGGAAAAACACGTAGTTGTTGCGGCCCTTGTCCTTGGCGTAATACATGGCGGTATCCGCGTGCTTGACCAGGGTTTCCGTGTCCTGTCCGTCCTTGGGGTAGATGGCGATGCCGATGCTGGGCGTGCTGATCAGGCTTTGCGTTCCCAGCGCATGAGGGAAAGACAGATCGTGGATGATTTTTTGCGCGACCTTGGCGGCGCCATTGCTGTCCGTCGCTTCCAGAATAATGACGAATTCATCGCCGCCCAGACGGGCGACGGTATCCATTTCCCGCCGGCCGTTCTGTAATCGTTCAGCCACGGAAACCAGCAACTGATCGCCCACCACGTGCCCCAATGCGTCGTTGATGTGTTTGAAACGGTCCAAATCGATGAACAGCAGGGCGAGCCGCGTGGCGTTGCGCTTGGCGGCAATCAGCGCCAGGTCCAGGCGGGCGTGAAACAGCAAGCGGTTGGGCAGGCTGGTCAGCGGGTCGAAATGGGCCATGCGCTGCATGCTGTCTTCCCGCGCTTTGCGCTCGGTGATGTCGGAGAAAATCGCAACGTAGTTGCTCAGCTTGCCCTGCTGGGTTCTGATTTCGTCGATGGACAACCACTTGGGGTAAACCTCCCCGTTTCTGCGTCTGTCCCAGATTTCTCCCTGCCAGGTTCCGGTTTTTTGCAGCGCGCTCCACATCTCCCGGTAAAACGACTCGCCATGCCGGCCGGATTTAAATATGCGCGGATTTTTGCCGAGCACGTCGGCTGCGGCATAGCCGGTAATTCTTGTAAAGGCCGGATTCACCGATACGATGGCGTTGGCGTCGTCGGTGACGACAATCGCCTCACCGCACGCATCGAATACCCTGGCCGCCAATTCCAGGCTGGCGCGAATCTTCACTTCTTCGGAAATATCGCGCACGCACGCCACGAACAAGCCGCCACGGATATCGAGAAATTTGGCGCTGACTTCGACGTCCATGAGCCGCCCGTTTTTACAGCGGTGCACGGTGGCAAAACGGCAGGCCAGGTTCAGCTTGATCTTCCCCATGTGCAGGCGGGTTTCTTCGGCGGTTTCAATGACGTCCAGATCATTGACGTGCATTTGCAGCAATTCCTCCCTGGAATACCCGGTCATTTCACAATAGGCGGGGTTGACTTCCAGCAACCGGCCATCCTGCTGCGCAACCAGCAGAAAGCCATCCACCGAAGTCAATAAAATGGTGTGGAGCTCGGCTTCCTGCCGCTGGTGTTCGGCAACCAATTCGGCGCCGCGCAGCAAGTAATACAGGCGCTTTTTTAATAGGGCAAGATTGATCGGCTTGGTAATAAAATCCGTGGCACCGACCTGATAGGCACGCTCGATGGAATAAAAATCGTCGAAACCGGTGACCATCAGAATGGGGATAAACGCTCCGCCCGGCAATTGACGTATAGCGGAACAAGCGGCAAAACCGTCCATACCCGGCATAACCACGTCCAGCATGATCAAATCGGGTTTCAGGGCTGAAAACAACTCCAGGGCAGCGGCTCCGCCGCCGGCGCCTTCGGCTGAAAACCCGGCCAGTTTAAGCCCCTGCATAATCAACAGCCGCACCGGTTCTTCATCGTCGACCACCAGAATCATCGGCTTTTTGTGCGGGACAGTTTCCGGTTTTGGCTCCGGACCCGGCTCGGTGTACGGCTCGACGGCGGGCAAAAGCTTAACCGTTTCCGGCGTGGCCTGCGCCACGTCTTCGCGGGCACGCGGCTGCGCCGTAGTCACCAGTTCAATCCAGAAAGTACTGCCTTCGCCGACCTGGCTGGTTATACCGATACTGCCGCCCATCAGTTCCATCATGCGCTTGGCAATGACCAGGCCTATGCCGGCGCCGCCGATATCGCTGGATTCGGCGCCCAGCCGGTTAAACGATTCAAATAACTGATTTTGCTGTTCGGCGGTCAAGCCCCAACCGGTATCTTGTATGCTGATTCTGAGCCGGTCGTTTTCGATCAGGGCGCAGTGGATATTGATCCGGCCATCGCTGTGGTTGTATTTGATCGCATTGGACAACAGGTTGAGCAGCACCTTGGTCAATCTGGCGGCATCAGCCCATACCGGACAGTTTTCCGCCTCGGCCAGGTTGGCCGACAGGCGAATGCCACGGCTGGCTGCTTCCGGGGCTATGGTTTGCAGGCAGCTTTCTATGACCGGTTTGGCGGCGGTTTCGCGCACATCGATGGCCATTTCACCGGTTTCGACACGGGTCAAGTCCAGCACGGCATTGATCAAATTGAGCAAATGCCAGCCCGATTGGACGATCTGCTGCAGGTCTTCTTGCTGACTCGGACTCAATGGCGCATCGCAGTCGCTTTTCAGCAACTGGGCAAACCCGAGTATGGCATTGAGCGGCGTGCGCAATTCATGGCTCATGCGGGACAAAAATTCCGATTTTGTCCGGCTGGCGCGCTCCAGTTCCGTGGTACGTTTTTGCACCTGCGCTTCCAGGGTTTCCGTCAACAGGTGCAGGTTGTGTTCTATTTCCTGCCGTTTGGCGATTTCCGCCTGTAGCGCTTCATTGCTTTGGCGCAAGGAATGTATCGAATACTCGATGGCTTCGTCCTTGCCCTTAAGGATTTCCTTGCTGTTTTCCAGCTCCGCCAGTACTTCACTGCCGCGCAAGATTTGGCGCAGGCGGTTTTCTAAAACGCTGAAGTTCAGCGGCTTGGTAAAAAAATCCGTGGCGCCTACCTGCAAGGCCTGCACGACGGTATTGGCATCTTCCAGCCCGGCAATGATCAGGATGGGGATGTTTGCCCCGCCCGGCAATTGGCGAATGGTGGTGCAGGCGCTAAAGCCGTCCATGTCCGGCATGGTTGCGTCCAGCAGGATCAAGTCCGGCTGCAAGGCGATGAATAATTGCAACGCTGTTTCGCCGCAATCCGCGCCATCGACCAAAAACCCCGCCGCAGCCAGGCCTTGCATCATCGTAAAGCGGGCGTCGGCATCGTCGTCGGCCACCAGGATCAAAGGCTGCTCGCGCGGCAAGCGGATAAGCTCGGGCGAGGACAACACCTCGCTGCCGGCGGCGATTTTTCTGGAGGGGGGTATAAATGAGTCCACGGCGTTATCTACCGGCAGGGAGGTTGACAAACAGCGCCGGATTCACCTTGGCGCCGTTCAAATAGACGTTCCAGTGCAAATGCGGTCCGGTAACGCGGCCGGTGGCGCCGACGGCGCCCAGCGCATCGCCTTTATCGACCATCTGGCCGGCGTGAACATCGACGCGGCTCAAGTGAAAATAACCGGTGATCAGCCCCTGGCCGTGATCGACGAATACGGCGTTGCCGTTGAAAAAATAGTCGCCGGTATTGATGACTTTGCCCGCTGCCGGAGCGGTGATCGGTGCGCCGGCGGGCGCGGCGATGTCCAGGCCGCTGTGGGGATCGCGCGGCTGCTGGTTGAAAAAACGCCTAAGACCAAATGGGCTGCTCAGCGGGCCATGGGCGGGCAGGTGAAAATCGGTATCGACGTCGGCCTGTTCCGTCCAGGTTGCCAGGGCGGCGGCCAGAATTTGGCTTTCGCGTGCGATGCGCGCCTGGTCCTCCGGGTTGGGTTCGACCATGCGCTGATTGGTGATGGTCAGGTATTGGGCCGGGTATTTTTTATCACGGAGGGTGAAGGCCAGGGTGGAGCTTTGCTCGCCGGTTTTTACCAGCAATTGCTGCCGGCCCGGCTTGGTGCTCAGGGGTATCCCCACCAGCGCGGTCCACTGGCCGTTGCGGGCCAGCACCATCACGCGCTTGTCCTGGTAAAAAGTTTGGGGTGCGGGACCTTGCGCACTGCCCAACGCCAGCTTGACGATACCGCCGGGGACCGGTTCGGTTTCCGGCAAACCGCCGGCCAGGCTCAAGCCGGGCAGCAGGAACAATGTTTCGAGCAACAGCCATAGCTTACGCATCGCGGGTTTCCTCCACCGTGCTGATGATAATGCCCGTGCCCAGGCGGGTTTCCATGCGCTCGCCGGGACCGATGTCGCGGTATGAGCGCAAAACATGGTGGTCTTGTTGGCGAAACGCAATGGCGTAGCCTCGGCTCAGTGTCGCCAGCGGACTGATGGTTTGCAGCGCGTGGCTCAGGCGCGCCAGGGCTTGCTGACGCATTGCCAGCCCACTGACCGTGGCGGCTTGGCAGCGCTGCGCCAGATGCGCCAAATGCTGGTGCAACACGTCCAGCTGCCGGCGGGGATTGAACTGGCGCAATCCGGCGCTGCCGTGCTCCAGTCTTTGCCGCTGCTGGCGCATACGGTTCAGCATCACCCTGCGCAAGCGCAGTTCCATTTCGTCGAGGCGCTGCGCCTGACCCTGGATGCGCTTGGCGGGATGTTGCCGGAGCAGCCGTTTTTCGCAGAGATTCAGCGTAGCGCGCTGCTGGGAGAGCTTCGCCACTACGCGCTGTTGCAAACGCGCTTCCAGGCGCTGCAAGCGCGCCAGCCATGCTGCGCCATCAGGACTGACCGCTTCGGCAGCTGCGGAGGGGGTGGGCGCGCGCAAATCGGCGACAAAGTCGGCGATGGTGAAGTCGATTTCATGGCCGATACCGCTGACGATGGGAATGCCGCAGGCATACACGGCGCGGGCGACCATTTCTTCGTTGAAGGCCCACAAGTCTTCCAGCGAACCACCGCCGCGCGCCAGGATCAGCACGTCGCACAGGCCTTGGCGCTCGGCGGTTTGCATGGCCTTGACGATTTCGAATTTGGCCTCTCCCCCCTGCACCGGCACCGGGAATATCAGCACTGGAATGGCGGCAAAGCGCCGCTTCAGTACGCTGAGAATATCGCGCACCGCCGCGCCGCTGGGCGAGGTGATGATGCCGATGCAACGGGGCAGGCGGGGGATGGGCAGCTTGTGTGCCTGATCGAACAGGCCTTCCGTCGCCAGCTTTTTTTTCAAGGCCTCGAATGCCCGCTGCAGCGCGCCGTCGCCGATGGGCTCCAGCGATTCCACCACCAATTGATAATCGCCGCGCGGCTCATACAGGCTGACCTGCGCCCGGGCCAATACGTGCATGCCGTTTTCCGGGCGAAAGCACAAATAGCGCGCTTGCGGCCTGAATAACGCGCAGCGCACCTGGGCGTCGGCGTCTTTGAGGGTGAAATACAGATGCCCCGACGAGGGCGCGGCCAGGTTGGATATTTCGCCTTCCACCCATACCACCTCAAAGTGCTCGGCCAGCAGCAGTTTGGCGGCGCGGTTGAGGCGGGACACACTGTAGATGATGCGTTGATCGCTAGGGTTATTCATGCCGTCATTGTATAGTCGTCATTTGCAGGGATTGTATTTTTTATGTCGGGTCAATAATTACAAAGGGGCATCATGATGACTGAACAGCGACGCTATTATCGAAAAAATCTGCGCCAGACGGGTATTTTGCTGCGCGACGCGGGCGAGGAGGAGTTTTTTATCTGCGACCTTTCACTGAAAGGCATACGCGCCCACTTTGAAGTCGATCCCAGGCTGGTGGTGGGGCAGGAAGTGCATATCCGCATGCCGGGCTTGAAGCTGGAAGGCTACGTGGTGCCGGTGCGCTGCCGCCCGGCCGATCAAGGCGGTTTCGACGTGGGGTTCGACTTTATCGCCATCGACGGCGTCGAGGACAACGCCTACCGCTACCGCGCCGAGATGCGCTGACCTTGATCTCCCGGAAAACCGGCAGGAGCTTGCACCCATGTTACGCCTGGAAATCATCGAAACCGACATCACCCGGCTGGCGGTCGACGCCATCGTCAACGCCGCCAACGAAAGCCTGCTCGGCGGCGGCGGCGTCGACGGCGCCATACACCGTGCCGCCGGGCCTGAACTGCTGGCCGAGTGCCGCACGCTGCACGGCTGTCCCACCGGTCAGGCCAGGCTCACCCGGGGCTATAAACTGCCCGTCCGCTACGTGATCCACACGGTCGGCCCCATCTGGCACGGCGGTAATCAGGGTGAGCCGGCGCTGCTGGCTTCCTGTTATCGGGAAAGCTTGGCACTGGCTGAGCAGCACGGCTTGCAAACCATCGCTTTTCCGGCCATTTCCTGCGGCGTTTACGGTTACCCGCTGGATCAGGCGGCGCGCATCGCGGTCGATACGGTGGCGGCGCATCTGCAAACCAGCCGGAATCTGCAAAAAGTTTATCTGGTGTGCTTTGGTGCGGCGACATTGGCGGCTTATCGGCAAGCGCTCAGCGATTGCGCCAACCTTCCGCCCCCGTCCTGCTAGCGGCGCATTCCGGGCGATGACCCGGCGTGGGTCGGGTTGTATATCATCCCGCCCCGCTGTTGGTACAGCGCCAGCACGGCGCAAGACTGCTCGCGTAGCAAATCGCGCACTACGTCGATGCCGCGCTGCTGCAAGGCCAGCGTCCAATCTTGCGGCTTCGGGCCTTCGTCGAAGCCGATGGCGTGCGCATCTTCGTCGCGCGCGGCGCATGACAAGCGCCGCACGCCGCTCCACATAACAGCGCCCAGGCACATCAGGCACGGTTCGCAACTGCACACCAATTCATAGCCGGGCAAACGCGGCGCTCCCAAGTCGAAGGTGCCCAATGACTGCTGTGCCAGGCTTAGCGCCAGCACTTCCGCGTGGCTGACGCCCAAGCCGGTGTATGCGACGAGGTTGACGCCCACGGCCACCAGACGGTGGCTGATCAGCTCGAATACCGCCGCGGCAAACGGCCCGCCGGTACCTTCCCGTACGTTGCGGTGCGCCAAGTCGATCACAAAAGCCATGCGCGCAACGGGATCGGCAAAGCACTGCTGCTCTGCGCCGGCAACACTGTCCAGCCAGGGCGGTAGGTTTATGTTCAGCATCGGGTTCTGACCGTTTTTCAGTTACGCCTCGCCAGATAGTCATAGAACGCCAGCCAGGATAGGCCATCTATGCGCAAGCCGCCATAGTGTCTCGGGCCGTCTCATAAGGAAGATTTGCAGCGCGAATTACGCGAACTGGAATACCGCATGATTATTAAACTGGGCGGTTTGATGGTGCTGGCGGTTGGGATCGTCGCCACACTGGTCAAGCTCCTATAACCCCGGCCTATTCCGTCAGCCCCGCACCGTTTCCAGCCGTGCGGGGCTTTTTTGTGGGTGACGCTCATGGCTCCCCCGGTTTGGCATAGGCATCGCCTCGCTCATCAATGCGCGCTTGCAGCCATGATGAGACGCAAAAAACCCGCTAGGCCTTGCGGTTAGCGGGTTTCTGGTACGTCTTGCGACGGGGTGAGACTATGATTTGGCTGGGGGACTAGGATTCGAACCTAGGTTGGCGGAGTCAGAGTCCGCAGTCCTACCGCTAGACGATCCCCCAACAAGTCTTTCAGCGGGCGCGGCAAAAAACCGCGCCATGCAAATTAACGCTTGGAGTATTGCGGACGCTTACGGGCACCGTGCAGGCCGACTTTCTTGCGTTCCACTTCGCGGGCATCACGGGTTACGTAACCGGCTTTGCGCAAAGGAGACTTGAGGTTTTCGTCGAACTCGATCAAAGCGCGCGTAATGCCGTGACGAATGGCTCCGGCCTGACCGGAAGGGCCGCCGCCGGCCACTGAAATATTGATATCCAGCTTGTCCATCATCTCAACCAGTTCCAAAGGCTGGCGTACGATCATGCAGTCGGTCTTGCGGCCGAAATACTGATCCAGCGCCTGCTTATTGACGGTGATGCGACCGGTGCCGTTCTTGGCGTAAACGCGAGCCACCGCGCTTTTGCGGCGTCCGGTTCCGTAATACTGTGAATCCGCCATACAAGTGATCTCTAAAGGCTAGGGGTAATGCTTAAATTTCCAGAGTTTGCGGCTGCTGGGCTTGATGGTTGTGTGCTGCGCCGGCATAAACCTTGAGCTTGCGGTACATGTCGCGGCCAAGCGCATTTTTCGGCAGCATGCCCTTCACAGCAATCTCAATGATACGTTCCGGGTGGGTTTGACGCAACTTACCCAAGGCGGTGGCGCGCATATTGCCGATGTAGCCGGTGTGGTGGTAATACACCTTGTCTTTTTCTTTACTGCCGGTTACGTGTACTTTTTCGGCATTGACCACGATGATATAGTCGCCGGTGTCTACGTGCGGCGTATATACGGGTTTATGCTTGCCACGCAAGCGACGCGCGACTTCAGTAGCCAATCGACCCAGCGTTTTGCCGTCGGCGTCGATTACGTACCAATCACGCTTTACCTCGGCCGGTTTTGCGCTGAAGGTTTTCATTGCTGCTTAGCTCCCAATCTGGCACCCACAAAAACGGGAATAGTACTGAGCAATGCGCTGAATAGCAACCCCCATTTACAAGCATTATCTCTGCCAATGAGATGCACCAGGGTGCATGACATCGCCTGATTACCGGATATTGTAGCGAACACCGAACACCAACGCGACATATGGTAGCCATGCGCTGGAACAGTTTACCGTCACCCGCTTCAGCCGGCGGACGGGAATATTTCCTGGGCAATCGACACGTAATGTCCAGGGCGTTGAGCTTCGGCGTCGAGCAAAGGCACGACGGTGGCGTCCAGCCAGCACAAATCGCCGCCCTTGCGGCGAACACTGATTTCGCCACGCCAAACCCGGCCTGCTTCGATGGTTTGCCGCAGGGTTTGATAAAAAACGGCATCATGCCGGTCCGAGCGGATTATCCGGCAACTGCCGCCCAGTAATTCGTCGCTCGAATAGCCGCTGGTGCCGCACAGCTTGTCGTTGACGTACTCAATGCAGCCGCTGTTGTCGGTGATGGCCACCAGTGAATAGTGATCCAGGGCCGATTTTTGTTGTTGCAGCAATGCGATGGTGCGTTGCAATTGACGCTGGACGTCCAGGTTTTCCAGCGCGCGGTAAACCGTCAGCAACACCATTTCCGGCTGCCAGGGCTTGGTGATGTACTTGTAAATTTGCGCCTCGTTGACGCACTGAGCCAGGGATTCCACGTCGGCGTAGCCCGTCAGCAGGATGCGTACGGCTTCGGGCTGCACATTCAAGGCGTGCTTGAGTACGTCGACCCCGCTGGCGCCAGGCATGCGCTGATCGGAAATAATCAGATCCACGGGCTGCTGATTCAGCAGCGTAATCGCCGCGCTGCCCGAGTTGGCCAGCAAAATCCGGTAGCGCTTGCGGAACGCGCGTTGCAGCGCCTGCAAAATATCGGGTTCGTCATCCACGAACAGCAGGGTGTGTCTGGGGGCTTGGGTATCCATAAAAACCAGGGTGCGGTAACCGTTGAGTACGGCCATAGCCTACAGGCTTTGCATCGAGTTGGGGCTGTGGCAGGGCCATTTTATTTCTTGGTGTGATAACGGTCCCGCTTCATAAAGCGGCGCGCGATCCGGCGGCCATTGTAAAATAGGCGCCCTTTCCCACCGCATCTATCCCGCATGAGTATACCCCGCATCGGTTTCATCAGCCTGGGCTGCCCCAAAGCCTTGGTGGACAGCGAACGCATCCTCACCAAGCTGCGCGCCGAAGGCTACGATCTGGTGGCTACCTATCAAGCAGCCGACCTGGTGGTGGTAAACACTTGCGGCTTCATCGACGCCGCCGTGGAAGAATCGCTGGACGCCATAGCCGAAGCCATGCGCGAAAACGGCAAGGTCATCGTCACCGGCTGCCTGGGCGCCGCCAGGGAGGACGAAATCCGCGCCCGCCACCCGCAACTACTGAAAATTACCGGCGCTCATGCTTATGAAGAAGTCGTGGCGGCGGTGCACGAACACGCGCCGCCACCGCAAGACCCGTTCATCAGCCTGGTGCCGCCGGAAGGCATCAAGCTGACGCCGCGCCACTACGCTTATTTGAAAATCGCCGAAGGCTGCAACCATCGTTGCACATTTTGCATCATCCCCTCGTTGCGCGGCGATCTGGTCTCACGGCCCATCGGCGAAGTCATGGAAGAGGCCGAGCGCTTGACCGCCGCGGGCGTCAAGGAACTGCTGGTCGTGGCGCAGGACACCAGCGCCTATGGCGTGGATTTGAAATACCGCACCGGTTTTTGGAACGGCCGCCCGCTGAAAACGCGCTTTTTTGAGCTGGTTCAGGCGCTGGGCGATCTGGGGCCCTGGGTGCGCTTGCATTACGTCTATCCCTACCCCCACGTGGACGCAGTCATCCCGCTGATGGCCGAGGGCAAAGTGCTGCCCTATCTGGACATCCCGTTTCAGCACGCCAGCCCGCGCATTTTGAAAGCCATGCAGCGCCCGGCGGCGGCGGAAGACACTTTGGCGCGCATTCGCCATTGGCGCGACGTCTGCCCGGATATCGTATTGCGCAGCACCTTCATCGTCGGCTTTCCCGGCGAAACCGAGGACGACTTCCAAATGCTGCTGGATTTCATCGAAGCCGCCCAGCTGGACCGGGTGGGATGCTTTGCCTATTCGCCGGTGCAAGGCGCAACCGCCAATGCTTTCCCGGGGCAAATCCCCGCAGCCTTGAAAGAAGAGCGCCTGGCGCGCTTCATGGAAGTCCAATCGCGCATCAGCACCGCCAAGCTGGCGCAGCGCGTCGGCGGCGTGGAAACGGTGCTGGTGGATGAGGTGGTGGAGGAAGGCGCGGTAGCGCGCAGCCCGGCGGATGCACCGGATATCGACGGCCAGGTATTTATCGACGGCGCCACCCATTTAGAGGTCGGCGAGTTTGTCGATGTGGAAATCGAAGAAACCGACGAACACGATATGTGGGGGCATTTGCTATAAGCACTCCGGCCCTGCTGCCGTCATACTGGTATATACTGAAGGCCTATACCACGGGAGATTCCATCATGCTGCAAACCGCCAAATTATTCATGAACGGTCGTAGTCAGGCAGTGCGATTACCTGCCGAATTTCGCTTTGAAGGCAAAGAAGTGTTTGTCGAAAAACGCGGGGATAGCGTCATCCTGCATCCTAAACCTGCCTCGCTTGCCAATTGGCTGGAAGAATTCTATGCCACGCACGAACCCTTACCGGATGATTTTCTTGCCGACCGTGGCGATGGGCCGCCGCAAGACAGGGAATGGTTTCAGAAGCCTTAGTTATTCCGCTTCGCGGCGGCTTTCAGGAAGCCTTAGTTATTCCGCTACGCGGCGGCTTTCCAGAAGCCTTAGTTATTCCGCTACGCGGCGGCTTTCACGATGAAAATGCTTGATACCAATATTTGCAGCTATATTTTGCGTCGCCATCCTCAATCCGTTTTGGCACACTTTGCCGAGCAGACCGCCAACGATATTTTTTTGTCGGTCATTGTGGTCGCTGAACTGCGCTTTGGCATCGAAAAAACCGGCTCATCCCGTTTTCGTTTGCTCATGGAAGATTGGCTGCGCCCCTTTCCGGTCCATCCCTGGCCCGCGGAGGCAGCTCGCATTTATGCCATCCTCCGCGCCGATCTGGAACGCCAAGGCAACCCCATCGGCAACATGGACCTGCTCATCGCCGCCCACGCCCTGGCGGAAGACGCCGTACTGGTGACGCACAATACGCGGGAGTTTGAACGGGTCGCTGGTTTAAAACTGGAGAATTGGGCATGAACATCCGGTTTTTTCACCCACTTGATTACAAGGAGCTTCATCATGAGCGCCATCGTCGCCGATGATATCTGGGCCATTCTGCGTGAACTCGCCCAGTCACAGCGGGAAACCGACCGCAAGATCAAAGAAGTCACCGCCAGCATCGGTAAGCTGGGCAATCGGCTGGGTGATTTTATCGAGGACGCCGTACGGCCCGCCGCCGTGCGCTTGTTCAAAGAGCGGGGCATCGACATCCACGAGGTACAGCAAAACGTCAGCGCCCAGCGCAACGAGGCGGGCATCGAAATCGATTTGCTGGTGGTCAACGACAGCGACGTCATTGCCATCGAATGCAAAAGCAACCTGAAGCTGGACGACGTCCAGGAGCACCTGGAACGCCTGGCCAAGCTGAAGCAACTGCTGCCCCGCTACGCCGATGCGCGGGTCATGGGCGCCGTGGCGGCCATGGTCATACCCGACAACGTGGCGCAATACGCCTACCGCCAGGGCTTGTTCGTCATCGGCCAAAGCCGCCGCGTCCTCGCGGAATCATTAAGGCTTCTCGAAAGCGGCGATCACCTGGAAATCCGCAACGACCAGCGCTTTGTGCCGGGGATTTGGTAAGAAGTACCCACAAAACTGCCGAGAAATGACATAGCGGGGCGGGGTTTGCACCCTGCCCCAAACGTTTGTAGCCATAACATTGCACCCGGAGTGCCCCATGAATTATCGAACCTGGTTGATCTGGATCGCCATCGCCCTGCTCGGCGCAACCGCCGTCGGCGCCATTGCCCTCAATCGCGGCGAAACCATCAACAGCCTGTGGTTCGTCACCGCCGCTGTGTGCGTGTACGCGCTGGGCTACCGCTTTTACAGCGCCTTTGTCGCGACGCAGGTATTGGTGCTGGACGCCACCCGCGCCACGCCGGCTGAGCGCCTCAACGATGGCCGCGATTTCGTGCCTACCCACAAGTGGGTGGTGTTCGGCCACCACTTTGCCGCCATCGCCGGCCCCGGCCCGCTCATCGGCCCCACGCTGGCGGCGCAGTTCGGTTATTTGCCGGGCACGCTGTGGATACTGGTCGGCGCGGTGCTGGGCGGATGCGTACAGGACTTTGCCATTCTGTTTTTCTCGCTGCGCCGCGACGGCCGCTCCCTGGGCCAAATGGCGCGCGACGAACTGGGCGTGGTGGGCGGCACGGCGGCGCTGTTCGGCGTCATGGCCATCATGATCATCCTCATCGCCGTGCTGGGCCTGGTGGTGGTCAACGCCATGAAGCACAGTCCCTGGGCCACTTCCACCGTGGCGGCGACCATCCCCATCGCGGTGCTGGTCGGCCTGTACATGCGCAACCTGCGGCCCGGACGGGTGCTGGAAGCCACCGCCATCGGCGTCGGCCTGCTGTTGCTGGCGGTGGTGGGCGGCGGCTGGATCGATGCCGACGCCACCTGGCGCGCCTGGTTCGACTTCGACGGCCCGCAACTGGCGCTGATGATCATCGCCTACGGCTTTGCCGCCGCCGTGCTGCCGGTCTGGCTGCTGCTGGCACCGCGCGATTATTTGTCGACCTTCGTCAAGCTGGGCACCATCAGCGCGCTGGCCGTCGCCATCGTCATCCTGCACCCGGAAGTCAAAATGCCGGCGCTGACGCCTTTCATCGACGGCAGCGGCCCCATCTTCGGCGGCAAGCTGTTTCCCTTCGTCTTCATCACCATCGCCTGCGGCGCCATATCCGGCTTTCACGCGCTGATCGCTTCCGGCACCACGCCCAAGCTGCTGGCGAACGAAGCCGATGCGCGCTTCATCGGCTACGGCGCCATGATGATGGAATCGTTCGTCGCCGTCATGGCCATGGTCGCCGCCACCGTGCTGGAACCAGGCGTGTATTTCGCCATCAACAGCCCGGCGGGCGTGGTGGGCAAGGAAGCCGCCGACGCCGTGGCGCTGATTTCGTCCTGGGGCTTTCCGGTCGGCGTGGAGCAAATGCAGGCATTGGCCCGGGAAATGGGTGAAAGTACGCTATTTGCCCGCACCGGCGGTGCGCCGTCGCTGGCGGTGGGCATGGCCTCGCTGTTCGCCGCTGCCTTCGGCGAAAAATTGCTGTCGCTGTGGTACCACTTCGCCATCATGTTCGAAGCGCTGTTCATCCTCACCACGCTGGACGCCGGCACCCGCGTCGCCCGCTTCATGCTGCAAGACATGCTGGGCAACTGGTCGCCCGCCCTGGGCCGCACCTCCTGGTACCCCGGTGTGCTAATCACCTCCTTCCTGGTTGTGGCGGGCTGGGGCTATTTTCTCTACATGGGCACCATCGACCCCCTGGGCGGCATCAACAGCCTGTGGCCGCTGTTCGGCATCGCCAACCAGATGCTGGCAGCCATCGCCCTGTGCGTGGGCACCACCATACTGGTCAAAACCGGCAAGGCGCACTATGCCTGGGTCACCGGCGCGCCGCTGGCCTGGCTGGTCATCGTCACCAGCAGCGCCGCCTGGGAAAAGCTGTTCAGCCCGGAACTGCGCATCGGCTTTCTGGCGCAAGCGGGCGATCTGGCCGACAAGCTGGCGCAGGGCAAACTGGACGCCGCCAAAGCCGCCGGCGCCCCGCAATTAATCTTCAACAACTACCTGGACGCCGCCCTGACGGCATTTTTCCTGGTCATCACCTGGGTATTGGTGGCGGACATGCTGCGCGTGTGCTACTGCGCCCTCAACGGCAAGCCTTGTCCACCGTCCAGCGAATCGTTGCCGATGCCCAGCGCGTTGGTTGAGGGTTGGGCGAGGGATTGAGGAATTCGTTCTGCTGTTTTCCTATGCACGTCGTGACCGATGTATATAGGAAATGCCGTTTTTCTATGCATATTGTTCCAAAGGAGTCAGGTTTATGAACAGTCTCCCGCCGGAACGCTTTGTGTGTGTGGGGGGCAGATTTATTTGCCGAAATTCTCACAAAGTCCGCCATCGCGGAGAGCGATTTGCCCGCCGGGATTTCTACACAGAGCAGAGGGTGTACAAAGTTGCCACTAATGCGGCCTGGAAGGTGGCGCATGCTTTGGTGTGAAGAACATCGGAAAGCCGTGTGCGGGACAAATCCGCCGCGGGAGCGGGTTTGGACAGCCGCAGGCTGGCCCCAAAGGGGTGAACCCCTAAAAGGATGGAGCGAATAAAACCGCACGCACGTTTGATGAGGGAGGGCAGGAGAAGCGGACTATGGCATGGCTAATGAGACATCGCCGGACGAGACGAACGGGGCAGAAATGGATAGGCCAAGCCTACGGAATGTGGAACCCTTGTTCCCTACTCTACCCTGCTTTCCCTTGTTGGTACCGGCTGGCCAATGGGCGCCCCTGTTTCCTTGTTATTCGTTAGGCGATGCTTTTCGAAAGAAATTGTTCGATTTTAACAGAGATTAATTCTTGATCTTTGATTTCACACTCCCAAACGACCAAAACATCCCACCCAAGTTCTTCAAGTTCTTTCAGTGCCTTTTTGTCTCTTTGAACATTCCGTTCAAGTTTGGGTTGCCAGTATTTGATGTTTGATTTTGGAACATGACCATCTTTGCATTTTATATGCTGATGCCAAAAACAGCCGTGAACAAAAATAATTTTCTTGCGGCTTGAAAAAACGAGATCAGGCTTCCCCGGCAAATCAGTTCGATGAAGGCGATAGCGGTATCCCATGGCGTAAACAAGGCGTCTCACAAGCATTTCTGGCGCCATATCCTTGCTTCGGATACGGCTCATTGTTTTGCTACGAATTACTGGGGAAACTTTATCCGCGATGAGTTTGATCCTTCCTGAGTGCTTTAATAATAGCGTTCCTGTAAACATTCTCTTCAGGAAGAGTAACGTTGTTGAAAGCCTCTTGAACTTTATAAACTGTAGTTGAATGAGAGAGTGTTTGCTTTAGAGGAAGCAACTCACCATCCTTTCCTTGTTTTTCCACATTATGGTTGTAAGCTAAAAATGTGATTGACGCCGGTTGTAGCGCATAGCGAATAAGGCCATCTTGCCCGCCAAGTCTGCTTGCGATACGTTCAAAAACGGGTTGCGGGCAAACGAAAAACAGACCCTTCTTACACATTTCTTCACGTTGAAGAACTTGTCCTTTATATATCAATTGAGGAAGGATTCGCTTTGATACGTTTTCCCAATTCAATCCAGCAGTGGTTTTTACAACATTTCGATCACTGTTGAGTTCAGAGTACCCGTTACGGTAGTTCCCGGTTGTATCAATTGTCTGGACTTCTACCGCTACAAATTCCAATAATTCGCCGTCTGTATCCAGCTTGGCCAACACCCAATCTACGAAATATCCACCGCTACCTGACTTCTGGGGCAGGCGTAATTCCCCACCCCAGCGCTTACCAAAAACAGCAATACATGTTTTTCCTCCTGTCCTGGCTGCAAAAACAGCTTCGCGCCCTGGAATTAGATCGAGATTCTCTCCAAATGCTTTTACCGATACATCCCGAAGTATCCTGTAATCATCTGCATAAAGTCGAATCGGGCAGCAGATTACAGGATCTGATGTTATTGGTTTCAGTGTACAGACGCCGGAAACTATCCCGTCGTTAAAAGTCTTCTCACACCTCTCGTTAAGAATTGGACATTGTTCTTTCTGTGCTGCTTCTCTGGCCTCAGCAGACTTATCTTTAGAACGAAACCCGAAGAATTCCCATATAAATCCCGCCACTATAAAGCCCCTGTCAGTTCTTTGATTTCGTAACCTAATACACAAGCCAGTGAGCAACCAATGGCAGCAGCAAGCAATGGGGGAACTGCATTGCCAACTTGCTCATATTGCTCAACACGGGAACCAAGAAAATGGAAGGTATCAGGGAACGTCTGAATTCGTGCGGCTTCACGGACAGTAAAGGCGCGATCTTGGTCATAATGGAAATAAGCTCCCCAGTGTGGATCACACTTGGTCAGAATTGTCGAAGCTAGTCCGTTAGGCTCTACCCGACCATAGCGTTTTGTGTGATCAGAACGCCTGGCTCGCTGCATACCTTTCGGCAAAAGTTTTTCTGGGATGCTCGTCCAATTCCCTCCTGGAGGTATAAATGCCAACCTTTCAAGATTAATTTTGCTCAGCCGCGCGGCTTCGTGATTAAAAATACCATTCGATCCAGCACGCATTGCTCGTTGAAAATCGTTTATCGGTGCTATCCGGTATTTCTTTCTCTCTTCTCCTGTTTCACCATTTTTCAAAACGGGAAGGTCGCTGATGGCATCCTTTACTGAAACAAAGGATGGCAATTCCACTTTTCCAGGTAACGCCACGATGTTCCTTCCTTCAAATCGGGATGTAAAATTCACCCGGATCGGAGCTTGGCGTACAGGTTCCGGAAACGCCAGCCCCGGTGCCTGCCCATCCCTCAATCCTATTATGATCGTTCGCCACCTTGTCTGTGGTACGCCATAGTGCGGCGCGTATAGTATTTTTACATCTGACTCATAACCATGTTTTTCGAGCATTGTCAGAATTGCCTGAAGTGTGATGCCTCCCTCAAATGATACAAGGCCAGGCACGTTTTCGATGAGAACCGCCCGAGGGAAGAACTCATCCACAAACCTAAGGTATTCCTTAAACAGATGATTTCTCTCGTCATCAGAAGAACGAACAGGAGCATTAATAGAAAAACCTTGGCAAGGCGGACCGCCTGCGATCAGATCTAATTCACCTCGTTTAAGTTTGAGGCGCTTCCGCACGGAACCTGCGTCAACCTTGCGAATGTCACGCTGGTCTACAATTGTATTTTCGTGATTTGCCTCATATGTTTCAGAGTAACGTTGCTTGATCTCGTTGGCGTAAAGACTATGAAAACCAACCTCGCGAAGCCCTTGCGATAACCCACCGGCACCCGCAAATAGGTCGATCATCTTGAGTTTGTTGGTTTTTTTCATTTGCCTCTCCAGATGTTTTTGCAATTAGATTTTTATTTACAGAATGCGCGCCAAGATATCAATGTTATTGTTCGGTTCATGGTGTAATTACACGCCCAGCAGTTAATTAAAACAGCGCGTAGGCCGGGATGAGTCGGCGAATCCCAGCATGACCGCACGTCATTGCTGGGTTACGCGGAGGACCGCAACCCAGCCTACGGACTGCCCCATGTTGCCAACCATGTATCAACGGTTTCATAAGGAACGGCTTCGCCGGTCGCTTCGAACCGTGCCAAGCGTTTCAATGTGTCTTGCTTGATGCTTTCGGCTGCTTCTTCACGTTCAAGAAATTGTTTTATCGCCTCTCCCATCAGCCAATGAGGAGTGCGCTGCCTGGACTCAGCCAAGGCTTTCAGGCGTTCATAGGTGGCGTCGTCTAGCTTTACAGCTTCACTGGTTGTCATGCCTAACCTCATTGGATATTGGATGTTAATAGCTTAGCAGGATGCGCTGAGCCGGCGAAGCGCATCATTCGCGGCATCCTCGCGCCACGAATGATGCACCTCCCTTGGTTCGGCACATCCTGCGAACTTCCGAAAGCCATAGCGCCGTCGCCGCTGATGCTTTCCAGCAGCCTTAGTATTTCCGCGAGGACGCGGCGGCTGTACCGGCGCACTCCCTATGCTGATCGTCGAAATGTGGGATAATTTCAGGCCGTTTCCGTAACGCCAGGACCTCGCCCGTAATGAGTCAGCCGCGCCAAATTCTCGTCACCAGTGCCCTGCCGTATGCCAACGGCGCCATTCACCTGGGCCATCTGCTCGAATACCTGCAAACCGACATCTGGGTGCGCTTCCAGAAAATGCGCGGCCACGAATGCCATTACGTCTGCGCCGACGACACGCACGGCACGCCCATCATGCTGCGCGCCGAAAAAGAAGGCATCACGCCGGAACAGCTCATCGCCAGGGTGCAGGGCGAACACCAGCGCGACTTTGCCGGTTTCCACATCGAATTCGACAACTATCACTCCACCAATGCCGAAGAAAACCGACAACTGGCTTGCGAGGTTTATCGGCGCCTGTGCGCTCAGGGCCTGATCGAAGCGCGCTCCATCGAACAATATTATGACCCGGCCAAGGCGATGTTTTTGCCGGACCGCTTTATCAAGGGCGAATGTCCCAAGTGCCATGCCAAGGACCAATACGGCGATAACTGCGAAGCCTGCGGCGCCAGTTATGCGCCCACCGACTTGATCGATCCTTATTCGGCGATTTCCGGCGCGGCGCCGGTGCGCAAGGAGTCGGTGCATTATTTCTTCAAGCTGTCCGATTCGCGCTGCCAGGCCTTTTTGCGGCAATGGACCAGGGGCGAGCTGTCCGCCATCCCGCCGTTGCAAACCGAAGCGGCCAATAAAATGGACGAATGGCTGTCCGGCGATTTGTCCGACTGGGACATTTCCCGCGACGCGCCTTATTTTGGCTTTGAAATTCCCGACGCGCCGGGCAAGTATTTTTACGTGTGGCTGGATGCGCCCATCGGTTACATGGGCAGCTTTAAAAATCTGTGCGACCGCACCGGCCTGGATTTCGACGCCTTTTGGCGCGCGGACGCCGAGCCCGAGCTGTATCACTTCATCGGCAAGGACATTCTGTATTTCCACGCCCTGTTCTGGCCGGCCATGCTGCAATACGCCGGTCTGCGCACGCCCACCCAGGTTTTCGCGCACGGCTTTCTCACCGTCAACGGCGAGAAAATGTCCAAGTCGCGCGGCACTTTCATCACCGCCGAGAGCTATTTGCAACAGGGCTTAAATCCTGAGTGGCTGCGTTATTACTACGCCTGCAAGCTCAACGGCAGCATGGAAGACGCCGACTTGAACCTGGAAGACTTTGTGCTGCGCGTGAACAGCGATCTGGTGGGCAAGTACATCAATATCGCCAGCCGTACGGCGGGATTTATCAGCAAGCGCTTCGAGGGCCGTATTCTGGGCGTGGAGTGCTACAGCCCGGCGGAAAACCACTTGCAAGACACTTTGCTGGCGCAATCTGCGGTCATTGCCGACCATTACGAGTCTCGCGATTACAGCAAGGCCATGCGCGAAGTGATGCATTTGGCTGACCTGGTGAATGAATACGTAGCCGCGCAGGCGCCATGGACGCTGGCCAAAGACCCGGTCAATGATCAACAGTTGCACCGGGTGTGCAGCGCGTCGCTGCGCTGGTTTGCCGTTTTGACCCTCTACCTGAAACCCGTCCTGCCCCAACTGGCACAGCGGGTGGAAAGTGAGCTGTTTGGTCTGACGCAGGGCCTGCTGTGGCAAGACGTGGCGCATTTGCCGCTGACGAAAATCCATCCTTACCAGCACTTGCTGACGCGCGTCGACCCCAAGCAAATCGAAGCGCTGGTGGAGGCCAACAGGCAAGATCTGCAACCGGCGGCGGCACAGCCCCACTCCCAAGTGCGGCATTCACAGCACCAGCAGCATGCCGGCGTTGTAACTGCCTCTCTGCTACAGGAAGAAACGCCATACCTCAGCATCGACGACTTCAACAAAGTTGACCTGCGCATCGCCAAAATCGTCGACGCCGAGCACGTGGAGGGCGCCGACAAGCTGTTAAGATTGACGCTGGACGTGGGCGAAGCGCAAACCCGCAACGTATTTGCCGGCATCAAATCGGCCTATCCACCGGGACAACTGGTGGGCCGGTTGACGGTGATGGTGGCGAACCTGGCGCCGCGCCAGATGAAATTCGGCCTGTCCGAAGGCATGGTGTTGGCGGCCAGCGACCCGGACGGCAAATCGCCCGGTTTATTTCTGTTGTCGCCGGATGCCGGGGCGCAACCGGGGATGAAAGTGAAATAGGAGCATTCCTATGTTTGATAACGATTTTCAAGAAGCCTTAGTGTTTCCGCGAGGACGCGGCGGCTTTTTCGATAAATGGCTGGACGAGGAAGTCGAGCGTGTACAGAGCAAGCTGAAATCCGGTGAAGGCTTGAATTCGGACGATAAAATCGTGCTGATCTTAAAAGGTCAAGCCAACCATTTTTATCACCTGGACATCGAACTGCGCGAAGAAATGCAGGCACAGCGCACTGATTTCAAGCAGGAAATGCAGGCACAGCGTGCCGATTTTCAAGCAGGAATGTTGGCGCAGCGGGCCGACTTTCAGCGAGACATGCAGGTTCAACGCGCTGATTTTCAGGCGGGATTGCTGGCACAGAGGACCGATTTTCAAAGGGATTTACAAGCAGAACGCGCCGACTTTCATGCAGAGCTGACGGCTTTGCGCGAAGACATGGACCAGCGTTTCGAGCAAGTAAATAAGCGCTTTGAAAAGGTGGACGACAATTTCCGGGACATGCAGCAAGAACTCATCAAAATTTACCAGGCCATCAACTCACAAACCTGGAAGCTGATCGCTGCGATCAGCTTGATCGTGATACTGGCGCGTCTAGCGGGCAATGCCCACTTCCCCTTGGGAAACTGAGCCTCCATGAAAGAATATTTGCTCATCCTCGTCAGCACCATCCTGGTCAACAACTTCGTGCTGGTGAAGTTTTTGGGCCTGTGCCCGTTTCTGGGCGTGTCGCGCAAGCTCGATACCGCCATGGGCATGGGCCTGGCCACCACCTTCGTGCTGACGCTGTCTTCCATTTCCAGCTATGTGGTCAATGCCTATGTGCTGGCGCCGCTGGAGCTGGAGTATTTGCGCACCATCGCCTTCATCGTGGTCATCGCCGTGGTGGTGCAGTTCACGGAAATGGTGGTGCAAAAAACCAGCCCGGTGTTGTATCAGGTGCTCGGCATATATCTGCCGCTGATCACCACCAACTGCGCGGTATTGGGCGTGGCCTTGCTGAACGTGCAATCGCAGCACCATTTTTTGCAATCCGCTCTGTACGGCTTCGGCGCCGCCGCCGGCTTTACCCTGGTGCTGGTATTGTTCGCTTCGGTGCGCGAGCGCGTCGACGCCGCCGACGTGCCGGGACCGTTCCAGGGCAACGCCATCGCCCTGATCACGGCGGGTCTGATTTCCATGGCCTTTATGGGCTTTGCCGGTCTGGTCAAGGGTTAAGCGATGTTGGGCATTTTGCTGGTTTGTGCGCTGTTCGCCCTGTTCGGCCTGCTGCTGGGGTATTCCGCCATCCACTTTCGCGTGGAAGGCGATCCGCTGGTGGAGAAAATCGACGCCGTGCTGCCGCAAACCCAGTGCGGCCAGTGTGGTTTTCCCGGTTGCCGGCCTTATGCCGAGGCCATCGCCAAGGGCGAGGCGGACATCAACCGCTGCCCGCCGGGCGGCGAGGACGGCGTGAAAGCGCTGGCCGAGTTGCTGGGCGTGGAAGCCAAGCCGCTGGACGACGCGGTGGGTGGCGAAAAGCCCAAAGCGCTGGCGGTCATCGACGAACAAAAATGCATCGGCTGTACCCTGTGCATCCAGGCCTGTCCGGTCGACGCCATTCTGGGTTCCGCCAAGCACATGCACACCGTCATCGCCTCGGAGTGCACCGGCTGTGAACTGTGCGTGCCGGTGTGCCCGGTGGACTGCATCGCCATGGAGCGGGTCGCTGAAACCCTGGCCTCGTGGAAATGGCCGCAACCCCGGAGTGTTTTACCCTAATGTTGAGCCGGTTTTGGGAATTTCACGGCGGCGTGCGCCTGAATCGCCACAAAGAACTGTCCAGCGAACAGCCGTTGGCCGTCGCGCCCATCCCCAAACAGTTGATCTATCCCTTGCAGCAGCGCGGCGGGCTCAACAGCAAAGCGCTGGTGGCGGTGGGCGATCAGGTATTGAAGGGCCAGATCATCGCCGGCGACGATCACCCGCTGAGCGTACCCACCCACGCCGCCAGTTCCGGCGTGGTGACGGCGCTGGAGTATCGCCCCGTGCCCCACCCTTCCGGGCTGGACGGTTTGTGCCTCGTCATCGACACCGACGGCCTGGATCGTGCGGTGCGTACCAAATCGGTCAAAGACTTTAACCATTCCAAACCGGACACGCTGCGCCGGCGCATCCGCGAGGCCGGCGTGGTGGGCCTGGGCGGCGCGGCCTTTCCCACCGCCACCAAAATGAATACCGGCAACCGCACCATCGACCTGCTGGTGCTCAACGGCGCCGAGTGCGAGCCCTACATCACCTGCGACGACTGCCTGCTGCGCACCACGCCGGACAGCGTGTTGCAAGGCGCCGCCATCCTCATGCGCATACTGGGCGTGGAACGCTGCATCATCGCGGTGGAGGAGGACATGCCGGAAGCGGCGCAAGCGCTGGAGAAAGCAAAGCTTGGTGGGCGGCCACCCTCACCCCCGGCCCCCAGCCCTCGCTTCGCTCTCCCTGATGGAGAGGGGAGTAAAGGCGTCGCTGATGCGACAACTTATTCCAACATTGAAATCCTGAAAGTGCCGTCCAAATACCCCACCGGCGGCGAAAAGCAACTGATCCAGGTACTGACCGGCCGTGAAGTGCCGGTGCGCGGCATTCCCGCCGACGTCGGCGTGGTCTGCCAGAACGTAGGCACGGCGGCGGCGGTGTATGCAGCGGTCGTGGAAGGAGCGCCGCTGACTTCGCGCATCGTCACCGTCACCGGCCCCGGCGTGGCCCGTCCGCAAAACGTGGTGGCGCGCATCGGTACGCCCATCGCCGAACTGGTGGCCTACTGCGGCGGCTACACGGAGCGCGCCCAGCGCTTGATCATGGGCGGCCCGATGATGGGCTTGGCCCTGCCCAGCGACGAACTGCCCACCATCAAGTCCACCAACTGCATCCTGGTGGCGGACAGCGACGCCGTCGGCGGCGAAAAACAGGCCTTGCCCTGCATCCGTTGCGGCGCCTGCTCGGAAGCCTGCCCGGTCAATCTGATCCCGCAGCAGCTGTATTGGCACAGCCGTTCCGATCAGTTGAAAAAAGCCCAGGCCTACAACCTGTTCGACTGCATCGAATGCGGCTGCTGCGACTATGTGTGTCCGTCGCACATTCCGCTGGTGCAGTATTTCCGCGCCGCCAAAGGCCGCATCCTGGACAAGCAGCGCGAACAGCAAAAAGCCGATCACGCCCGGCTGCGCTTTGAAGCGCGGCAGGCGCGCAAAGAACGGGAAAAACGCGAGAAAGAAGAAGCCGCGCGGCGTAAGAAAGAAGCGCTGGCGAAAGCGGCAACCGACGAGAGCCCAGGCCGGCCTCCCCCAAGCCCATAACTGGGAATTCCCCTGAATTACCTGGTTCCCAAGCTCTGCTTGGGAACCCAAGTCCGGGAAGCTCCGGCTTCTCGTTACAAGGTGGCGCAGAAGCCGCTGCAACGGATGCATGCGAAGCCGGAGCTTCGCGATGGGGGTTCCCAAGCGCAGCTTGGGAACCAGAAAAATCAACGACATTATCCACAACGCCTGACCGGAGCATCCCCCAAACATGCGTTTTTCCACGGCGGCCTCGCCCCACGTCAACCCGACCAACAGCGTCAGCCACATCATGCAGCAGGTGTTGCTGGCGCTGATTCCCGGCGCCCTGGCCATGCTGTGGTTTTTCGGCGCCGGCGTTCTGATCAACCTGCTGCTGGCGGTGTGCACCGCGCTGGCCGCCGAAGCCATGGCGCTGTCATTGCGGGGCCGGCCTTTAAAGCCATACATCACCGACTACAGCGCCGTGCTCACCGCCGCGCTGCTGGCCCTGTCCGTGCCGGCCCTCACGCCCTGGTGGATGACGGTGACCGGCGTGCTGTTCGCCATACTCATCGCCAAGCATTTATACGGCGGGCTGGGGTACAACCCCTTCAACCCGGCCATGGTGGGCTACGTGGTATTGCTGATTTCCTTCCCCAAACACATGACGGCCTGGTTGCCGCCGTCCGGCCTGAGCGATCTCCACCTGGGGCTGAGCGACACCTGGAACATCATTTTCCACGCGCAGTATCCGGCCGGCGTGGCGGCCGACGCCGTCGCCATGGCCACGCCGCTGGACACGCTGAAAACCCAGTTGGGCATGGGCAAAACCGTGGGCGAAATCTGGACCGATCAGCGCTTCGGCGCACTGGCCGGACGCGGCTGGCAATGGGCGGCGCTGGGCTATCTGGCCGGCGGTGTGTGGATGGCGCGGCGGCAGGTGATCGACTGGCGCATCCCCGTCAGTTTTTTGTCCAGCCTGTTCGCCGTCGCGCTGCTGTTTTTTCTCGTCGACCCGACCCGCTACGTTTACCCGACGCTGCACCTGTTCGGCGGCGCCAGCATGCTGGGCGCTTTTTTCATCGCCACCGACCCCGTCACGGCGGCCACCACGCCCAGAGGCCGCTTGGTATACGGCGGCCTCATCGGCCTGCTGGTCTACGTCATTCGCACCTTTGGCGGCTATCCCGACGGCGTGGCTTTTTCCGTATTGCTGATGAACGTGGCGGCGCCCATGATCAACTTCTACACCCGTCCCCGCACCTACGGACATCGCCCATGAACCCGCTGGAGCATCTCGACCCCGCCATCGTCAAAGCCGCCCGCGTACTGGGCTTGTTCGCCCTGCTGGGCATGGGCACGGTCGGCGTGTTCCACGCCATGACCGCCGGCCGCATCGCCGCCAACGAGCGCGCCATCCTGCTGCACAGCCTGCAAGCACTGGTGCCGGCGGAGCGGTGCGACAACGACATGCTCACCGACCGCCTGGAAATTTTCGATCCGGAGGCGCTGGGCAGCCGGCAAGAGGTGCCCGTCTACCGGGCGCGCAAAAGCGGTGAACCGGTGGCGGCCGTGTTTGCCAGCGTGGCTCCGGACGGCTACAACGGCGACATCAAACTGCTGGTGGCGATAAATGCCGACGGCAGCCTGGCCGGCGTGCGCGTGGTGGGCCACAAAGAAACGCCGGGACTGGGCGATGGCGTGGAAGCAAGCCGCTCCAACTGGATACACCGCTTCACCGGCCTTTCATTGAGCGATCCGGCGGAAGCGCAATGGAAAGTGCGCCGCGACGGCGGCCGCTTCGACCAATTCGCCGGCGCCACCATCACGCCGCGCGCGGTGGTCAAAGCCGTCTACAAAACCCTGCTGTATTTCCGCGCACACCGGGAAGCACTGTTCACCGAGCCCGCCATAGAGACAGAGGAGGCCCCATGACCCCCGAATACCGCAAAATCGCCCACAACGGCTTGTGGAAAAACAACCAGGCGCTGGTGGCATTGCTGGGCATGTGTCCGTTGATGGCGGTCAGCAACACCGTCATCAACGCGCTGGGCCTGGGGCTTGCCACCACCGCCACCCTGGTGGCCTCCAACGCGCTGATCTCCGCCATCCGCGAACAAGTCAGCGACGAAGTGCGCCTGCCGGTATTCGTGCTGGTCATCGCCGCCATCGTCACCGTGGTGGAGCTGACCATGAACGCGTTCTTGCACGAGCTGTATCTGATCCTGGGCATCTTCATCCCGCTGATCGTCACCAACTGCTCCATCATCGGCCGCGCCGAAGCGTTTGCCGCCAAAAACCCGGTCAAGCAATCCGCCGCCGACGGCCTGTTCATGGGCCTGGGCTTTACCCTGGTGCTGGTGGTATTGGGCGCCATGCGCGAAGGCCTGGGCACCGGCGCCGTTTTTGCTCACGCCGAACTGATGTTCGGCGATTACGCCAAAACCTGGGCCATCACCCTGTTTGATGACTATGAAGGCTTTTTGCTGGCGGTATTGCCGCCGGGCGCCTTCATCGGGCTGGGCTTTATCATCGCCGGCAAAAATCTGATCGACGGCTGGCTGGCGCGGCGGAAAAAAGCCGGCATCGCAATGATGTCGATGACGCGGCATACGGCTCCCACCGGATAAATCCGTCGAGCACGGATTTGGGTTTACCCGAAGGGCAGCGGGCAGGATTGCCTGCTGCCAGAGAGGATTGGGGTGAGGGGCATCGTTCCCACGCTCCGCGTGGGAACGCATCCAGGGACGCTCCGCGTCCCGAATGGGTTGCCATGAAAGTCGCGGCGACCTTATTCCCCCTCACCCTCCGGAAGAGACTCCAGCGCTTTGCCCGCGCCGAATGGAGCCAACTCCACACGCAACCCATGACCGGCATTTGTTTTTCACCCAGCTCAGGCAGTTTAGGTTTTCTATGGCTACGATACGGGACGCAGAGCGTCCAGGGCTGCATTCCCACGCGGAGCGTGGGAACGATAAACGGCATTTCCACGCAGCGCGTGGGAACGAGAACAACGAGAAAAACCACCCAGCAAGGCAACACACCATGCATTTAATAAAACGCTACATCGCTTGGCTATGGCTGATCACATTGCTCTTGTTGCACAGTCAGTCCAGTCTGGCCGCCGCCGCACTGCCGGTCGATGAAATCGCCCCCGGCATCTACCTGCACCAGGGCCTGGACGCTTTTCCCGACAGCCGTAATCGCGATGAAATTGCCAATATCGGCTTTGTGGTAGGCGATCGCAGCGTGGCGGTGATCGACAGCGGCGGCAATCCCCAGCAAGGCGCGGCGCTCAAAGCCGCCGTGCACCAAGTCACCGACAAGCCCATCCGCTACGTCGTCAACACCCACGTCCACCCCGACCACATCCTCGGCAATCAAGCATTCAAGGAAGCAGGCGTGGTATTTGTCGGCCACCACAAGCTGGCGGAAGCCATGGCGGTGCGCGCGCCGCACTACCTCGCCACCGCCCAGCGCGACCTGGGAATGGCATTGGGCGCCGACAGCGTAGTGCCGCCGACACTGACGGTAACGGACAAGCTGGATCTGGACCTGGGCAATCGGACGCTGACGCTGACCGCTCACCGCACCGCCCACACCAACAACGACCTGAGCATTTACGACCACAAAACCCGGACCTTGTGGCTAGCCGATCTGCTGTTCGTGGAACACGTGCCCACGCTGGACGGCAGCCTGCTGGGCTGGCTGGCGGTGCTGGAACAACTCGCGGGTCAGCCGGCCAAGCTGGCGATACCCGGCCACGGCCCGGTGCAACACAACTGGCCGCAAGCCGTGTTGCCGGAAAAGCAGTACCTGCTGATGCTGCGCGATGAAATCCGCGCCCTGATCAAAGAAGGCGGCAGCCTGGAGCAAGCCTTGGCCCAGGTAGGCCAATCCGCGCGCGGGCAGTGGAAATTGTTCGACCACTACCACAAGCGCAACGTCAGCACCGCCTTCGCCGAGCTGGAGTGGGAGTAGCCGGAAGCGCCGGCATTCAAGAATGCCTTAGCTTTTCCGCGAGGACGCGGCGGCTTTCAAGAAGCCTTAGCTTTTCCGCGAGGACGCGGCGGCTTTCAAGAAGCCTTAGCTTTTCCGCGAGGACGCGGCGGCTTTCTGGCCGCCGTGCAGGCGAGACGCCTGCGCTCCCAGGGAGGCTGAACGCTTACGCGTTAAGCACTGAACCCAACGCCACCGAAATGTAAGCGCTTGATTGTTAAGCGGTTGTTCACGATGGGCGCTTGCTTTACAATAGTCGGCCAGATCACCGGCAACAGGCTGCGCCACCGTTGCCGGATAAACAATAAAAACCAGGGTTTGACGATCACCGTTGAGCCCTTTTTTATTGCCACCCCACCCAAGGTAAATCATTCGTTATGGAACTGAATCCCTTATACACCGCCATCAAAGACCTCAAGAGCCGTAGCGACGCGCTCAGGGGGTATCTTTGACTATGCCGGCAAAAGCGAGCGCTTAGCCGAAGTCCGGCTGGAGCTGGAAAACCCCAAAATCTGGGACGATCCCGCGCAGGCCCAGACCCTGGGCCGCGAGCGCGTGCAACTGGAAAGCGTGATCAACAGCCTGGACACCGTGACCCAAGGCTTGGACGACGCTGAAGAATTGCTGGAACTGGCCGAGGCGGAAGACGATGAAAGCACCGTCGCCGTCGTGGAAGCCGATTTGCAGCGCTACGAGGCGCGCGTGGCCGAGCTGGAATTCCGCCGCATGTTTGCCGGCGAAATGGATGCACACAACGCCTTTCTCGACGTCCAGGCCGGCTCCGGCGGCACCGAGGCACAGGACTGGGCCGAAATGCTGCTACGCATGTATCTGCGCTGGGGCGAAAAACGCGGTTTCAAAACCGAACTGGAAGAAGTCTCCCCAGGCGACGTGGCCGGCATCAAAAGCGCCACCATCCGCTTCGAGGGTGAATACGCCTACGGCTGGCTGCGCACCGAAACCGGCGTGCACCGCCTGGTGCGCAAATCGCCGTTCGACTCCGGCAATCGCCGCCACACCTCTTTCAGCGCGGTGTTCGTCTCGCCGGAAGTGGACGACGACATCGACATCGACATCAATCCGGCGGACCTGCGCACCGACGTCTACCGCGCTTCCGGGGCCGGCGGCCAGCACGTCAACCGTACCGAGTCGGCGGTGCGCATCACCCACGTTCCCACCAATACGGTGGTGGCCTGCCAGTCGCAGCGCTCGCAGCACGCCAACCGCGACTTCGCCATGAAGCAGTTGAAAGCCAAGCTGTACGAGCTGGAGCTGCAAAAGCGCAACGCGGAAAAACAGAAGGTGGAAGACGCCAAATCCGACATCGGCTGGGGCAGCCAGATCCGTTCCTACGTGCTGGACGACTCACGCATCAAAGACCTGCGCACCGGCTGGGAAACCCGCAATACCCAGGTCGTGCTGGACGGCGACCTGGACCCATTCATCGAAGCGAGCTTGAAACAGGGATTGTGAGGGATGAGGGGCCAGGGATGCATTCCCTGCGTTACGCTCGTTCCCAAGCTCCAGCTTGGGAATGCGGACAGGGAAGCTCCAGCTTCCCGTGACCCGCATAGGCAGACAGCATACAAAATGGCTAAAACCCCGCCGCCCCGCCCGCCCGCGAAGCCAGAGCTTCGCATACCGCATTCCCAAGCTGGAGCTTGGGAACGAGAAAACGACTTCATTTAATCCCACGGCAAGGCATCCCCATGAGCGAAACTCCATCCCACGACGACAACAAACTGATCGCCCTGCGCCGCGAAAAACTCGCTGAACTGCGCCAGACCGGCATCGCCTTTCCCAACGATTTTCGCCGCGACAGCTTGGCGGCCAGGCTGCACGCCCAATACGGCGCGCTGAGCCCCGAGGCGCTGGAAGCGGAAGCCGTCAGCGTCAAGCTGGCCGGTCGCCTGATGACCCGGCGCGTGATGGGCAAGGCCAGCTTCGCCAACATGCAGGACATGAGCGGCCAAATGCAGTTGTTCGTGGCGCGCGACAACCTGGGCGAAGAGACATACCAGGCGTTCAAGGGCTGGGATTTGGGTGACGTCCTCGGCGCGGTCGGCGTGCTGTTCATCACCAAAACCGGCGAACTGTCGGTGCGGGTCAGCGAAATCCGCCTGTTGAGCAAGTCGTTGCAGCCGTTGCCGGAAAAGTTCCACGGCCTCACCGACACCGAACAGCGCTACCGCATGCGCTACGTCGACCTGATCATGAACGAAGACGCCCGCCGCATCTTTCACGTGCGTTCCGGCGTGGTCAAATACATCCGCGACTTTCTCGCCGCGCGCGACTTTCTGGAAGTGGAAACGCCGATGATGCAGGTCATCCCCGGCGGCGCGCGCGCCAAGCCGTTCGTGACGCATCACAATGCTTTGGACATGGATTTGTTCCTGCGCATCGCCCCGGAGCTGTATCTCAAGCGCCTGGTGGTGGGGGGATTTGAGCGGGTATATGAAATCAACCGCTCGTTCCGCAACGAAGGCCTGTCCACCCGGCACAACCCCGAATTTACCATGCTGGAGTTTTATCAGGCTTACGCGGATTACCGCGACCTGATGGACCTGACCGAGGAAATGCTGCGCGGCTTGAGCCAAACCGTGCTGGGCAGCACGGAAGTGACCTACCAGGACCAGGTGTACGACCTGGCCGAACCGTTCCGCCGCATGACGCTGCTGGAATCGGTGCTGCACTTCAACCCGGACCTCAGCGCCGCCGACCTGGCGACGCGCGAGGCCATCGTGCCGGTGGCCGAGCGCTTAGGGCTTAAAGTGGCGGACGGCGACGGCCTGGGCAAACTCCAGACCGAGATTTTCGAAAAAACCGTGGAGCACCGTTTGGACGCGCCCACCTTCATCACCGCCTATCCCGCCGAAGTCTCGCCGCTGGCGCGCCGCAACGATCAGGACCCGTTCATCACCGACCGCTTCGAGTTTTTTGTCGCGGGCCGGGAACTGGCGAACGGCTTTTCCGAGCTGAACGACCCGGAAGACCAGGCGGAACGCTTCCGCAAGCAGGTGGAAGACCACGAAGCGGGCGACGAAGAAGCCATGCACTACGACGCCGACTACATCCGCGCCCTGGAATACGGCCTGCCGCCCACGGCGGGCGAAGGCATCGGCATCGACCGGCTGGTGATGTTCCTCACCGACTCGCCGTCGATCCGCGACGTGATTTTGTTTCCGCATATGCGGAAGGTGGGGTAGGCCGAAGAGGCAGGAGGCTGGTGGCCGCTCGTTCCCAAGCTCCAGCTTGGGAACGCTGCCCGGGAAGCTCCTGCTTCCCGTATCGACGCGGCGCCTGTTCAGCGCTGAACAGGCGCGAAGGAGCTTCGCGAGAGTGGGTATCCCAAGCGGAGCTTAATAGGAACCCGATTCAAATTTTCCCCGTCTGTTTTCGAGTTCCATAGTTCCATAAATTAAAAGTATTCGTAGCGGGTGTAAAATAGCGCCTGCATTCTGATATGACGGGATACCGATGAGCGACGATTTCTTTCTTTTCGATACCGAACGCCTCGGTACGCTGGCCCCCGAAAACACCATTAAAAAAGGCCTCTCTTACTTTATCGAAAACCGTGTTTTTGCCCTGGATGTGCAAGAAAACATGCTATTGGCGCAGGTGGAAGGTTCCAGGCCCGATCAGCCTTATTGGGTAGAATTGTCACGTGGCGCTGATGGACAATTACTGGCGTGCTGTGATTGTGGCGGCGAACAACCGGTATGCAAGCACGCAATTGCGGCATTGTATAGCTATGCTGAACAGGCGAGTAACCAGGATAACGCGGGCAATATCGGCAGTGCGATGGAAGAGGCCATTGCCGAGCGCATCAAAAAAGGCCGTAACGAGGTTAAAGTCAAGCTGATCAGCGGCAATCTGGGGTTTGGCATCTGGCAGGCCACTTCGATTGTTTCCGCCACGCATTGGCAACGTTCCTATCAGGTGCACATTCGCTCGTTGGATGCACGCATGAATTACTGCACCTGTCCTGACCTTGCGAGTAACCGCCTGAGTACTTGCAAACACATCGAAGCCGTCCTGCATTACGCCAAAAAACGGCCTGAATATCACCAGTTAAAAACCCAGGGCTCGCCGTTATCGTTCGTTTATCTGGCCTGGGAATCAGCCACCAGTCCACAACTGCGTCTGCATAAATCCCAGGAATTGGCCGTCGACCTGGCCGTTTTGCTGAGCGATTTTTTCGATGCGCAAGGCTTGTTTAACGGGCGGATACCGGACGATTTTTTCCGGCTGACCGAACGGGTGATGGGGCGGGATGACATTCAACTGGGTGAAGATGCCCAGCAATACGTGCGGCAATGCGCCGAAGATGCCGGCCATCGGCTGCGCGCCCAGCAGATCCGCCGCGAGATTATGCAATCGCACGGCATTTTGCCCGGAGTTAAAGTCAAGTTGTTTCCTTACCAGGTGGAAGGAATCGCCTTTTTGGCGTCGCGTGGCCGCGCCTTGCTGGCCGACGACATGGGCCTGGGTAAAACCTTGCAGGCGATTGCCGCCAGTACCTGGTTGGCCGATCAGGCAGGGGTGCAGAAAATTCTGATCGTCTGCCCTGCTTCGTTAAAGCAGCAGTGGGCCAGGGAAATTGCCAAATTTACCGGCCGTAGCGTGCAAGTGGTCCAGGGGGCTGCCGAAAATCGCGGCATACATTACCGCGCCGACGCGTTGTTTTTTATCGTCAATTATGAGCTGGTGTTGCGCGATTTAAGCGCAATCAGTGAATCCTTAAAACCGGATTTGCTGATTCTGGATGAAGCCCAGCGCATCAAAAACTGGCGCACCAAAATCGCCTCCACCATCAAACTGATTCCTTCGCGTTACGTATTTGTATTGAGCGGCACGCCTTTGGAGAATCGCCTGGAAGATTTATACAGTTTGTTGCAAGTGGTGGACGCCCGTGTATTGGGGCCATTATGGCGCTGCCTGCTGGATTTTCACGTGACCGATGAGCGCGGCAAAGTGATAGGTTATCGCAATCTGTCGGAGTTGCGGCGCAGAATCAGTTCGGTCATGTTGCGGCGCAATCGCAGCCTGGTCAAAGATCAATTACCTGATCGTACCGAAGTGACCCTGGATATTGCCATGACGCGAAAACAGCGCGAACTGCACGACGCAGGATTGTCGGCCGCTGCGACGATGGCAGTCCTCGCAAAGCGCAGGCCACTGACGCCCAGTGAACAGAACCGCATGATGGCTGCACTGCAACAGGCGCGCATGGCCTGCAATGCGGCGGGTCTGGTGGATAAGGAAACTTTTGGCTCGCCGAAACTGGATGAGTTGGCGAGATTGCTGGATGAATTGTGTATCTTGAGCAGCTGTAAGGTAGTGGTGTTTTCGCAATGGAAAGCCATGACGGAAATGGTGGCGACATTCGTCGACGGCATGGGTTTGGGTTATGTCCATTTACACGGCGGCGTACCGACCCATAAACGCAGTGCATTGATGGATAAATTTGCCGACGATGACAGCGTACAGGTATTTATTTCTACCGACGCGGGCTGCACGGGCTTGAATCTGCAGTCGGCAACGGTATTGATCAATATGGATATGCCCTGGAATCCGGCGGTATTGGATCAGCGTATTGCCAGAATTCACCGCTTGGGGCAAAAAAACAAAGTCCAGATATTTTTGCTGCTGGCGGAAGACTCCTATGAGCAGCGCGTCGCCTGTCTAGTCAAAGGCAAGCGCAATTTGTTCGATAATGTGGTGAACCCGGAAGCCGACGAGGACGTGGTGGGGGTCAGCAAAAAAATGCTGGATACCCTGGTCGAGGATTTGACGCAATCCCCCCATGCCGGGCAGGAAGAGACCCAGGAATCGCCGGCGGAAACCATGCAGAGCGTGACCGGCACGGCCATCACACAGGGAGCCGCCGAACAACCCCGGACTACCGCCGAAGACAACCGCCGGATCAGTGCGCTGATTGTGCAAATACAAACCGCCTTTGCACCGCGCATTCAACGCATCATGGGCGCCAACGGCGGTTTGCTGGTGGTGCTGGAGGATTGCGCGGCGGCGGATGAACAACTCGCGGAAACCCTGTCCCAAGCCGACGTACCCGTGGTGGTCATCGCCGCACAAACGCTGCGCAGTTTGCAGCGCCTGGGTTTGTCGCCCGTCGCTGAGCGCGAGGAATGGCCGGCACCGGTTGCAGAGGCGGTGGCGGTGCATCCTTTCATCAAAGTCGCCACGGATAAATTACAGGCGGCGGAAGTTTTATGGCAACAACAGTGTGCATCCGGGGTGCTCGATCTGCTCGCCGCCGGCATGCTGGCAGCGGCGGCGGTGTTGGCGGGGCAAACGCAGCTGCCCGCGCCGGAACAAGCCAGCGTCTGGCTGTACACCGACGTTTTGCCGCAACAGTTGTTGACGGCGGAACAAGTAGCGGCGATCATCCGGGTGATGGCGCTGAGTCTAAGCCCGCAGGTTCCCGATCATTTGCTGGAGCAATGCTTGCAGGACGCCCGGCAGTTGATCGCGGAACTCGGCCACGGCTGACGCCGGAGCCTGACGATGCGCGTTTAGCGCTCGTTCCCAAGCTCCGGCTTGGGAACGCCGCCCGGGAAGCTCCGGCTTCCCGTATCGACACGACGCCTGTTCAGTTTCGCAGACCGGGATGAGTCGGCGAATCCCGGCATAGCCAACACCAGCACGATCAATACATCGTCTTCGACGCTATAGACCAAACGGTATCCCTGCTTGCGCAGCTTGATTTTGTAGCCGATATCTTGGCGCGCTATCCGTGGGGTCAGATTTGGTCAATATCTACCTCAATGGCGGTATCTTTGCGCGCCAGTGGCGCATTTGGTATCCTGCAACTGAACAAACTCGACAATCCTTTTGCAACCCGGAGGGTTGCCAGCTATTAGCCGGGGGTTGAGCGCAGCGACACCCCCGGTTGATGTCGATAGGGAACCACCGACCC
>SCQD01000279.1 GCA_004299145.1 Methylococcaceae bacterium | reverse complement strand
TGAGGCTGAGTGTAGGATTTTCACGACGACATCGTGATAATTCATATATAAATCAAAGACTTATTATACAACGCCGCTATGTTTTTGGGTAGTGGCGAAATCTGACAAAGTAGAATTAAGCTTTCGGAACAAGCCCGCAACCCCACACACACCACTTCCATGGCCGCCCGAAAACATCGCAGCGATTCCGCAGCGTCCTTACCCGCCACAGTGCGCTTTCCAACTACGCCGTAACCCGATACACGTCGACGGCTTCCAGATTGCCGGAAACCCCTTTCAAGCCATGCAGATATTGCATAGCCGATGCCGCGTCGTCCAGCGCGATAAGCGAATCCATTCATAAATGGTCTGGGGCAACGCGCGCCATTCTGCGGGTTCCCAACCTCCGGGGTGGGAACCCGGCCGGAAGCCTGTCCTGAGTCTGACGAAGTGGCTCCGGCTCCTATATCGCGCAGTGGTATCGGGAAGCAGGAGCTTCCCGGACTGCATTCCCAAGCAGAGCTTGGGAACGAGCCGACGAGCCGGACGAGCACCGAGCGCGGAAACGATGCCGCTATAACCGTATCGCCACCGCCTTGGTTTCCAGGTAATTGCTCAATACCGCTTCGCTCGACTCGCGGCCCCAGCCGGATTGCTTATAGCCGCCGAAAGGCAGGGAGGCATCGAAAATGTTGTAGCAGTTGACCCACACGGTGCCGGCTTTCAGCCGCGCCGCCACGCGGTGAGCGCGGCTGAGATCGTGGGTCCAAATGCCGGCTGCCAGACCGTAGATGCTGTTGTTGGCTTCTGCCACCAGTTCGTCTTCCAGGTTCTCGAATGGCATGGCGACCACCACCGGGCCGAAGATTTCTTCCTGCACCACCCGCATCTGCGGCTGGGTATCGACCAGCACCGTGGGTTCGACAAAATAACCCGAGCCCTGGCGGCGCTGGCCGCCGACCACGGCGCGCGCGCCTTCCTGCCGGCCCAGGTCCAGATAACCACACACGCGGTTTTGCTGGATGGACGACACCAGCGGTCCCATTTCCGTATTGGGGTCCATGCCGGGACCCAGCTTGATTTTTTGCGCGATGTTCGCCACGCCGTCCACCACCCGGTCGAATACGCTTTTTTCCACGTACAGCCGCGAACCGGCGCAGCAGCACTGGCCATGGTTGAAAAAAATGGCGCTGGCGGCGCCGGCGATGGCGGTATCCAGATCGGCGTCTTTAAAGATAATGTTGGGCGATTTGCCGCCCAGTTCCAGGGAGACTTTTTTCAAATTGCCGGCAGCCGCCTGTACGATCAAGCGGCCCACTTCCGTGGAACCGGTGAAGGCCACTTTGTCCACGCCGGGATGCGCCGCCAGCGCCGCGCCGGCCGTTTCGCCATAACCGGTGACGATGTTGACCACGCCGTCCGGCAAGCCCGCCGCTTGCAGCAACTCACCCAGGCGCAGGGCGGACAACGGCGTTTCTTCCGCCACTTTCAGCACCACCGTGCAGCCCGCGGCCAGGGCCGGCGCCAGTTTCCAGGCGGCCATCAGCAGCGGAAAATTCCAGGGGATGATCTGCCCCACCACGCCGATGGGCTCGGAGCGGGTATAAGCGTGGTAGGGCACGCCGGGGGTATAAAGGCAGGACAGCGACAGGTGGTTGCCGTGGATCTTGGTGGCCCAGCCCGCCATGTAGTGAAACATGTCGGCGGACAGCGGCACGTCGGCGGCATAGGCCACCGCGCGGGGCTTGCCGTTGTCCAGGGATTCGATTTCCGCCAGTTCATCGGCGTGCTGCAACAGCAAATCGCCGATGCGCCAGATGATTTTGCCGCGTTCGGCGGGGCTCATGGTAGCCCAGGGACCGGACTCGAAAGCGCGCCGCGCCGCGCGCACCGCCAGATCGACGTCTTCCGCCCGCCCTTCCGGTACGTGGGCGATGATGTTTTCACCCGCCGGATCGTGGACGGCAAAGGTTTGGCCGGCAACGGCCTCCACCCATTGCCCGCCGATCAGCATGCGCTTGGGCTGGTGCAAAAAGGCCTGGGTCGGTTGGCTGAGAACAAAGGGCTGCGTGGCTGGGTTCATGGGCTGGCTCCCGTAAGTGCGTGATGGGGTTAGGATTATAGCCGCTACTTAAACTTTACGTTTCCTGGCGCCGTGGGTACGCATTGCGTTGATGGCATGAGGCTGAGCGCCAATAAAAAAGGCGGCGCCTTGCGGCGCCGCCTTTATTACGGGTACTTTACCCGGGTACGACTATTTCGGATAAGGCTGATACAAGCGAACTTTCACGTCCACCCGACGGTTGGCCTGGTTGGCCACGTTGTCCGGGCCGCCTGCTTCACCGATGGGAATGTTCTTGACCACCGTGTGGGAGTCGACGCCGTTTTTATGCAGCAAGTCGTGGATGGCATTGGCCCTTTGTGCCGCCAAATGCTTGTTGGAATCAGTGCTGCCGACGGTATCGGTATAGCCGATCACGTCCACTTCCAGCGGGTGATGGATGCGGGACAACTCGATGATGTGGCTGACGGAAGCGTCTTTGAGGGTTTTAACCGCCGCACTGCCGGTGTCGAAGTAGGCGGTGGCCAACAGTTCTTCCTTGATGCACACGTCGGGGTGGCGAACACAGCGATCATGCCAACCTTCCAGGGCTTTTTCCGCCATCTTGCGATGCTGGAGCGCACGGTCACCCGCTGCCAGAGCGTGTCCTTCGGTGTCAATGTTCCAATAGTGGCCGTCTTTCCACCATTGGCGGATCTTGCGGACTTCGGCCAGGTTTTCTTCGGCCAGACTTTCGTGGTACATGAACTGGCCGAAATCACCCGCCGTGACTTCGTTGATTTTGGCGTCCAGCTTGGCTACGTCCTTCGGCTGCGTGGCGCACCCGCCGAGCAAGCCGACCAAACCGACAACGGGTAAGAGTTTGAGTGTTTTCATCTTCATGGTTTTGTCCTGTTTTCGTCGTTTATTAGGCTTTGATAATAGCCAGGTTATTCCATGCGCAACTCATCGCCTTCTTCCGTGCCGAGGTGCTCCAGCGGCCCTACGTTACCGAAGCTGGTCCAATAGCCGGGGTAGGCCAGACCGAAATAGCGCGTGTCTTCGCTAAAACGCTCCCAGGGATAGCCCGGAGATACGAAATCAGCCGTGGCAAACGGTGACGTCAGTATGTCGGCAAAACCGGTGAACGTACGGGTAAAGCCCTGCACCGTGCCGCGAAACAAACCCAGCGTGACGCCCGCCAGCAGGTTGCTGTCTTCGCTGATGTTGATCATATTTTTAGGCACCTCCATCAGGCCCATAGACACATTGACAAAGCCGTGGCCCAGTTTGTCGAAAAAACTGGCGCCATAACCATCCGAGTCTGCCGCTCTGCACTGCACGCTGAAGGCGAGCAGCACGGCAACGACCGGTAACAGCCAGGTTACTTTGTAACGCTTCATAGCGATCTCTCCTAGGGTTGTGGTTTTTAGGATAACGATGGAGGGTTCTGGTACGCCCATCGAAATCTGAGTATAAACCAAGATTCCGATTTTTCGGGTGACATCATTGATTGATTCGTGATGCGAGTCTGGACTTTTCGCCGGATCGGCAGCGAAAAACCGGCATCCGGCAGCTATTATGGCGTTATGGCCGGTTGGCGGGCTTTTGTCCGTATGACTACCGTCAATACCGCATTTTTACGTGTACTTCAGAGGAATAAACACATGAAAAAATCTTTGCGGTTGACGCCCATTCTCGATCTGGCGGAAAAAAAAGAACAGGATGCGGCCAAGGCATTCGCGCTGCAACAGCAAAAAGTGCAAACCATGCTGCAGGGCCGGGAACGCCTGCAAGGGTTTCTCGACAGCTATCATGCGCGCTACCAGAGTTCGGGCTCGCAGGGGCTGACCGTCAGCCAACTGGCGGAATACCGGGCTTTTCTGAGCAAAATCAACAGCGCCATCGAAGAACAAACCGCCGGATTGCACGCGGCTGAAGCAGAATTACTGGCCAAACGCCGCGCTTGGGAAGCCACCCACCAGCACCGTGAAGGCATGGCCAAACTGATCCAGAATGCTCGCCAGGAAGAGGACAAACTGGAGAACAAGCGGGAACAGGCGGATATGGACGAGCGGGCGGCGCGCAAAGCGTTGCGGGGAGCATCCGTTATCGAATAGCGAAGGGCATGAAACGTAACCGTCGGGGAAATATCTTCGGCGGGAATATCCCGATGCGCCGCCAAGCTCGCTTATAATTTGGCCAACCTCCTTTTTTCAAGTCAAAGCCATCATGTCCAGCGATACCGCAAAACCTTGGGCCGGTCGATTCACCCAGGCCACCGACGCTTTCGTGGAAGCTTTTACCGCTTCGGTCGATTTCGATCAGCGCTTGGCCTTATACGATATTGAAGGTTCTTTGGCCCACGCGCGCATGCTGCACAAAGTGGGCGTGCTCAGCGAAGCCGAGTGCAACGCCATCGTCGACGGCCTGGAAGCCATCGCGGTGGATATCGAGCGCGGTGACTTCTTCTGGTCGGTGGAACTGGAAGACGTGCACATGAACATCGAGGCACGCCTGACCGACCGCATCGGCATCGCCGGCAAAAAGCTGCACACCGGCCGCTCGCGCAACGATCAGGTCGCCACCGACATCCGCCTGTACCTGCGCGCCGAAATCGACGCCATCGTCGCCGAACTGGATCGTTTACGCAGCGCCTTGCTGGATCTGGCCGAGTGCGAAGCCGGCACCATCATGCCCGGCTTCACCCATTTGCAGGTGGCGCAGCCGGTGACGTTCGGCCATCACCTGATGGCGTGGTTCGCCATGCTGAGCCGGGACAGGGAACGGCTGCTGGACTGCCGCAAGCGCGTCAACGTCATGCCGCTGGGCGCCGCCGCGCTGGCCGGCACCAGCTATCCGCTGGACCGCGCCTACACCGCCGAACTGCTGGGCTTCGAGCGCCCGGCTGAAAACTCGCTGGATGCGGTCAGCGACCGCGACTTTGCCATCGAATTCGTCGCAGCCGCCAGCCTGATCGCCGTGCATTTGTCGCGCTTTTCCGAAGAACTGGTGCTGTGGGCTTCCGCCCAATTCGGCTTCATCGACCTGCCGGATCGCTTTTGCACCGGCTCGTCCATCATGCCGCAGAAAAAAAACCCCGATGTGCCGGAACTGGTGCGCGGCAAGACCGGGCGCGTGCTGGGCCATCTGACGGCGCTGCTGGTGCTGATGAAAAGCCAGCCTTTGGCCTATAACAAGGACAATCAGGAAGACAAGGAACCGCTGTTCGACACGGTCGACACCATCAAAAACTGCCTGCGCGCGTTTGCCGACATGATGCCGCACGTGGAACCGTGCCGCGAGCGCATGTACAAGGCCGCCCAACAGGGCTACGCCACCGCCACTGACCTGGCCGATTACCTGGTGCGCAAAGGCGTGGCTTTTCGCGATGCCCACGAGATCGTCGGCAAAGCCGTGCGCCTCGGCGTGGACAGCCGGCGCGACCTGGCGGAATTGTCTTTGGACGAATTGCAGGCGATTTCTCCGGACATCGGTGCCGACGTCTACGGTGTATTGAGCCTGGAAGGCTCGGTGGCTGCCCGCAACATCGTCGGCGGCACCGCCCCCGACCAGGTACGTAACGCCGTCGCCCAGGCCAGGGATCAATTGCTCCGGCATGCCGGTGCATAAAACCACCGTGCTGGATTTGCTGCGCCACGGCGAACCGGTGGGCGGCCATCGCTACCGCGGCAAGCACGACGATCCCTTGAGCGCGAACGGCTGGCAACAAATGCAGGCCGCCGTAGCCGAGCACCACCCCTGGCAAGCGATAGTCAGCTCGCCGTTGCTTCGCTGCCGCGCTTTTGCCGAAGCGCTGAGCGTGCGCCACAATCTGCCTTGCTTGCTGGACGACAGGCTGATGGAAATCGGCTTCGGCGACTGGGAGGGATTGACCGCGGACGAAGTGGAGCAAGCTCAGCCCGGCGCTTTGCTGCGTTTTTATGCAGACCCCATCACCCACGCGCCGCTGGGCGCCGAACCACTGACGGACTTTCAGCGGCGCATCGACGCCGTCTGGCAGGATTTGTTGCAATGCCATGCCGGTCGACACGTGCTGGTGGTGTGCCACGCCGGCGTGATTCGCATGATGCTGGCCTTGGTGCTGGAGCTGCCTTTCAGCAGCCTGTTCCGCATCAAAGTGTCCCATGGCGGCATGACCCGCTTACAGTGCGATGACGACGGCAACGGCGCGCCTTATTGCCAACTGCTGTTTCACGGTGGATTTGTCGGGTGACTTCCGTGCCTTTCGTGGTAAATAAAGCCATTCCTTGGTAGCCTTTGATCCCCATGGAAAACCCGCAACCCACATCCGGCAGCCCGGAACCGGCGTCCGAAAAAAGTAAAGGCCCCAAGCGCAAGGACCTGGACACCATCATCGCGCGCTTCCAGCTGCTCAACGACCAGCGCATGCAGCGCATGCTGGATACCCTGCCGACACGCCAGGGCGATTTTTTGCACCTGCTGCCTTTGTTGTTTCACTACAACCATCCTCACCTGCCGGGTTACGTCGCCGCCAATACGCCGCACGGCATCGCCGGCTATCTGCCCGGTTCCGACACCAAAAAATGCACGGCGCGCCTAGTGCGCAATTTTGCATTCCGCGCCCCCATCGTGCGCCGCTATCCCATCCTGGGCCTATACATCATGGGCAGCGTGGGGACGGTGGCCTATTCCAAATCGTCCGATCTGGATATCTGGCTGTGCCATGCGCCCCAGATGGAAGTGGAAGAACTGGACGCGCTGGCGGAAAAAACCAGGGCGGTCGAACAATGGGCCGCCAGCCTGGATTTGGAAGTCCACTTCTTTTTTATGGACGTCGATCAGTTTCGCAGCGGCGTAGGCTGCCCCATTTCCAAAGAAAGCACCGGCAGTATTCAGCATCACTTGCTGCTGGAAGAGTTTTACCGCAGTGCGCTGCACGTGGCCGGACGTCCGCCGCTGTGGTGGCTGGTGCCGCCCAACTACGAAAACGCCTACAGCCGCTACATCGCCCTGCTGAAGGACAAAGGTCTGGTGGATGAAGCCGAATTTCTGGACTTCGGCGGCCTGGAATCCATGCCGGCCGGCGAGTTTCTGGCCGCTACGCTGTGGCATTTGTACAAAGCCATCGCATCGCCGCACAAGTCGCTGCTCAAACTGTTGCTCATGGAAAGCTATGCCAGCGAATACCCCGGCGTGGAGTGGGTCAGCACCCAGCTGAAGCGCGCCGTGTACGGCGGCCTGGTGGACGCCGGCAGCCTGGACCCTTACATCCTTATGTACCGCAAAGTGGAACAATACCTGGATGCACAGGGCGAACGGGAACGGCTGGAATTGGCGCGGCAGAGCTTTTACCTGAAAGCCAACGAATCGCTGAGCCAGGACAGCGCCGCCAAACTCAGCCAGCAGCGCCGCACCATTTTGCGCGGCCTGATTCAGGACTGGGGCTGGGAAAACGCGCAACTGACGCTGCTGGACGCGCGCCGCCGCCGCCAGCTGCTGAGCATGATAGAAGAGCGCAAGGAAATCGTGCGCGGTTTGCGCGGCTGTTACGGCGCCATCCGTAAATTCGCCAACGAACACGTACAGACCACGTCGTTTGAAGACCAGGAAGTGGTGCTCATCGGCCGCATGCTGTTCGCTGCCTTGGAAAAAAAGCCCGGCAAAGTGGATATCTTTGCCGTGGACCAGGAAAAAGGCGTGGAAGAGCAGGAATTTTCCCTGCACGAAGTGCGCCTGGCCGACGATGCCTACGGTTGGTGTTTATACATCGGCCGCATTCGCGTCGTCGATGCGCGCGGCAAAGAGCCGGTCAAAAAAGCCCGTTGCTTGCTGGAAATCCTCGCCTGGATGGCGGCCAACGGCCTGTACAACGCCAGAACCCATTTTGCCGTGGAAACCATACGCAGTTCTTTGCCGCCCAACGACCTGGGGCGCCTCATGAAGCTGCTGAACAAGTTTTTGGAGCAGAACGTACCCGAAGGCGATTCGCTGGACGTTTATCTGGGGCCCTCCAAAACGCAGCACGTCAACCTGTTCCTCAACGTGGGCCAGGAATCGGCCGTGACGCGCAGCGCCACCCAGGCGGCTTACACCAACCGCAACGATCCTTTTTGCTACGGCATCAACCAGTCCAGCCTGGTCATCACCACCGAGCGGGTCAGCCTGACGTCCTGGCGCGAAGTGATGGTGCACAAATACGAGGGACTGCGCGGGCTGATCGAGTGCCTGTGCGACACCTACAACCAGGCCGGTCATATCCGCGCCAAACCCACGCTGCAAACGCATTGCCTGATTCCCACCCGCGGCGAAATCATCGCCCGGCGGGTGCAGCAGCTCTATGACGACCTCGGCCAGGTATTCAGCACGCCCCATCACCAGCCGCGCTACGTGGTGCGTGGCGAAAGATTTTTCTACATCTTCAGCATGCGCGACGGCGTGCTGCGCTTTGACCATGCCTCCAGCCTGGAAAAACTGCTGCTGGAAATGGCTCAGCCCGTGCCGGCTTACAGCCCGGTGCTGTTCGACGCCAATGCCCTGGACGGATCGCCGCTACCCATCCTCTGCGGGCACAACCGGGAAGGCGTGGTGCAGGTGTTCGCCGTGCCGGACAAGCAAAGCGTCGACGTGTATGTGCTGGACGAGCGGGGCGCCTTGTATTTTCGCCGCCACGTCAGCGTGCAAATCCAGCAAGTGCTCAACCCTTATGCGTCGTTTTTGGAAGCGATACAGCAACGCTATGCCATGTCGGGCGGGTTTACCGTGGAATACTACTGGGTAGCCAAGGAATCCAGCAACGATTACCTCGCCGAAAAAATCAATTTTGCCGCGCGCCAGGTTTCCGCCAAGATCGACATACGCGTCATCGGCCAGGAAATGGAGCCGGGCCGCGTCGCCTATACCATTTATACCGACGACAAAGAGTTTTCCTCCATGGAAGACGGCCGCGAATTGTTCAGACGCGCCGCCGACTACGTCTACCAGCGCCGCCTGAGCGGAGAGCGCTATCCCATCTACGTGTCCGACATCGACGTGCCGCCCTCGGCGCTGGGCATAGGCAGCCAGGCCCAGCTGCAAACCATCTATTTCCTCAAATACAAAGACAAAATCGAAGCCATGCTGAATTCGGGCGGCGATGGAACGGGGTGAGGGTATGCAGACTCAGGGCAATATCCATGATTTGTCAGGTATCGCGCACGATGCGCAGCAGGAGTATTTTCAAACCCTGCTGAGCCAGGCGGGCACGCGCCTGGAGCGCATCGTTTCCCACGGCCACGCCACGCCGCCGGGCGTCTGGTACGATCAGGAGGGGGACGAGTGGGTGCTGTTGCTGTCCGGCGCCGCGCGCTTGCGCCTGGAAAACCAGCCGGAGCCGCTGGATTTACAACCCGGTGATTATGTGTGGCTGCCGGCCCATTGCCGCCACCGGGTGGAATGGACCGACGGCGCGCAGGCCACCGTCTGGTTGGCGTTGCATTTGTCTCGGGCCTAGTAGTTCGTCCCTTATTGAGTGGATCGAGAGCGCCGCCGGCTATGATACGATGCGTACCCGCACCGCGCCTGTCATCGTCAGCGTTGCCGGCCGGTGGTATTTTTTCCATTTGACCAATGTAATGACTTTGTCTATGGACGCTGGACTGATATACGAATACCTGGAGCGCATCTCCCACCTGCTGAGAGCGAATGCGCGCCGCGCCGATAGCGACGGCATGCTGCAACCCGTGCAATTGGAAGCCTTGCACTATCTCAGTCGCTGTAATGCCTACAGCAACACGCCGGCAGCCGTCACCGACTACCTGGGGCTGACCAAGGGCACCGTCTCTCAAACCTTGCGGGTATTGGAAAGCAACGGCTATGTGGAAAAACAGGCGGACGAAAAAGATGGGCGCGTCGTGCATTTGTTGCTTACCCGGAAAGGACGCGGCCTGGTAGAGAGCGCCATTCCGCCAAAAAATCTGCGTCTTGGCGTGGATGATCTTCCTCCGCCGATGCAAGAACAATTGGGCACGGCGCTATATCAGTTGCTGGGCGCCATCCAGCGCTCCAACCAGCTGAAGTCTTTCGGCGTCTGCCGTACTTGCCGCTACAACGCCAGCCTGGGTCAGGACAGCTTTCGCTGCGAACTGACCGGCGCCACGCTGACCCCGTCCGATGTGACGCGCATCTGCCGGGAACACGCTGGGCGGGACGGGGGTTAAACCCCGTTCCAAACGGTTTCGCCCGGATAATCTTGAAATTGGTTCTTTGGGATCTTGCATGGTACTGCGTTCAAACGTCGTTCCGCCAGGGATTGGCGGAACCCAGGCACAAGGATGTGAATGCTGCGGTCTGGCTTTTTCTTTCGAATCAACAACATAGACGTTTAGCCTCGCCGAAGGGCTCACCACGAACGCCTGCACCCCACCTCATTAGCTTTTGGAGCCCGTCATGCGCTTTCTGGACGTCAAAACCGACTACGCTTTCAAAAAGGTGTTTGGCAGCGCCGAGAGCAAGCCCATTCTCATCAGCTTTCTCAACGCGCTCATCGGTTTTCCGCCGGGCAGGGAAGTCACCGACCTGGTGATCGTCGATCCCTATCAAATCCCCATGCTTCAGGGCATGAAAGACACTTACGTTGACGTCAAGGCCACGCTGGCCGATGGCCGCCACGTCATCGTCGAGATGCAGGTGCTTAACGTCAAAGGCTTCGAGCAGCGCATCCTCTACAACGCCGCCAAGAGCTACTCGCGGCAGTTGCAGCAGGGCGAGGATTATTTTCTCCTGAACGATCATGGCGCAGGCGCCTTGCTTGGCAATGTAAGTCGCATGCGCCATGATCGTTCCCCTCACCCCAGCCCTACCCAGGAACCTCAAGCGGTGCGGCGACAATCGGCGTGAGATTAAAGCCCAAACGTTGTGCCAGTTTCCGTAAGCGACGTTGCTCGGTTTCGGCCACACGTTGC
>SCQD01000278.1 GCA_004299145.1 Methylococcaceae bacterium | reverse complement strand
TGCCAACAAGCTGCACGATTTAAAGGCCGAACTCGATGGACAGCAGGTGTATAGCGCCAGCCAAGTGGAGGACTTGGTGGCGCGCTACCTCGGCGGTGCTGACCGGGACCAGCTCGACCCGATCCTCGACCTGTGCGTGGAGGAATACCAGGAAAACCTGGACGAAGACGGCCAGGTGAAGTTCAAAGGCCAGGCCAAGGCGTTCGTGCGCAGCTACGGCTTCCTGGCCGCGATTCTGAGCTACGGCCATCCGGCCTGGGAAAAGCTGTCGATCTTCCTGAACTTCCTCATTCCGAAGCTGCCGGCGCCCAAAGAGGAGGATCGCTCCAAGGGTGTGCTGGAGTCCATCGATATGGACAGCTACCGCGTGGAAGCGCAGGCGGCGCTCAAGATGGCGATGGACGATGCCGACGCCACGGTTGAGCCGGTACCTCCGGGCGGCGGCGGCAAGGGCGAGACGGACATCGACAAGCTGTCGAACATCATCAAGACCTTCAACGATCTGTTCGGCAACATCAAGTGGAAAGACGAGGACAAGATCCGCAAGGTCATCGCCGAAGACATTCCGGTGCGCGTGGCCCAGGACAAGGCCTATCAGAACGCGCAGAGAAATTCGGATCGACAGGGAGCAAAGATGGAGCACGATATTGCTCTCAAACGGGTGATAACCGAGCTGCTGTTCGACCACACCGAGCTGTTCAAGCAGTTCAGCGACAACCCCGCTTTCAAGCACTCGCTGACGAACATGGTATTCGACGCGACCTATCACCCGGGCGCGATGCCGCCGAATACTCCGCCACAGACTGGAGCATCGGCATGAGCAATGCCAATACGCAAAGGGGGTGTTTATGGCATTGAATCTGGCGAAAGCCGTACTGGATTGCTTGAAGGCACAGCCCGAAGAAAAGCTGACTGCGCGGCAGATCGCCGAGTGGATTTTTAGCGCCTATCCCGTCGAGTGTCAGGAGAAAAAATCCAATAGCCAAGGCGATTACATCAAAACCGATGGCGATTTGGTACAGCAGTTGGTAGCAGAAATCGGCGCACGGCGTCCGAGTTTGCAAAAACGGCACCCGGAACTGAAAACGACCGAGGGCCGACCGCGCAAATACTACTACTCGGAGAAGTCCGACAGCGCCGAGGTGGCTGCGGCTGAGAGCATGGTTACCGCATTCACTACAGACGCGAATGGGAAAATGCTGGCTGAGCATGCGATGTACCCGCGGCTTTCGTTGTATCTGTGGGAGGAGTTTGGCGTCTATTCGAAGCGCATCGACGAGAAGCGCTCATCGAACAAACGAGGGCCAAACGGGAACCGCTGGCTGTACCCGGACGTGGTTGGGATGGAGGACTTGGGAGCAGAATGGCACCAGGAAGTGCGGGACTGCGTCAATCAGTATTCCGACAAGCGTACCAAGCTGTGGTCGTTCGAGGCCAAATTGCTGATCAACCGGTCAAACGTGCGTGAATGCTTCTTCCAGGCGGTTTCAAACTCGTCGTGGGCCAATTTTGGTTATCTGGCCGCAGCGGAAATCGAGGGCCAGGACACACTCAAGGAACTGCGGATGCTGTTCGCGGTGCACGGCATTGGCCTGATAAAACTGGATGCAGACAACCCGGCGGAAAGTCAGGTCTTGATTCCTGCCCGCGAAAGAGATGAGATCGATTGGGACATGGTCAACAGACTGGCCACGGAGAACAGGGACTTTCTGGAATACGTGAAGCAGGTGAAGCAGTTCTACCAGACCGGCGAGGCGCGCCCGGCGGATTGGGACGTTCCCGAGTCGGAGGACTGAAGGGCTATTCCAGGTGGCCGATGACGTCGAGACGTTCGTCGCCACGCTGAAATGCACCGAACCAAGCGTCGCGGGAATCGGCGCGGGCTCGGCTAACTTTGTTTCATCTTTTTCGATTATGCTATCGTCGCGCCATGCGGCGATGAATCACCGGACCATCATCGGGTCCAGTGACGATTGCCACCACAATTTCAAGCTGACAATACCCGTATGACATCATTGTTCTGGATCCAATGCGGCGGTTGCGGTGGGGACACTATGTCGTTCCTCAATGCCGACTGCCCGGATTTGACCGAGCTTTTCGCTACCCTCGATATCCAGCTCCTTTGGCATCCCTCGCTGTCGACCTTGCCGGCGGCGGCGCAGAACGAGTTGATCGAAAGCCTGGTGCAGGGCGAACAACCGCTGGATATCCTGGTGGTGGAAGGCTCGATCATTCGCGGGCCGGCCAGCACCGGCATGTTCGACACCCGCCGCGGCCACCCCAAAAAAGATCTGGTGGCGGCCCTGGCGGCGCAGGCGCGCCACGTTGTGGCCGCCGGCACTTGTGCGGCGTTCGGCGGTTTCGGCAGCGACGGCGATGCCGAGTCGACCGGTCTGCAATTTCTGAAAAAAGAGCCGGGCGGCTTGCTGGGCCAGGGCTTCCGCGCCGCGTCGGGCATGCCCGTGATCAACCTGGCCGGCTGCCCCTGCCATCCGGATGTGATGGCGGGGACGCTGGCGGCGCTGGCGGGCGGAGTGCCGCTGGAACTGGACGAGTTCAACCGCCCGCTGGACTGGTTCGGCATGACGGTCCACCAGGGGTGTACGCGCAACGAATATCACGAATACCGCGTCGAGGAATGGGAGTTCGCCCAGCGCGGCTGCCTGTTTTTTCACATGGGTTGCCATGGGCCGTTGGCGGATGGGCCGTGCAACAAGTTGTTGTGGAACGGCCGTTCGTCGAAGACGCGGGCAGGGGTGCCCTGTTTCGGCTGCACCAGCCCGGATTTCCCGACGAGCTACCCGTTTTTCGAGACGCGCAACATCGAAGGCGTACCCATTGAACTGCCCAAAGGCATCAGCCGTGCCCACTATCTGGTGTACAAGGGGATGGCGGCGGCAGCGGCGCCCGAGCGCCTGAAAAAACGCGAAACCAAAATCTGAAGGAACCGCCCATGGCAAGAAGAGTCGTCCGCGATATTCCCTTGAACCGGGTCGAAGGCGACCTGGAAATCCGCGTCGAGTTGGAGGATAACCGGATCGTCGACGCCTGGAGTTCCGGCACGATGTTTCGCGGCTTCGAGAACTTGCTGGTGGGGCGTGGCGCGCTCGACGGCCTGGTGGTCACGCCGCGCGTTTGCGGTATTTGCAGCACCACCCACTTGATGGCGGCCGCCCAGGCGCTGGACCGGATTGCCGCCGTCGCGATTCCGGACAACGCCGTGCGCCTGCGCAACCTCGCCCTGATGACGGAACACTGCCAGAGCGATGTCCGCCAGTCCGTGCTGATGTTTCTGCCGGACTTTACCGCGGAAACTTACCAGGCGCACGCGCTGTATGCCGAGGCCGTCCAGCGCTATGCGCCGCTGCAGGGCGAGCGCTGCATCGACGTGGTGCGGCAGACCAAGACCCTGCTGGAAATCATCGCCATCCTCGGCGGCCAGTGGCCGCACAGTTCCTTCATGGTGCCCGGCGGCGTTACTTACGCGCCGCCCGTGACCGCGCTCAACCAGTGCCGCCACATCCTGACTCACTATCGTCAATGGTATGAACAGCGCGTGCTCGGCTGTACCCTGGAGCGCTGGCAAGCCGTGCAAAGCGCCGCCGGGCTCGACGCCTGGCTGGCCGAGAGTGCCGGGCACCGCGACAGCGATACCGGTTTTTTGCTGCGCTTTGCGCGGGAGGCGGGATTGCAAGGCTTGGGCCAAGGGCACGGCAACTTTATCTCCTACGGCTCGCTGAACCTGCCTAATGATTCCGCCGTCGCCGGAGCGCAACAGCAGCTGATCGCCGCTGGCTTCGTCGGCAAGGACGGGCGCACGCAGCCTTTCGATCAGGCCTTGGTGGCGGAACACGTCGCAGCCTCCTGGTATGCCGATTACCCCGGCGGGCGCCATCCTTTCGACGGCGAAACCGTCCCCCAGGCCACCGGCGCCGAAGGCCGCAAATATTCCTGGGGCAAGGCGCCGCGCTATCAGGAACAACCCGCCGAAACCGGGCCGTTGGCGGAACGCATCGTCGGCGGAGACCCGCTGTTTTGCGACCTGCTGCGGCGCGACGGCGCCGACCTGGTGCTGCGCCAGCTGGCGCGCCTGACGCGGCAGGCCGCGTTGCTGCCCGCCATGGCAACCTGGCTGGACGAAATGATCGCGCGTCACGATCAACCCTACTATGCCGCGGTGCCGCCGCTGCGGGACGGCCGCGGCTACGGACTGGTCCAGGCGGCGCGCGGCGCGCTGGGCCATTGGGTGGAAATCGCGGCGGGCAAGATCGTGCGCTACCAGATCATCACCCCCACCGCCTGGAACGGTTCCCCGCGCGACGGCGCGGGCGTGCGCGGCCCCTGGGAGCAAGCGCTGCTCGGCACGGCCATCCAGGACATCGACAACCCGGTCGAAGCAGGTCACGTGGTGCGCTCGTTCGATCCCTGTCTGGTGTGCACCGTGCACGTGGTCGGAGCCGACCGCACCCCCTGGCGCTGCTGAACCGGCGTTATGGGCAACAACGCCATCATCTGCCTGGGCAATCGTTACTTCGCCGGCGACGACGTCGGCTGGCGCGTGTACGATCAACTCTGCCTTGCGCGGCCTCAATCGGACATTGATGTGATCGACGGCGGGCTGTGCGGCCTCGACCTGCTGCGGCTGATGGAAGGCAGGCGGCGCGTGGTGTTTGCCGATGCCGTGGCAGGCATGGCGGACAACCTCGGCATCACGGTGCTGGCCCGTGACCAGGTGGCGGCACACGCCGTCAATTACGGTCATAGCGCCGGACTGCCCTATCTGCTGCACATGCTGCCCCACGCCTGCCGGCCCCCTTGGCCGGAAATCGCGCTGGTGGGCGCGGACGGCGCGGCGAACGAGGCGACGCTGCGCGCCGTGGCGGAACGTTGCGTGGAGATTGCCATCCATGGCCTCCCCTGAAATGACGCACGCCGATAATCCCCTGGCCACGCTGGAAGCGGAAAATCGCATGCTGCGCGAGGAAATCCGCGTGTCGCGCGCGGCGGCGGAAATTTCGGCACAGCTGGTGGTCGAGCAGTTCGAAAAGGCCGACGAGATCATGACGCGGCTGCAGGCCACCAGCGCCAGCCTCGGCACCATGAACCAGGAATTGGAAGCCGCCAACCTGCGCCTGCAAAAGCTGGATAAGATGAAATCGGATTTCCTTTCCTCGGTTTCGCACGAATTGAGGACGCCGCTGACGTCGATCCGGGGGTTTGCCAGCCTGATCGACCGCGA
>SCQD01000277.1 GCA_004299145.1 Methylococcaceae bacterium | reverse complement strand
GAAAGACTTGGCGCTGACCGGCGAGCAAGTACGCGGCCAATCCCACCAGGCTTTGGCCGCCCTGCCCGCCGTCACCGCCAAACTGGCCGAAGCCACACAGCAAGCCGAACGCTACGGCGCGGCGTTGACGGCACGCTACGGACTGGCGCAACTGCGCTGTTATGCCGTCGTGGCCTTGGGCTTGGAACGGGTGGTGTGGCGGGAGATAACGTAGCACGTAGAAACTATGCAGCACCTAGTTCTACTTTGTCAGATTTCACCAACAACGTCGTTCCGCCATGGATTGGCGGAACCCAGGCACAAGGATGTGAAGGCCGCAGCCTAGCTTTTTTCTTTCGAATCAACAACATAGCGATTCGCAGGCTGCCATCCATGGCACTGGATTCAAGAAGCCTTAGTGATCATGCTGGGATTCGCCGACTCATCCCAGCCTACGTACTCCCCCTCTATACACGTATTTCTTATCTCCCTACCCCCTAATTAGGGGGTACAACTGTGGAGGTTATAAGCGCATGATTTCTCACAAAATTCAAGATGTTTCGGCTTTATGAAGCGAAGCGCGAACCATGGAACGCGCCACCGCTGAGGCTTATTTCAACAGCCTTGCCCCAGGAAAAGGGAGCTTTGTATCGCTTTAGCAACGCCGAAATCCATCAACACGCCAAGTCACAAACGGGGAAGCACCATGAAAAAGCTGCGGAACGATCCGGCCCGCGCCGCGTTAAACGTACCGACCATCGATGCGGTAACCGACAACCACGTGGTTTCCGTCTCCAACCTGGGAACCACCAACGATTCCAGCCTGGTGCTGGCCGGCAAGGCGGACGCGGGCAGCACGGTGGAGATTTTCGACGGCAAGCACAGCCTGGGAACCGTGGAGGCGAACCGGGCGGGACTCTGGAGCTTCACCACTGAAAAACTGGGCAATGGCCGGCATGATTTCAGCGCCCTGGCGACGGACGCCGACGGCAACGCCAGCCCGGCCAGCGATAATTACACCGTGACGGTCGACGCCACACCACCGCATCCACCGACCATCGAATCCGTGAGGGACGACGTGGGGCCGACAGTCGGCAGCGTTGCCGACCATGGCGCAACCAACAACCCCTACCTGGTGCTGGCCGGCAAGACGGAACCGGGCAGCACGGTGGAAGTGTTCGATGGTGACGCCAGCCTGGGCTGGGGGCTCGCGGACGAGCAAGGCGCCTGGTTCTTCGATACGCTGAAATTGCAAGACGGCAGCCACGTCTTTCACGCCCAGGCGACGGACGCCGTGGGCAACGCCAGTTCGGTCGGTGACGGTTATGCGGTGACGGTCGACAGCGTGCCGCGTTTGACCATCGCCGGCAGTCAAACCCGCTTCAAGGCCGGCGACACCGCCACGGTCACCTTCAGGTTCAGCGAGGTCCCCAGCGGCTTCAGCGCCGACGACGTCGCCGTGACCGGCGGCAAGCTGAGCGGCCTGGCGGCGAGTCCCGACGGCGACAAGGTCTACACCGCCCTGTTCACGCCCAGCGCCGGCAATGCCTGGTCCGGCTCCATCGGCGTGGCGGAGGGCACTTACACCGACGCGACCGGCAACGCAGGCAGCGCCGGCAACACCCTCGCGCTGAGCGGCGATACCCAGGCCCCAAACCTGATCCTCAAAAGCGACCAGACCCGCTTCAAGGCCGGCGACACCGCCACGGTCACCTTCAGTTTCAGCGAGGTCCCCAGCGATTTCACCGCTGAAGACATCAGCGTAACCGCAGGCAAGCTGAGCGGACTGGCGGTAACCCCCAAGGACGACCAGGTCTACACGGCATTGTTTACGCCCTCTTCCAACACCAACAACCTGAGCGGCTCCATCGGCGTGGCAGCGGGAACCTACAGCGACGCGGCGGGCAACGCCGGGAACGCAGGCAACACGGTCGCGCTGAGCGGCGATACCCAGGCGCCAAACCTGACCATCAAAAGCGACCATACCCGCTTCAAGGCCGGCGACACCGCCACGGTGACCTTCAGCTTCAGCGAGGTTCCCAGCGGCTTTAGCACCGAAGACATCGCCGTGGCCGGCGGCAAGCTGAGCGGCCTGACAGTAAACCCCAAAGACGACCAGATCTACACCGCCCTGTTTACGCCCTTATCCAGCACCAATAATCTGAGCGGCGCCATCGACGTTGCGGCGGAATCCTACACTGACGCGGCGGGCAACGCCGGCAGCGCCGGCAACACGCTCGCGCTGAGCGGCGACACGCTGGCGCCGAGCCTGACCATCAGCGGCAAGACCCTCTACAAGGCCAATGGGGTCGGCATGGTCACCTTCAGCTTCAGCGAGGTTCCCAGCGGCTTCTCCGTCAACGACATCGCCATGAGCGGGGGCAGCCTGAGCGGCTTCTCGGTAAATCCCGGCGACGCCAAGCTCTACACGGCCCTGTTCACCCTCCGCCTGACTTTCGATCTCCATACCTTCAGCATTACCTTGGCCGGCTCCATCGGCGTGGCGCCGGGGAGCTATACCGACGCGGCGGGGAACGCCGGGATCGTCGACAACACGCTCACCGTGCACGGAGACGCCCAGCCGCCGGGCCTGACCATCAGCAGCAGCAAGACCCGCTTCAATGCCGGCGAAACCGCCACGGTAACTTTCAGCTTCAGCGAGGTTCCCAGCGGCTTCAGC
>SCQD01000276.1 GCA_004299145.1 Methylococcaceae bacterium | reverse complement strand
GATGCATTCAAAACCATTACAAATAACGACGTTTATGGATATTTTAATCACGCTTCTCAATTCTAGTTCCTAGTAACTAACATGAATTGAAAGCCCTGTATATTTTTAGGAGTATTCCCATGCAACCCTCCCTACCATCCCCCTGGAAAACGCTGGGCCGCCTTACGGCCGCCTGCCTGGTGCTGGGCCTGCTCGGCGGCGCAGCCGAAGCCCAGGACGCCGGCAAGCCCTTGAAACCCCGGCGCGTCACTTCGTTCCAGCAGCTGAAACAACTGCTGTCGTCCAAATCCATCCGCGCCAATTACGCCGTCAACCGGGTGGCCACCACCATGAATACCGCGGAGCTGGCCGCCGGCGGCCAGCCGGCCGACGTGGCGCACTCGGACACCAACGTCCAGGTGCGGGGCGTCGACGAAGGCGATACCGTCAAGACCGACGGCCATTACATTTACAGCATTCAGAACAACCAGGTGCGGATCGTCGACGCCTATCCGCCGAAGCAGATGGCGCTGGCCGCTACGCTGCAATTCGACGAGGGTTTCTATCCCACCGAGCTTTACGTTCAAGGCGACCGTCTGGTGGTCGTCGGCCAAGGCTGGCGAGCGGACGAAAACGCCGGACCCGTTGCGGATGAGCTTCCCCGCATGGCGATTTGGCGGCCAGCCGGCGAAAGCCTCACCATGGCGCGGGTTTACAACGTTGCCGACCGCGCCAGTCCCAGCCTGGAGCGGGAGATTTCCATCAGCGGCTCTTATTTAGCATCCCGCAGACTGGGCAACAGTCTCTATCTCACCGCGCGCAAGTATCCCAGCTACTTTTTCCGCGACTACCTGGCGGTTGCCCGGAAAAAAGGCGTCGCCGCCGGCGGGCCGGCGTTGACGCGGGAAAACACCTTGCCCCGCGTCCAGGACAGCGCGGCCGACGACGGCAAGGAGCAGGCGCTGCCGCTGCAACAGCTTTACTATTTCCCCGGTTTTGTGGAGCCGGATTACGTCACGGTGGTGAGTTTCCGCCTGGACGAACCCGAGCGGGCCGCCGACGTCAAATCCTATCTTGGCGCCGGCGACATCGTGTACGCCTCCAGCAACCACCTGTTCCTTTCGGCGGCGGACTACAGCGCTGTCGATGCCTCGAACGAGGTAGGGACTATCCCGGTCACCCACATTTACAAATTCGCCCTGAAAGACGGCGCCACCGAATTCCGCCAGGCAGGTGAAGTACCGGGCGTCCCGTTGAACCAGTTCTCCCTGGACGAACACCAGGGTTACTTCCGCATCGCCACCACGGTCGACCGCTGGACCTGGGACGGCGCCACTTCGCAAAACCAGTCCTGGAACAATCTCTACACCCTGGACCCCGCCATGAAGCTGGTCGGGCGTTTGGAACACCTCGCCGAAGGCGAACGCATCTACGCGGCGCGTTTTATGGAAGAGCGGGCTTATCTGGTGACATTCGCTCAGACCGATCCGCTGTTCGTGATCGACCTGTCCATGCCGGAGGCGCCCAAGCTATTGGGCGAGCTGAAAATTCCGGGATTCAGCAATTACCTCCATCCCTACGACGCCGACCACGTGATCGGCATCGGCCAGGAGGTGGCGACCGACGGCAACGATGGCTTCACCCAGGTCCAAGGCGTCAAGCTGGCCCTGTTCGACGTGAGCGACCCGGCCCATCCGAAGGAAACGCACAGCCTCGTCATCGGCGATCAAGGCACGTATTCTCCGGCCCAGTACGATCACAAGGCCATACTGTTCGACCCGGCGCGCCATCTGTTGGGTTTTCCCATCGAAGAAACCGCCATGACCGCCAAAGACCCGTGGCCGGTGCCGGTGCCGGTGTTCCAGGGAGCGCAGCTCTACGAAATCGACCTGGTCGGCGGGTTCCGCAAAATAGCCGCCGTCACCCACCAGGACGATGCCGCCTACTATGACTGGTACCATTACGTACAGCGCCTGCTGACCATCGGCGACCAACTCTATACCCTGTCCGAAGCGCGGCTACAGGCCAACGACCTGGCCACGCTCAAAACCAGCGGACGCCTGGATTTTCCGTTGGAACAACCGGATGAGATTCTTTACCGCCCCGTGATACTCAAGGACGCCGTCGCACAAGAGATTGGTGGTAAGCTTTTGCGCCAAGGAAGCCAGGCTCTGCCCCGACAGTAAAAACTTCCGTGGAACGCGAAGGCCTTGCGCCTTCGCGCCTGGTCGGTAACCCGAGGCGATACCGGGCGGGTCGGGGTGCAAATCCCGACCCGCCCGGCTGTTGCAGCGGGCACCGGCAAACAGGCTGAATCAACATTTCCCCCAAGACTTACCCATGCGCATCCTGATCATCGAGGATGAAACCGATCTACAAATTCAGATTCGCCGCCACCTGGAAGCGGAAGGCTATCGCGTCGACGTGACCGGCGATGGACAGGAAGGCTGGTACTTTGCCAGCGAATACCCCGTGGATGCCGCGATCCTGGACTTGGGGCTACCCGGCCTGTCGGGGCTGGAAATCATTCGGCGACTACGCGGACAGGGCAATCCGCTGCCGATTCTGGTGCTGACCGCCCGCGGCCGCTGGCAGGAACGGGTGGAAGGCTTGGAAACCGGCGCCGACGACTACCTGGTCAAACCTTTCCAGATGGAAGAACTGTCGGCCCGGCTCAAAGCCCTGGTCAGAAGAACCCTGGGAGCGCCGCAGCTGCAATTGAACTGTGGGCCACTCACCCTGGACCTCGCCGCCCAGCGGGTAACGCTGAACGGCGGCGCGGTGGAACTCACCGCCATGGAATACCGGACGCTGGAATACCTGGCGCAACGGCGCGGCAACGTGGTGTCCAAAAACGAACTGTGCGATTACCTCTATCCCCACGACGCGGACCCGGAAAGCAACGTCATAGAAGTCATGGTGGGCCGCTTGCGGCGCAAGCTGGCCCCGGACGGCGTGTTCCAGCCCATCGAAACCCTGCGTGGGCGCGGCTACCGGTTGATCGATTGACGAGTTCGCTCTACTTCCGGCTCAGCCTCGCCGCGCTGCTGGTGCTGAGCATCTTTCTGGCCGCCACCGGCGCGGTGCTGGACCAGGCTTTCGTCGCCAGTCTCAGGTTGTCGATGCGGGAACGCATGCTGGGGCAGATGTATTTGCTGCTGACCACCGCCGGCGTGGACAGCGCCGGGCAGCTCACCATGCCCCTGCCCACCGATCTGCCGGAACCGCGGTTGGCTTTGCCGGATTCCGGGCTGTACGCTTTCGCCGCGATTCCGGGGCAGAACGGGCTGGCGTGGCAATCTCCCTCGCTGGGCAACAGAAAGCCGCCGACGCCGGCAATGCCGGCGGTGGGCGAAAAACAATGGACGGAAGCGCGGCTGGAAGACGGCCAGGATTACGACCTGCTCGGTTTCGGCTTTCAGCGCGTCACTCCCAGCGGCATCCATCCTTTCAGCTTTTACCTCATGGCCGACCTGGCGCCGCTGCACCAACAGATCGAGCTCTACCGCCGGCGCTTATGGGGCGGTCTCGGCGGCATCGCCCTGCTGCTGTTGACCAGCCAGGTGCTGTTGCTGCGCTGGGGGCTGAGCCCTTTGCGCCGGGTGCGGGGCGAGCTGGAAGCCATCGAAAGCGGCGAACGGGAGCAAATCGCCGGGCGCTACCCCCGCGAAGTCCGGCAACTTTCCGACAAAATCAACGCGCTGCTGAAGCAGGAACGGGCGCGCCAGACCCGCTACCGCAACGCCCTGGCCGATCTCGCCCACAGCTTGAAAACCCCGCTGGCGGTGCTGCGCGGCGCGACCGAACACCCCGACACCCTGGCCGCCACGGTGGACGAACAAGCCTCGCGCATGCTGCGCATCGTCGAACGCCAGTTGCAACGGGCCGCCACTTCCGCCGACACCGCGCTGGCCGCCGCGATTCCTATCCAGCCTCTGGTCGAGCGGCTCGCCGCCTCCCTGGGCAAGGTCTACCGCGGCAAAAACATCGCCCTGTCGAACCAGGTCGATCCCGCCCTGCGCTTTCGGGGAGACGAAGCTGACCTCATGGAAATCCTCGGCAACCTGCTGGACAACGCATTCAAATGGAGCGGCGGGCGGGTGCACATCGAAGGCCGGCGCGACGGGCAACACTGGATGGTCGCCGTCCACGACGACGGGCCCGGCATAGCGGCCGCCGACATCGAACGGATACTCCAGCGCGGCGTGCGCGCCGACGAATCGGCCCCCGGCCATGGCCTGGGACTGGCGGTGGCGGCGGACATCGTCGAAGCCTACCAGGGACGGATACGCATCGGCGCGAGCTTTTTGGGCGGCGCGGCGGTGGTCGTGGAATTTCTCCACTGACGCAAGAGGCGGCTGACCGGCATCGTCTGCGGCGCAGCGCGCCGCCACTGCGTTCCCACGGAGCCCGTGGGAACAAATAAAAACCTACCCTTGTGAGCAACCTTTATCCCCCTACCCAGGAACCTGCCGGGGGCGCCACCGCTAATCCCCCCTCTCCCCTTGGGAGAGTTTCAAGCGCGGTATTCACGCCGAATGGCCCCCAGGAACCGGGGCTTTCGGGCTCCCTCTCCCCCCGGGAGAGGGTTGGGGTGAGGGCATAAAAAGCAGGGGAGCGTGAACGATTACTTCCCAGCCGCCGCTGCCTGCCTTCCTGCCGCTGGACCTAGGGCAAGCCGGAAGCCGAAGTCGTCGTAGCGGAAGCCAGGCATGTTCCCGCTGTGGCAGGCGGAACGCGCGCGCCTGCCGTCGTCGATCCAGGAACCGCCGCGCAACACGCGGGATTGCCCCTGCTCAGGACCGGCAGGGTCCATGGCCTCCCCTGCAGGGTAGTCGCCGAACCAGTCCCGGCACCACTCCCACACATTGCCGTGCATCTGGTACAAACCCCAGCCGTTGCACGGCAACGCCCGCACCGGCACGGTTTTTTCCCGGTACAGCCCTTTTTCGCCGCCGGCATAAGGATGATTGCCGTCGTAATTCACCCGTTCCGGCGTGATGTTGGCGCCGAAAGCAAA
>SCQD01000275.1 GCA_004299145.1 Methylococcaceae bacterium | reverse complement strand
TGACGTCAGTTCGGTGAGCTGTAATTGGAGCTCTTTAACGGAGATAGCTTCGCTCATTTTTCCATTCCTAATGTTACTGATGAAAAACAACCCACGGCGTTATGCCAAGGGCCAAGACCGGCGTCTGGAATCGCACACCGCAAAATCAGGTGCCGTTTCTTCAACGCCTTTACCGTTCCACATACCGTCGCTATCTCACCTTGGTGAGGGTGTTGGCGACAATGTGCGGGAACACATAGCGCTCGCCATTGGCGGCGGCGAATTTCAGATCGATGGTCTGCGAGTACTGCAACAGCAGTTGGCCGTTGGACAGTTCTTCCAGCCACATGATGTTGGTAAAGCGGGGGACATCGGTGTGCTGCTTGATGTAGGGAATGTTGACCACGCCGCCATGGTTGTCGCTGTCGACGTCGATCTGATACGTGCGCACCACGTTGATGCCGAGCCCCGCCAATGCCGACAATGCCCCCTGGAGCACGATGTTGGGATTGACGTTGGGGTTGCTGGGAATGTTGGTGCCGTAAGGCGCGTCAAATTCGGGCGGTGCGCCGACCGGCAGGGCGTTGACGTCGGGAATGTTGGGCGCGCCGTCGTATACCGCCACATTGCCCATGGCCAGGATGGAATTGCCGTGCGGCACCGAAACCTGCTTGACGATCTGGCGCGCGGGATTCTGCGGTGGAATGGGATCGGGCGCCGGAGGGCTGGGAATGTTCGGCGGAGTGTTGAGCGGGCCTTGCCCCTGGGGGCCGGTAATCAGGTTCAACCAGGCGCCGTTTTCCGCATGAACCAGTTGGTTGGCTTGCGGCCCCTCCGAGAAAAAGACGCGCTGTTCGTAGAACAAGGTGTAACAGTCCTGCTCATCGACCCCGCCGCGATTGGCCACCTTGCCCTGGATCGCGCTGAAGGTCGCCACTTCGTAATAAGAGAAGTTTTTCAGTATGAATCCGTTCGGCGCCGTTGCCTGCGGTATCGGCATGACGTTGAAGCCGTTGGTTTTGGTGCTCACCCAGGTGCCGACGAGGCCGGCCAGGGGGCCGAGTTTGGCCAACAAGTCAGGATTACAATCGCCGCCGCCGGGTGCGAGCAATGGAATGTCGAAATCCGGAACAAACGGGGAGTTCGAAGGGCAGGCGCTGCAATGGGCGATGGGGCATTGGGACTGGGCAGGGGCGCCGTGACCCGCCTGCAATTGATCGACGGTGGAACTCAGTTGGGTAATTTCGACCTGCAATTGCTCTAAGTCATGGTTGGTTTTCATGTGGGTTTTATCCTTTTTCGGTAGAGGGAGGAAACAACGATTGCCAGGGACGGCGACACCGGAAACGGCGTGTTCACGGAGGCTTCAGAGGGGCGATGGAGCAGTTCTTCCGCATCGGCATGACGATGGGAAAAACGCGGAAAGACCAGCCATCGGTTTGGGCTATCCCGGTGCTGTCCGCTGTGCCGGAGAACTTGAGACTAAAGCCTCAAGGCTGTACGCCTGGTAGGGAATGTAACAGCAGGCGCTGAGGCCTGTATATGAGCGCAGGATGATTTATGCGTAATCCCAGGATTACGCGGTGTAGTTCCAGGCCTACATGGTGTAGGCCTGGGATTACACGGACCGCAGCAGCCCGGCCCTGGCGGCACCGGTGGACGGGCAGCGAATGCCGGCTGCCAAAGTAGCGCGTAGGCTGGGTTGCCATGAAAGTCGCGGCGACCTTGTTTTCTCTCTCCATCAGGGAGAGACTCCTGCGTGTGGTCCACGCCGAATGGCGCCCAGGAACCTGGGCTTTCGGGCTCCCGGCCCCTCGCTTCGCTCTCCCCTCGGGAGAGGGTTGGGGTGAGGGGGAGATAAAAAAGGCCGCGGCCATTTACTCCCCTCATCCCAACCTTCTCAAGAAGCCTTATTTTTTCCGCTTCGCGGCGGCTTTCCCTGGGGGAGAAGGAGCGGTTTTTAACCGCAGGTTCCTGGGTAGGGCCGGGGTGAGGGGAACGATCATGGCGCGCGGACGTTTCATGGTCAGGGGTGGCGCGCGCCATGATCGTTGTTGTCAGTCTTTTCGCGATGTCTTGTAGTCCTTGGATTACAAGAATTTAAATAATATCTGTGATCATGTTCACAGAAGTAAAAGATATTTCGGCAGCCTATTCCATTTCAACGCAGCGGGAGACTGCTACCTGTTCCAGGGCCAGGACCAGGGTACGCAAGACTGTTTGCTGCGATTGATCGGGGTTACGGCGCAGGGCTTGGATACGCTTGGCACCGCGCCGGACAGCATCTGGCTGGTTTGATGCGGTGTGGCGGATGGATCCAGCTCAAGGGGGGGTATTTGTCCTGAACGCTAATCGCACGGCAGTACGATTACCGGCGCAAAGCCGCCGCCGGGCGTGCGGAAGTTGGTGGTCTGGCCTTGGTAGAGCCGGGTGGCGATGAGCTGAACCTGCCCCTGGTAGACGTAATTGCGCAAATCCAGTTTGAAGTTTTCCGCTTCCGCACCCACCGTCAAGCGCCGCTCGCTCGGCATGACCAGCGTTTGCGCGACGTAATCGCCCTGAAATATTTCTTCGAAAACCCGCCGGGTCAGCTTGTCGCCGCGATAGGCGGCTTTGCTGCCATAACCCGCCGCCGGCTTGAAAAACAGGCGTTTGCGCGCCGCCCACAACGCGTCGGCATCTTCCCGCCGCACCGCCATGGTGTGGGCGATTCCGCTCAGCAGCAGTTCGCGGGTGGCGGCATCGACCCCCAGCTCGCGCAGCACCGCCTCGTCCGTCAATCCGATCAGGTTGCGCTTGTCGGCGTACAGCGCATGAGCGTATGGATGCGGGGTGAGCACCACCTCACCGGCCAGATAGGCGGCGCGCAGGTTTTGGCTGGAAGCTGCGGCCAGTCCAAAATCGGTCAAGCGGTTGTAGACCAGATCGATGCGGCGTTCGCCATGCCGGAGACCGCCGTCGCGCCAGAGCAATTCGCCTGGGTCGCAAATAACCGCATCGATGCCGTTTTGCCGGAACAGCTGTTGGAACAGCAGAAATTCCGGGAACAGAAACTGCTGCCCGGGTTGCTCGTCGACGATGGCGATGGTGCGTAACGGCGCCGCGCCGCGTTCCAGCCGCCATTCCTCCTTGAACATTGCCAGGAAAGTCCGCTCCAGCGCGTGTGCATCGGCGCTCTCCGGCGTCAAAGCCGCCGCTGTAGGTGCAATGACGCCATTGACATCCAGGCAAGGCGTTTGCGCCCTCACCAGCAGCGCATTGAGCAATGCGCCGCCGGCATTGGTGTTGATTTCGATCAGTTGAGGGCCGGCCGCTCCCAGATGGAAGTCATAGCCCAGAAAAACGCCTTTGGCCTTGGGCGTAAACCGGGCCGCTTCCGGCGCATATTGCAACACGCGTTCCCGATAAGCGGGCAGGGCGATGACGCTTTCCACCGCGTCGATAATCCTGGCTTGACGCTGGATGCAGGCGGAGGGCACGAAAACCGGGGAATCGGCAAACAGGAAGGGACGCTCTTCGATCATCATGCGATACAACGCGGCGCCGTCGGTTTGCGCCAGCAATACCGAGCGTAAAGCTTCCCGGTCCAGGGTTATGCAATGGCAATCGCGGTTGTAGCGTTCAGCTTGTTGATTACACGCCGCTGTTGCGGCCGGCATCAAATTAGCGCTCATATTTAAAGCGTTCGGCGGTTTTCGGGGCGACAGGATAACCGATTTTGCGCGGCTGGAAGGGGCTGAACCGGTCGTCGCGCATGCCGTTTTTTACAGGTGTGTGAAATGACACAATCACTGGGTGCATTGCCCTGTTTTTTGGAAAAAAATTCGGCTGAGTCTCTGAAAACTCTTTTAAAATCAAGTTGTTGAAATGTTGGCGCAAATATTGATTGGTCATTGGCCGTCGTGACGTCAATTCGCATCCGTTTGCACCGAGGTGAATGTATGAGCAACCCACAGATCGCCGTACCCAATCAAGCCGCCGCAGGTTCCTCATCCTTGTTGATGGCCACCGCGCTGACTTTTGCATCCCTGATTTTGCTGCCCGCCGTTGCCGCTCAAGTGGGCATGAGTTCCAGCGTCAGCAGCGCTTTGCGCATCGCTTTGATGAAGGCCGCCGCGAAGCGGTATAACTAAGGCCTCTGGAAGGCCGCCGCGAAGCGGAATAACTAAGGATATGACCGAAACCGCGCCTATCGGTGTAGGGTACGCTGTGGGCTCGACCATGGAAAGCCGCCGCGTCCTCGCGGAAAAGCCAAGGCTCCTTGAAACGGGTTGCAGACCCGTTCCAGCCGAGTAATTCAAGTTACATTTTCGTCCGCTGTTCAACGCGGCTGAACGCCCTGTGCACCGGCAATAGCGGCCATTGGAGCGGGCAGCCACTGGTATCATTATCGGTAGCCGGCGCGAGTGGATGGAGTGCATTGAGCTGGCCGAAAACATGATCGGCTGTATAGCCTCATGCGCTTTGGGAACAACGCTACCCCAGCCGATTTTGTTAAGCCTTAGTTATTCCGGCTCGCGGCGGCTTTTATTAAGCCTTAGTTATTCCGCTTCGCGGCGGCTTTGTCCACGTACTTTCATTTCTCGAACATACATACACCATGACTGCTGATCCCTCATCGACTCGCGACACTGCCTCTCCTTATGCCTGTGATTTGTGCCGTTTACCCGTTGAAGTCTCCGGCTTTGAATTGATGACGGTCACGGGCGTCAAGCGTTTTTGCTGCGAAGGCTGTGTCGGCGTTTATCAAATGCTGAACGGCGATACGCTGGTAGAGGATAAGGATGGCCAATTGAGCGAGGCCTGAAGCTGCTGCTTTCGCAATGGCCGGACCAACATGCTGCGTATGAGCGAGGTCAACGCCGTCGATCACCAATCCATGCAACACATGCTGACAGCCGCTTGCGTGGATTGGCAAGGGTTTGGCAGGCAACTGGCCTGCGAGACCGATGCGCTGCTGGGCGGCGATACGTCGGTGTTGCTCTTTGACGAAAGCGCCTTCGCCAAAAAAGGCGCCTCCTCGGGGCGGGCGTGGCGCGGCAATGGAACGGACGCCTGGGCAAAGGAGCAACCGCCCACCGCGTGGCAGCGGCTCGTTTTGCGAGAGGGCGAAAAAGGCCTGCTGGCCGCTGATTACCTGCATGAACGCGTTTGGGTGTGGGATGGCCGGGAAGAAAAGGCCCGTGGCTGGCATCTCCTGGTACGCCGGGAAGCCGGGGCTGAGGACATCTCCCACTACTGCCTTTCCAACGCGCCACCCGATACCCCGCTTGAGGAACTCGCGCGGGTACAGTCGCAACGGTTCTTCATCGAACACAGCTTTAAAGAAGCGAAAAGCGAATGCGGCATGGCCGATTATCAAGTGCGCCGCTGGGATGCTTGGCACAACCACATGGCTTTGGTGATGCTGGGCACGTTGTTTTTGGTCAAGCAGAAAATGGCGGGACGCCGACAATGG
>SCQD01000274.1 GCA_004299145.1 Methylococcaceae bacterium | reverse complement strand
CAGGCGCTCCGCCAATGCCAGCACGGCGGCGCGGCGCTCCGCCGCCAGATCGGTGGTGGCGACGAACTCTCGCGCGCTGCCGGTAAAGCGCTGCCCGCCGACGCCGGCGCCGGTCAAGTCGACGATGGCTCCTTCCGCTTTGAGGCGCAGCTGGATGCTGGTCAAGTCGAGCACGTGCGCCACATAAACGGCATCGTCCTTCAAGCCGCCGATCACCCGGCCGTCGCCCGACGCGCTGTAGCGCACGGTTTGGCCTTCGACCAGGCCGTGCGCCACGGTAAAGTGCAGCACGTCCTCGGCCACGTCGACGCGGATCAGGTTTTCGCTGAGGAAGGAGGCGGCGGCTCCGGCCAGGTGCTGGATGCCGCTGCCGTCGCTGCTCAGGTCGACGGCGGCGCCGTTGGCGGTCAGGCGCAGCTGCACGTGGTCTTTATCCAGCACGTGCACGTAATAACGGTTGCCCACCACCAGGCCGGCGATGGCTTTATCGCCCACCGCCACTTCGTACACCAGTCTGGCGCCTTCGCTCAAGCCATGGCCCGGAATGGTGATGCTGTCCGCTGTGGCGTCGACGCGCACGCTGTTGAGCGGATCGTTCAGGTAAGAACGATGCGTGGCGTCGCCGATTTTGATCAGCGTGTGATAGCCGGCGCCGTCGCTGGTCAGGTTGACCACATTGCCCTGGGCGTTTTTCAGTTGCAGCGTGGTGGCGTTGACCACCTGCGCCGTGTAGCGGGTCAGGTCGGTGAGGCCGCCGATGATGCGCGAGTCGTTCCAGATGACGTAGCCAAGCAGATCGCCGCTCTGGAAGCCGTGCGGTTTGTCGAAAATGATCTTGTCGCCGGCGACGTCGACGTGGGTGCGCGACTGCTGGCCGACGGTCTGGGTCGGCATGAAGCGGAATTTGCCGGCGATGCCGTCGTCGAAGCCGACTTTGACGTACTGGTTCTGGTTGAGCGCGTCCAGGCTCACCGCCAGCTTGAACTGGTTGGCGCTGATCTTTTTGACGAAATAAACGCCGCCCACCTGCAAGCCCAGCAGCGGGCTGGCGCCATAGTGATAAGCCGCGTCGGTCTGGTACACCACGCGCATGCCGGTGGTCAGGCCGTGTTCGCTGCCGGCCATCATTTCGATGGCGTTGCCGCTGGTGGTGCGGCGGATGTCCAGCTGCTCAAAGTACGGCAGCGTGGCGGTATAGAAGGTTTGATCGCCCACGCCGCTGCTGGTCAGGTCCAGCGCCAGGCCGCGGAAGCGGAACTGGCCCGCCACCTGCGGATCGAAGCTCACGCTGACGTATTTATGGTTGGCCAAAGCCTGCGGGCTGACCGCCAGACTGATGCTTCTGACGCCGGCGTAGTGCACGTAGTACACATTGCCCGGCGTCAGGCCGCTCAGCGCGGAAGCGCCCGAGCCGATTTCATACTTCACCGCCTGGCCTTCCACCAGGTTGTGCGCGTCTTTCAACGCAATCACCACGCTGCCGCTGACCTTGTCGATAGCGGTGTTCTGGCGGTACGGCACGCTGTCGATGTAGGCCTGCGCCATGGCGGCGCTGTCGGCCAGCTTGATGGTGGTGTCGTCGATGCGGATGACGTACAGCACTTTGGAAGCGCCGATGCCGCCTATCGCCTGTGTACCGTCGTTGCGGTAGACGATTTTGTCGCCGGTCTGCCAGTTGTGGATGCCGGTGAAGGTGACGGTATCCGCCGTGGTGTTGATGCTGCCCGAACCGCTGCCGGTGCTGTTGCTGGGATCGAACGCCAGATAGGAACCGAACCAGTGCGTGCCGGCCTGATCCGACGTCAGATCGACCACCTTGCCGTTGCGCGCGATCTGGATGCGGTTGTCGTCCAGCTTGATGACCTGATAGTCCGCGCCTTCGATCAAGCCGCCGATCAGCGGCGTCACCACTTTGTCCGGCGCGACGTAGGTGATGGTCTGGCCGCTGCGGAAGCCGTGCGCGCCGGGGAAGGTGATGACGTCGCGCTGCGTGTCTATCACCCAGTCGTTGCCGGCGTTGAAGCGGGTCAGCGGCACCAGCCGTTGCACGCCGCGGCCGTCCGAGGTCAGATCGATGGCGGCGCCGTTCAGGCTGGCGCTCAGTTGCAGAGTGGTGGCGTCCACGCGCTTGACGTAGTAATTCTGGTTGTTGCCCAGTCCGCCGATGGCCTGCTGGCCGTCGGTTTCGTAGCGCACCAGCGCACCGTCGGCCAGGCCGTGCGGGTTGGCGAAAATGATGCGCTCGCTGCTGGTGTCGACGCGCAAGGTGTTGCCGCCCTGGAAGTCGAGCACCGGCGTCAGCGTCTGCGTGCCGGTGCCGGCGGCGCTGAGGTCGACGACGGCGCCGCTGGTTTTGTCGGTGAGCTGAATGGTGGTCTCATCGACGACCTTCACCTTATATAGGCTGTTGTTACTCAAGCCGCCGATGACGGTATTGCCGGCGCCTTTGCCGTACAGCACGCTCTGGCCGTCGTAGAAGCCGTGCGCGCCGCCCAGGTCGATTTTGTCGCCGGCCAGGTCGATGCGCAGTTCGTTGTAGGTGTAGCCGTTTACCGTCAGGCTGACGCCTTTGACGTTGTTGCCCTGGTCGCCCAGCGCGGTGATGCGGGTTTGCAGTTCGGCTTTGAACGCCTGGTAGGCTGCTTCATCCACCGTGCTCTGGTAAGCACCGAACAGCAGGTCGCTCAGGCTGACGCTCTCGCTCTGGTTTTGTGCGCCCAGTTGGGGGGTCGAACTTTTTTCGAAGCTGAAAGCGCCGTCGATGTCGACGAAGCCGGCCACGGCCAGGTGCAGCGTGCCGTCGACGCGGTAGACGCGGGCCGGCGTAACGAACAGCAGCGCCATGTCGCTGCCGCCGACGCTGAGCGTTTCGTCGACGGTATCGCCGGTGGTGTTGACGCGCACCGCCGCCGTGCCGGCCAGGCTGACGCCGTCGACGTTGAGCAGGCTGGCGGCGCCTGCTGCGTTCAGGGCATAGCCGGCGGACTCACCCGCGGTTTTGTAAAGAATCATGGCCAAACGGCCGGCGCTGAGCTGCAAGCCGGTTTTGCTCTGGCCGGCATCGGTGGCGATGCTGCCCAGGAAGGCATCGACGCCGGTGGCGGCGATGCGCAGTTCCGTGTGTTTGATGCTGTTGCCGTCGGCGTCGGTTTCCAGGTAGCTGGTTTTTTCGATGCTGAAATCGCCGCTGAGTTCGGCCAGGTTGGCCAGCGCCAATGCAAGACCGGTGGCTTCCAGGCGTTTCAGTTTGTTGCCGTTGTCGAACGCCAGCTGCGCGCCGCCCAGCAAGGTTTCGTTCAGCGCCCGGCCGGTGGTGTTGACGGCGACGCGCACCGTGCCTTGCGCGCTGAGGCCGGGCACGCCCAGCAGGGCGATGCTGCCGCTGGCGTCCAGCGCATAAGTCGAGGTTGTGCCCTGGTAGAGGATGAAGCCGCCGCTCAGTTCGCTGACCTGTGCGCCGACCGCGCCGGCGCTGCCGCCGCCGGTGCCGATGAAAGCGCTGACTTCGGCCATGGTAAAGACCAGGCGGCTGTCGCCGCTGCCGGCGTCGACTTTTTTCTCGATATAAAGGTTGCCGCTCAGCTGCGCGAAACCGCCCAGGTCGGCGTCGACGTCCGTGGCTTGCAGGCGTTTGACGGCATCGCCGTCTTCAAACAGCAGATCGACGCCGAACACGTTCTCGTCGACGGCGCGGCCCAGGGTGTTGACTTCGACTTGCAGCGTGCCGCTCAGGCTGACCTGGCTGATGCCTTGCAAGGCCAGCGTGCCGGAAGCGATCAAGGCGTAGCGGTTGGCGGTAACGCTATTGACGGTGCTGCGTTCCAGCAGCAGGCCGAGCTGGCCGTCGCTCAGCTTGACGCCCAGGGCATCATCGCTGCCGCCGCCCACGCCGACAAAAGCTTCGACTTGCTGCGCGCCTATCCACAAGCGGCTGCTGCCGCCTGCGCTGCGCTGCTCGACGGTAAAGTTGCCGGCCAGTTGGATCAGTCCGGCGATATCCAGGTTCAGATCCAGGCCGCTGAGTTGCTGGACCTCATCGCCGTCGGCGAATTGCAGCGGCAGCTCGCCGATGGTTTCGTCGATGGCTGACCCGGTGGTGTTGACGCGCACGCCCAGCTGGCCGGACAGGGCCAGACCGGTGACGTTGTTGAGGGCGACCGACCCGTCGGCGGCCAGGGCGTAGGTGTTGGCCTCATCGCCTTGATAGAGGATGGCGGCCAGGTTGGCGTTGCTGAGGGTGAGGTTGGGTGCGTTGTTGAGACCCAACTGGGTGGTGACGCCGATGGCGGCGATGCGGATTTCGGCCTCCCCTGGCGGGCCGGTTTTTTCGATGTCGAAGGCGCCGTTCAGGGTGAGGAAACCGGCGATGTCCAGATTGAGGCTGCTCGCCTGTAAGCGCTGCACCAGCGCGCCGTCGTCGAACTGGACCTGCACGCCGCCGATGGTCTGATTGACGGCGGCGCCGGTGGTGTTGACCTGCACCGCGATGGAGCCATCCAGGCTCAATACGCCGTCGAAGCCGACCAGTGCGGCGCTGCCGGCGGCGCTCAGGGCATAAGTATTGGTAACGCCTGGCTTGAGCAGCAGGCCGAAGCTGGCCTGGCTGACGCGCACGCCGAATTCGTCGGCACTTCCGGCATTCGCGCCGAGGAAAGCGTCGATGTCGCTGCCGGAAGCCAGTATGAGGTTATTGGCGCCGCTCTCGAAGCTGAAAACGCCGCTCAGTTGAGCGAAGCCGGCGATGGCCAGTTGCAAATCGCCGTTGAAACGCTGCACGCTGCCTTCGCCGGCTGCGAATTGCACGGGCAGGCCGATGACGGGCGTTTTATCGACAGCGCCGCCGGTGGTGTTGATGTCCACGTGCAGCGTGCCGCTCAGGGTGATTGCGTCGATGCCGGTCAGGGCGGCCGTGCCTTCGGCGCTCAGCGCGTAGCTGTGATCGGCTTTGACATACAGGCCCAGTTGGCCGTCTTGCAGTTGTACCGCCAGGCCGGCCACGCCCAGGCCGCCGCTGACATCGCCGGCGCCGATCAGCAATTCCGCATTATTGGGCGGACCGGTTTTGTTGAAGCTGAAGTTGCCGCCCAGCTGCACGAAGCCGGCCACCGCCAATTCGGCGTTTTCGGCCTGCATCGCCAGGATGTTGGTTTCACTGTCGCCGAATGCAACCAGCACGCCGCCGATGCTGCGGCTCAGCGTTCTGCCGGTGTTGTTGATGCGCACCTGCACGCGGCCCGACAAGCTGAGATTGCCACCGCCCACCAGCGACACCAGGCCGGCCGCCACCAAGGCGTAATGGCCGTCGCCAGGCAGCAGCAGGCCCAGGTTGCCGTCGTTCAGGCCCACGTAAGTGTCGGTGCCGCCCAGTTTTGCGTTGACCTCTGTGGCGGAAATCTGGATTTCATCCGCTCCCGCCTGGGTGGCTTTTTCCAAGGTGAAAGCGCCGTTCAAGTCGATAAAGCCGTTGCCCACCAACGCCGTCAGGTTGTCGCCGTACAAGCGGCTCAGCGCCGTGCCGTCGGCAAACTGGATGGCGACGCCGTCTATGGTTTCGTCCACCGCCGCGCCGGTGGTGTTGATTTCCACCGCCAGATTGCCGGACAGCGCCAGCCCCGGCACGCCGCTCACCGCTGCCGTGCCGTTGGCCTGTAAGGCATAGCCGCCGTCCGCTTCCACCAGCATGGCGAACTGTGCCGCTTGGACTTCCGCCTTGGCCGTGCCGGCGGCGATATAAGCGTCGATGCCGTTGCCGCTGATCAACAGGCGCGCGTCCATGTCGCTGCCGGTTTTTTCGAAGTAGAAATTGCCGGAGATGCCGGCCAGGCCGTTCACCGCCAGCTCGATGTCCGTACCGGCGATGCGCAGCAGGTCGGTGCCGTCGGCAAAATCGAAAGTCACGCTGCCGGTCGGCGTGGTCAGCGTTTCATCGCGCGCCGCACCGCTGCGGTTGATTTCCAGTTTCAGCGTGCCGTTCAAGGTGATGCCCGGTATGTTCACCAGCGCGCCCGTGCCCTCGCCGGTCATGGCGTAGCGGTTGCCGGTGTCCAGCGTGGCGCCGTCGTCTTCATAGCGGGTTTTGAAGATCAGCAAACCCAGACTGGCATCGCTGATGCGCACGCCCAGTTCGTCTTCCGTCCCTGCGTTGACACCGAGGAACACGCTGGTATCGGTGATGGCGGCCGCGATGCGGGTATCTACGGTGTTGCGCACGTCGTAGCTCAGACTGGCGCTGGTGAACGTCAGCTTGCGGCCGGCGCTCTCGACGTCCGGCGCGGCGTTGGCATTCACCACGTCGTTGGCGCTGCCTTGGCCGATGTGCACCGCGATGCCCAGTTCATCCGCCAGACGCTCCGCCCATTGCTGCACCGCGTTCATGCGGGCATCGGCCAGATCGGTGGTGGCGCGGAACTCGCGCGGCTCGCCGATCAGGCGGGCGGTGCCGGCGCCGTCGCTGGTCAGGTTGGCTTTGACCGAATCGTCGCCGGAGATGTCCCATAACTGGATCGCGTAAGGATTGAGCACCCGCACCCGGTAGCTGACGCCGTCCTGCAAGCCGCCGATGGCGGTAGCTCCCGCCTGGTAGATCACGGTCTGACCGCTGCGGAAGCCGCTGGCCTGATCGAAATACAAGCGGTCGGTCTTGACGTCGACGCGGATCAGATTATGGCTGTCGAAGCTGACCGCCGCGCCGCGCAAATACTGCGTGCCGCTGCCGTCGCGGGTCAGGTTGACGGCGCTGCCGTTCAAGGTGGCGCTCAGTTGCACGGTGTCGGCGTCGATGCGCTTGACGTAATAGCTCTGGCCGTTGCTCAAGCCGCCGATGGCGGCGTCGCCGGCCGCCACTTCGTACACCACCCGTTCGCCATCCAACAAACCGTGCCGCGCCAGTGAGATGGTGTCGTTCGCCAGGCTCACCCGTAGCGTGTTGAGCGGATCGTGCAGCACCGAAGCGACGGCGCCGTGGCCGATGTTGATCAGCGTGTGATAGCCGCTGCCGCCGTTGCCCAGGTTCATGACCAATCCGGTGGAGGCATTCAGCAGGCGGATGGTCTTGGCGTTGACCACGTCGACCTTGTATTCGGTCAAATCGGTCAGCCCTGGAATGATTTTGGAATCGTTCCAGATCACGTAGCCGACGCGGTCGCCGCCGCTGAAGCCGTGCGGGGTGTCGAAGGTGATGGTGTCGCTGGTGGCGTTGACGCGGGTGACGCTGTTCATCGCCACCTGGTTGTAGACGCGGAAGCGGAAGCTGCTGGCTACCTGGGTATCCAGCTTGACGTCGACGTATTTGCCTTGCGACAACGCATCCTGGCTCAGCGCCAGACTGATTTTGCCGTCATTGATTTTGTGGACGTAGTAAACGCCGCCCACCTGCAAACCGATCAAGGCGGAGGCGCCTTTTTTATAGTTGGGATCGGTGTCGTAAATCACCGCCTGGCCTTCCACCAGGTTGGCGATGCTGGCCGCTTGTACCGAACTCAGACCTGAGAAGGTGATCGCTTTGCCGGCGGCGCTCTGGATGTCCAGGTGTTCTATATAAGGCGTGAAGAACGGATAGAAAACGTGGTTGCCGGTGTCGGCGTAGGTGATGTCTTCGGCCAACCCGCGGAAGCGGAACTTGCTCAATATCTGGCTGTTGAGCGTCACGCTCACGTATTTGTGATTGGCCAGGGCGGTGGGACTTTCCGCCAGGCTGATGCTGTTGACGCCGGCATAGTGCACGTAATAGACGTTGCCGGATTTCAAACCCGACAGCGCCGATGCGCCGTTCTGGTATGCCGGATCGGTTTCGTATTTCACCGCCTGGCCTTCCAGCAGGTTGTGGGCGCTGGTCAGCTGGATCACCACGCTGCCGCTGACTCGATCTATATCGACCGTCTGGCGGTACGGCACGTTGGCGATGTAGTTCAGCGCGTTGGCCTCGCTGTTGGCCAGCTTGACGGTGTAGTCGTTGACGCGGATCACCCAGTGGATGCTGCTGCCGTCCAGCCCGCTGATCGGGTTGCCGCCCGTCACCTTGTAAATGATTTTGTCGCCGGTCTGCCAGCCGTGCTTACTGGGGAAAGTGATGGTGTCGTTTTCGATGCTGACCTGGCTGGCGTTGCCGATGACGTTGCTGGGATCGAACGCCACATAAGAACCAAACCAGTGCGTGCCGGCCTGGTCGGAGGTCAAATCCACCACGCGGCCGTTGCGGGCAAGTTGGATGCGGTTGTCGTCCAGCTTGATGACTTTGTAGTCGGCACCTTCGACCAGTCCGCCGATCAGCGGCGTGACCACGCGGTCCGGGGCCACGTAGGTAATGGTCTGGCCGCTGGCCAAGCCATGCGCGGCCGGGAATGTGATGATGTCGCGCACCGTGTCTATCACCCAGTCGTTGCCGGCGTTGAAGCCTGCCAGCGGCACCAGGCGTTGCGTGCCCTGCCCGTCCACTGTCAGGTCGACGGCTGCGCCGTTCAGCGTGGCGCTGAGTTGCAGCGTTTTGGCGTCGATGCGCTTGACGTAGTAGCGCGTCCCGTTGCTCAGTCCGCCGATGGCCTGCTGGCCGTCGGTTTCGTAGCGCACCAGCTGGCCGTCGGCCAAGCCATGCGGGGCGGCGAAGTTGATGCGCTCGCCGGCGGTATCGACGCGCAGCACGTTGCCGGCGTTGAAGTCGAGCACCGGCGTCAAGGTTTGCGTGCCGGTGCCGGCGGCGCTGAGGTCCATGACGGCGCCGCTGGTTTTGTCCTTGAGTTTGATGGTGGTGGCGTCGACGACTTTGACCCGGTAGACGGTGTCATCGCTCAGCCCGCCGATCAGGGTATTGCCCGCGCCTTTGCTGTAGAGCACGCTCTGGCCGTCGTAGAAGCCGTGGGCGCTGCCCAGGTCGATTTTGTCGGCGGCCAGATCGATGCGCAGTTCGTTGTAGGTGTAGCCGTTCACCGTCAGGTTCAAGGCTTTGACAGTGTTGCCTTGCTCGTTCAGCGCGGTGATTTCGCCGCTCAGTTCAGCCTTGAATGCCTGGTAAGCCGCTTCGTCCGGGGTCGCCTGGTAAGCGCCGAACAGCAGATTGCTCAGCGTGAGGCCATGGCTCAAGTCTTGTGCGCCGTAGTTGATGGTCTCGCGTTTTTCGAGGCTGAAGGCGCCGTCGACCTCGACGAAGCCGGCCACGGCGAGTTGCAGCGTGCCTTCGACGCGGTAGATCAGATCCGCCGAGTCGAAGACCAGTGCGATGTCTTCGCCTTTCAAGCTCAGCGTTTCGTCGACTTCCGCGCCGGTGGTGTTGACGCGCACCGCCGCCGTGCCGTCCAGGCTGACGCCGTCGACGTTGAGCAGGCTGGCGGCGCCTTCGGCCTCCAGCGCATAACCGGCGGCTTCACCGGCGGTTTTGTAGAGCACCATGGCGAGCTGGCCCTCGCTGAGCTGCAAGCCGGTTTTGGTCTGCTCGGCGTCGTCGGCGATGCTGCCCAGGAAGGCGCTGACATCGGCGGCGGCGATGCGCAGCTCGGTGTGTTTGATCTGGTCGCCGTGGGCGTCGGTTTCCCAGTAAGTTTCTTTTTCGATGAGGAAATTGCCGTTGATTTCCGCCAGATTGAGCAGCGACAGTTTGAGGCCGGTGGCTTCCAGGCGTTTCAGTTTGTTGCCGTTGGCGAACTCCACGCGCACGCCGCCGCCCAGGTTTTCATCCAGCGCCTCGCCGGTGGTGTTGACGGCGACGCGCACCGTACCCTCGGCGGTGACATCGGGCACGCCCAGCAGGGCGATGCTGCCGCTGACGTCCAGCGCGTAAGTGGTGCGCTCGCCTTCATAAAGGATGAAGCCGCCGCTCAAGCCGGTGACCTGCACGCCGACCGCGTTGGCGCTGCCGCCATTGGCGCCGACGAATGCGCTGACTTCGACCATGCTGAAGATCAAACGGCTGTCGCCGCTGTCGGCGTCGACTTTTTTCTCTATATAAAGGTTGCCGCTGAGCTGGGCGAAGCCGTCGAGGTCGACGTTCAAGTTTTCGCCGCTGAGGCGTTTGACGTCATCGGCAGCTTCGAACAGCACGGCGACGCCGAACACGTCTTCGGCGACGGCGCGGCCCAAGGTGTTGACTTCGACTTGCAGCGTGCCGGACAGGCCGATGGCGTCGATGCCTTGCAGAGCCACGCTGCCGGAGGCGATCAGGGCGTAACGGTTGGCGCCGCTGCTGCGTTCCAGCAGCAGGCCGAGCTGGCCGTCGTTGAGGCTGACGCCCAGCGCGTCGTCGGCGCCGCCGCCCACGCCGACAAAAGCCGAGACGTGCTGCGCGCCTATCCACAAACGGCTGACGCCGCCCGCTGTGCGTTGTTCGATGGTGAAGTCACCGGCCAGTTGCACCAGTCCGGCGATGTTGAGGCTTAAATCCAGGCCGCTGAGTTGCTGGACGTCCGCGCCGTCGGCGAATTGCAAAGGCAGATCGGCGATGGTTTCGTCGATGGCCTGACCGGTGGTATTGATGCGCACGCCCAGTTGGCCGGAGAACGATAATCCGGCAACGCCGTTGAGAGCGGCCAGGCCGTCGGCGGCCAGTGCGTAGGTATTGGTGACGCCGCCTTGATAAAGAATGGCGGCCAGATTGGCGTTGCTGAGGGAAATGTTGGGACCGCTGTCGTCGCCCAGGCGGGTGGTGACGTCGACGGCGGCGATGCGGATTTCGGCCTCACCCGGCGGACCGGTTTTTTCGATGTCGAAGGCGCCGTTCAGGGTCAGGAAATTATCGACCGCCAACGCCAGATCGCCCTGCAAGCGCTGCACCAGGACGCCGTTGTTGAAATCGACGTTTACGCCGTTGATGGTTTCGTGCACGGCGGAGCCGGTGGTGTTGACGCGCACAGCGATGGTGCCGGATATGCTCAGCCCGCTGATGCCGGCCAGGGCGGCGCTGCCGGAGGCGGCAATGGCATAACTATTGACGGCGCCTTGTTCCAGCACCAGGCCGAATCCGGCGTTGCTGATGCGCACGCCCAGTTCGTCCGGCTGGCCGGCTTCGGCGCCCAGGAAAGCGGCGATGTTGCTGCCGGAAGCGAGGATCTGATCGGGATTGTTGGCGTCGCTGATGAAGCTGAAGGTACCACTCAACTCGGCGAAGCCGGCGACGGACAGGTCGAGGTTGCTGCCGGTAAAGCGGCGGATATTGCCTTCGCTGCTGTCGAAATGGATGGCTGCACCGATGGCCGGGGTGCGGTCGATGGCCCCGCCGGTGGTGTTGATGTCTACGTGCAGCGTGCCGCTCAAGGTGAGTGCGTCGATGCCGGTGAGGGCGGCGTCGCCGGCGGCGGACAGGGCGTATTGGTCGTTTGCCTGGACTACCAGGCCCAGTTGGCCGTTCTCTATCTGCACGGCCAGATCGGCTACGCCCAGACCGCCCTTAACGTCCGTGGCGCCGATCAGCAGTTCGCTGGGCGGGCCGGTTTTGCTGAAGCTGAAATTGCCTTCCAGTTGCACGAAACCGTCCACCGCCAATGCGGCGTTTTCCGCCTGCATGGTTTGCACGTCACTGGTATCGTCAAATTCGACCAGCACGCCGCCGATGGTGCGGTTGATGGTCTTGCCGGTGTTGTTGACGCGCACCTGGGCGCGGCCGCTCAGGCTGAGGTTGCCGCCGCCCACCAGGGACACCAGGCCGGCGGCCACCATGGCGTAACCGCCGTCACCCGGCAGCAGCAATCCCAGGCTGCCCTGGCTCAAGCCCACATAGGTGCTGTCGGTACCCAGCCTGGCGCTCACGTCGCCGGCTGATACCTGGATTTCATCCACCCCGCCCTGGCTGGTCTTTTCGAAAGTAAACGCGCCGTTAAGATTGATAAAGCCGGTTGCCGCTACCGTCAGGTCGTCGCCCTGGAATTGGCTGACCGTCGAGCCGTCGGCAAACTGGATGTCGACACCGCCTATGGTTTCATTCACCGCCGCGCCGGTGGTATTGACCGCGATCCCGAGGTCGCCGGTCAGGGTCAGGCCGGTGACGCCGGTCAATGCCGACGTACCGTTCGCCTGCAAGGCATAGCCGCCATCGGCTTCCACCACCATGGCGAACAGGGCCGACTGAACTTCGGCCTTGACCGCATTGGCGGCGATATAGGCATCGATGCCGTTGCCGCTGATCAACAAACGGGAATCCACCGCTCCGCCGGTTTTGCTGAAATAAAAGTTTCCGCTAATCGACGCCAAACCATCAATGGAAGCGGTCAGATTATTACCGCCGAAACGTTGCATGTTTCCAGAGTAATCCAACGTCTGGCCGGCGATGGTTTCGTGTATGCCGGAACCGGCATTATTGTATTGAACGGTAAATGCGCCGCTCAGAGTAAAGCCAGGCACGCCCACTAATTCGCCATTACCCGCGGCGGCCAGGGCATATTTGCCGGAGGGATATACCGCCATACCCAGATCGGCGCCGGTAATTTGCGCGCCGATGGTTTGATCGGCATTGCCCATCCATATGTCCATATTGGCCGTACCCAGGGTTAATTTCTGGCCGGTGCGGGAAACTTCAATATCTCCATTCAGGGTGGCGAATCCGTTGATATCCAGATCCATCGTTCCCGACAGACGGAAATAATCGCCGCCGGCCAAATCTAAAGTATGGGAAACGGAATCCACCGAGAAAGTATCGGATAATGCGGCGGAAAAAGTAGAAAACTGCACGTCCAAAGCGGCGGCATTCAGAGTTACCCCGGATATCCCGGCGAGCGTCACTTTATCAGCCGTCAAACTACCCGCGATACGGTGATCGAGACTATCCGGGGTATTATCAGCATTGGAGACAAATAATGCGCCGGAAGCATTTTGCAAAATAAAACTGGTGGTGCCGACGCCCAATCCCAAACTCACATTGGACAATCCCACCCCATAACCGGAAATACCGCCCGTGGTGGTCACGGCGGTATCGAAACTCAAATCACCGGAAATCTGCTGGCTGGACAGGGAAATGGTATGCGAAAGATCCGGGCCGCCGAGTTTGTCGTGCAGGGTATCGATTAAATCGAACAGATCCGAACCCTGGTCCAAACGTTCGGTCACCACCAGCTGGAAACTGGTTTCGGTTTTGACCGGATTCAGGTACAAGCCATTGCCCAAATCCTGGCCCAGAATCTTGGCGAAATTACCGCTGGCCGAGCTGTAATTCAGAATATCGAAAGTATCGCCCACGCTGGGAAGGTAACTGCCGTACAGGCGTAAATCGAGCTTGCCGTCCAGGCTGGCGGCCCCGGCAATATTGAGCTGATCGTAGCTGCCGGCGCCGCTGCCGCCCAGTTCCATTACCAGCGTGCCGTCCGCGCCCTGGGTATAACTGGCGAGGTTTTGCACGCCCGGCGAGTTACCCGGCGCCACCGTGCCTTCGTTATTGATGACGCCGCGTTCGATATCCCCGCTGCCGCGCAATATATCGCCCTGCGCCAGGGTTATATCGGCGCCTGAATCTATATGGCCGCCATAGCCCAGATCCACGGTTAAACCATCGGTTTCGGGCTCATTCTCCGTTGAAACAAGCTCCAGAATGCCGGGGGCCATGACCATGGATGGCGCACTGGCGCCACCGGCAACATCCCTGTCCCTGGATTCCGCCAATCCCTGGCGGAATGACGGTGTCGAAGCAGCGCTTATTTCAGAGGAAAGCGCTTCCCCCACATCGCCGCCGGCAGCCATATCGGCGGCGGGTTCGAGCAGGCCCATGCCGGCAAACAAGTCGAAAGACGGGTTGGCGGCGGGGGTATTTTGTTCGGCGTGCCGCTGTTCGGCGACAGCGGCTGCGGTGTGCTCCGACGTGATGGCCGGCGCTTGCTGAATCTGGATCTCTATGCGCGGCGCCGCGGCTATTGCCGCGGCCGCGGCAGCGCTGTCGACCACCGCCAAATCCACAGGCACGGCGGCAGCGGATAACAAGACCCGCTGTTCCAGTGCTTCCAGATTAAAAAGGGGTGTTCGACTCAAAACGTATGCCTCGCGCTATGCGCTTAATAGGGTTTTTCCACGCTGCAATACTAGCAAACGGCCCATAGAAAAATCAAGCCGAAAACCCCGATTATTCCTCATGGCATTAATCCCTGACACAGCCTGATAAACCCTGACAAAAGCTGACATTGCCTGATAATTCCTGACAGCGGAAACCAGCCGGTATCACGAATGCGCATCAGCGAAGGCTAAAGCAAACTTAATCCGGACATTCTTTTGCACGGCAAACACGCAATACCGGCTTTTATTATTCGGAATACCCGGAACGGCAGTAGACAAAAAGCCACCCGCGCACTCAGTACAAAATATCGGTAACTCACAAGCACACTTGCGGGCAATAAACTCGAAACCCGGCGAATAAATACTTTATCTTTACATTTAAAATAGCTAACGGTTAATTGCGGTTAAATCAAGAAAAACAGACAAACAAACCAAGCGGTGCGGCACTGCTGAATAATCTGTTGAATTAATGTTTTTTATTCTATGGGATCCTCGAAAAAACACACGGCGATTCAACTTTTGCTTGTTTGTGCGTTATCCGTTTATTACCCAGGCGCAAACTCTGCTCGACTTTGGGATTTCGCATGGTGACACTGAATTACTACCCAAACACAAGAATCTCGTTCCCACGCGCTGCGTGGGAAAGCCGCCGCGAAGCGGAATAATTAAGGCTTCTGGAATGCATCCTCGGCGCGCCGCGCCGTGTCAATGATGACATTTATTTTGCGACAACAGCCGCCATGGCAAACACGGGGCGCGGCGCGCCCAAACTGCATTCCCACGCGGCGCGTGGGAA
>SCQD01000273.1 GCA_004299145.1 Methylococcaceae bacterium | reverse complement strand
TTTTTAAAACTCAATGTGACGATTTGATGTTGGGGCGGCAATATTTGATTCAAAAAATCAATCAACAAATCCTTACCCCCTTCTTCGCCAAACAGTTTTTTAAAGCCAAAATCTGTATATGGATTAAAGTATTTGCTAATCATGATGTTGCCTCGTTTTAAGCCCTCAAATTCAACATCGCAATTCTACCACCCACCCACAAAAAAACCGCCCCGGTTTCCCAAGGGCGGTTTAGTCATCACCACACACTGTCGGCAAGCGGTGCGCACAATGCGCCCCCTTACCGACTCGTGTTAGCTAAATGCGGTGATATCGCCATTTACGAAGCTCAGGCCGCTCACCGTCACGCCGGACAGCTGGATCAACCCATCCCCCGCTTGAACGCCCGCCGTGGCATCGCCGACGACAAACAAATACGCACTACCGCTATCGTTAAATACCACGGTAGCGCCCACCGCAACAGTAGGGTCATCGTCCTTATGCGGCAGAGCGCGCTTGCTTGATCAACAAGTCAAAGAGAAATTCAGGGGCGAAATCCGCATTAGCCAGATTCTTCTATTCTTGGCCTATACAACTTCCAAACCGATCACGAGCTTTTTGCCCAGCATTTGGATAGCCTGAGCGATGCGCGGCAATTTGGAATGGAGGCGGTGTTTTCGGCCACGCTGGCCGTGGCGCTGGAGGTGAAAACGGGGACGGCGGCATCCACCCGATAACCGGCGTTGTCGCTCACCAAGGCATGGGTCAGCGTGACATTGTTGCCGACGGCGTCTTTGAGGCTACCGCCGTTGAGGGTCAGTGCGTTGGCGGCGATGCCGATGCCGCGTTGGCGTCAATCTGCCCGGCCTGGATGGTGTAGTTGAACAGCAGCGCCGTGCTGCCCGAGCCGGAAGCGTAGCTGGCTTGCACCACGGCGTCGCCGATGGTGAGCGCCAACTGCGGCGTGCCGCCGGTCGTATTCACCGTGGTGGCTTGGCTCATGGTTACCGTGATGCTGACCACGTCGCCCGCGTTGAGGGTGCTGTTCTGCAAGCCCGTAGCGGCGAGTGCGATGGCCGTGGGCGCCACGGGAGGGGCTTCGTTGACGCCGGTCAGGTTCAGCGGCAGAATCCTCTGGTCAATCAAAGCGGCGTTTTTTTCATCGTATGCCCTGATGGAAAATCCGAAGTAGCCGGCAGCGCCCAGCGCGTTGATGGCAACGGCGTTAGGTGTAAACGTATAAGCACCGGTGGCCTTGGTCACGGTTAAGGTGCCGTAAGGCTGGTCATCGCGGTAACGCTGCCGTTGTCGGTGACGCCTGCTCCCGCCGCGTAGATTTTGTAACTGATCGTACTGGACTCGGCATCGGTCGCGGCCAGCTTGCCCGTGATGGGGGCAAAACTGTCGGCCTGCTGGGTGTCGGTCAGCGCGATGACTGTCGGTGTGGCGAGTATGGGGGCGTCGTTGGCGCCGGTCAGGTTCAGCGTCAATCGTTGCCTGCTGGTAGCACCGCCCGCCGTTGCCGTGACGGTGAAGTCGGCGCCGGCATTGGCGTCGAGGGCGTTGATGGCAGTGGCATTGGGCGCGAAGAAGTAAGCGCCGCTGGCCTTGGTGACGGTCAGCGTGCCGTAAGTCGTCGTCAGTTTGACCGTCGGCCCTTGCGGGGTGCCGCCCTGGATGCCATAGGTCAGCGCGCCTTTTTCCGCATCGGTGGCCGCCAGCCTGCCGCTTTGTACTGTGAAGGTATTTGGTGCGAAGGTATCGGTCAGGGTGATGTTGGCGGGCTTGGTGAATAGCGGGGCGTCGTCGGCGCCGCTGAGGTTGACCGTCAGCACGCGCCGATCCAGTAATGCGCCATCAGAAGCTGTCAGGGTAAAGTTTTCGGAAAACTTGCCCGCTTTCAGCGCGCTGATGGCATTGGCGTCCGGCGTATAGCGATAAGCGCCGGTAACGGCATTCAGCGTCAGCGTGCCGTATTGGCCCGCCAGGGTCGCTACGCCTTTACTTGCCGTGACGTCCTGGATGCCATAACTGAGCCAAATTGCAGACCGTAGCTGAGCTTGTCGCCTTCAGCATCGCTGGCTTGCAGGGTGCCGCTGATGGCGGCCAGCGCATCGCTCGCGTCGGTGTCGGTCAGCGTCATGGTGGATGGTGCGGTGAGTATTGGTCTGTCGTTGGCGCCGGTAATTTTCATCGTCAGAAATTCCACGTCGGTCCGTCCCGCGCTGGTTGCCGTTACCGTGAATTTGGCAGAGTAGCTGCCTTCGTCGAGGGCATTAATGACCGTGCTTTTCAGACGGAAGAAATACTGGCCGCTGTTCTTGACGACAAACAAGGTGCCGTAATCGTGGTCCCTGCTGATTAAATTGCCGTCGCGCAGGCCGTCCTGGATGCCGTAGTCCTGTACGAAAAGGTTGGTGCTGCTGTCCGTTGCCATCAGTTTGCCGCCTTGCTGACTGAAGCCATCATCTTGAGGCGTGTCTTCCAGTTGCATCACGGCGGTTTTTTGCAGCACCAGCCCCCGGTTGGCCATGACGTGGCGATAGTGTAACGCGGTCGCGAAAGGCGGCTGAATCTCTGAGGTTTTTGGCCCGATGTTTGGCAGCCAGGTTCCGCCGAGTTCGGACGCGCCGACTTTGCCACTGAATGCCGCCACGCGGGTTCCGGTCGTTGCGGCCACGCTCCGCACAAACGCCTCGCCCGTGGCTCCCGCGCCGCTGTGGCAGGACCAGAAAATCATGTCCGTATCACGCGGGGCTGCCTCGTCGAAACCTGTTTGAAAATTTTCAGCGGTAATGGCCTGACCGCCCAGAAATGGTTTTATCGCTCCAGGGTGAAAAATCTCAGACAGTGGTGTTGTGCAAAAGCTACGGCGCACATGAGGTCACGGGGGATGGTGAAACGAGGTAATGGCAAAGGTCATGGTGCGCGGCAATCGCCGCAACCACTGGGCACAGAGGGGGTGCTGGGAGCGCGGGCGTCTCGCCCGTCTTCGTTGGCGTCAGCCAGCGAACAAGCGGCTTGGCCGCTCCGAAGGCTGGCCTTCGGCAAGCGTGCGGGCAAGATGCCCGCGCTCCCAGGGGGTGGAGACGTTGGGCTATGCCCAACGGTGGCGCGCGAAAAATTGAGGTAAAAACGGAGAAAGAAAGAAAGAAAGAAAGTGAGCGATGCAACGCTAACTTGCCGCCAAGGGGGAAACCGATCAGGCTTTATTGGCGGACAGGCGGACAGGCGGACAGGCCCCGGACAGGCGGACAGCGTAACCACGTCAGTCATGATGTCAATATAGGGGTTTTATTGTGGACAAGTTTGCAAACTCCTGCTTGGTAATCGTTCGGCCCCCCTCTGTTTTTGCGATAGGGGCTGAACGCTTACCCGGCCTGTTTGCGATTTACAGGACGGCGCAGGCTAGCACGAAGTTCGAGAGTCAAACAACCCAGTAAAAAACTAGGGCAATAGGGGATATCCGCAGGCTTGTAGTCCCAGGATTACAAGCTGTAAGCCTAGGACTACAAGCCTGCGGCGCGGTTGCCTATCCGGGGTGGCGAGCATGGAAATGCATACCAAGGCGGATGCCGAGCTAACTGTTTGATATTTAGGAGATAATTTGTGGTTTGCTTGATGACACTTTCGAGTGGGACAACAACAAGGCCACCCTTAATTGGCGCGCTCACGGCGTTGCCTTTCTGCACGACGGGCTGAAAAACATGAGCAAGAGCACTATTACCGCGAAAATGCGTACTGATGGCAGGGTAGTCGAGGTGTTGGCGGACGGCAGCGAAAGGCCGTTTGCTGAAATTCCTCTGCGCCCAATGACCGAAGCTGAGATCGAAGCCGCCGCGCGCGCCGATCCCGATGCGCAACCACTGACGGAAGCGGACTTTATGCGAGCAAATATCTTCTATGGCTGCACAAAACACGGGCCGGCATAAAGCCGGCCCGTGGTCGCCATTGCCATCATTTTTTAATTTTTCAGATCAGCCTGCCAGTGTTCACTAAGGTTTCGGTGCAGCGGGCGCAGGAACGGCTGGGGCCGCGCCTTTTACCATCAACTTATCCTTGTTTTTGCTGATGGTCGCTTTACCGATACCCTGTACCCGTTCCATATCTTCCACCGATTTGAACGGACCGTGCGCATCCCTGTCTTTGACGATGGTTTCAGCTTTCGCTTTGCCGACACCCACCATGGCCGCAGCCAACTGATCGGCGGTCGCTGTGTTGATGTCCAGGGGTTCCGCCCAGGCCCACAGCGGTAATAAAGCCAAAAACAACACCACCAAACCACGCGTAAACACTTTAATTAAGCCTTGGTTATTCCGCTTCGCGGCGGCTTTCATGGATCTAGCTCCTTATGGTTAAGACTTTGAAAAAGCCGTCATATTGACGGCCAGACAAAGCCTAACCCAAATTCATGAAAAATTTAAGGATTTGCTGCTTAAATTTGCCGGAAGTGCCGGACAGGCTGACCCGAATTTTGCACGCTCATGCTTCAGGTAATTCGAAAGGCTCGGATTCCTCTTCCATGGCTAATAGCGTATCGCGCACGAACTCGATAGGCAGGTCCGGGTTGTCCAGCGCAGCGCGTCCAACTTTGGCCCAGTAGGACACTTGTTGCGGAATCGAACGCATCTCGGCTTTGGCGCGTGCTCTGGCGGTTTCGTAAAGTGCATCGTCGATGCGGATGGAAATGCTCACTTTTTGCTCCTGTAGCAGGTTGAGGCGTGCTTCGACGTGACCCACTCGGCTCGTGCTCTTGTCATGCCATAATGTGCTTTTTGCAACAAAGGCGAGCAATGCGGTACTGGGGTAGCTGGGTAATGGTATGGCTGCTGTCGGCGTTGACCGGTTGCGGCGGCGAGCCGTGGAACAGTCCGTATCAAGCCGGGGAGGCCGGCGCCAATACGCTGTATTCCTCGTTTTCCGAACAGCCCAAGCACCTGGACCCGGCGCTGTCCTATAACGTCAACGAGCTGCAACTCATCACGCAGATTTACGAACCGCCGCTGCAATACCACTTTTTGAAACAGCCCTATACGCTGATCCCGGCGGCGGCGGAACTGCCCGAGATCACCTACCGCGACGAGCAGGAGCGCCCCTTGCCCAAAGACGCCGACGAGGCGCTCATCGCTTACAGCGACTATGAAATCCGCCTTATTCCCGGCATACGCTATCAACCCCACCCCGCTTTCGTAAAAACCGCCGACGGCGGATTCCTTTACCACGATTTGCGCGCGGATCAGCTGAAACATATCCGCGGCATCGGCGATTTTCCCCAAACCGACGCGCGGGAATTATCGGCGGAAGATTACGTCAACCAGATCAAGCGATTGGTGCACCCGAAAATCCATTCGCCGGTGGCCGAATTGATGAAGCAATACATCGTCGGTCTGGACGAACTGGAAAAAACCCTGGCGCAGGCTTACGCCAAACAGCCGGCGGGCTATTTCGACCTGCGGCCCTATCCCCTGGCCGGCGCCCAGGTATTGGACCAATACCGCTACCGCATCCGCATCAAAGGCAAATACCCCCAGTTCCGTTTTTGGCTGGCGATGACGTTTTTTGCTCCGGTGCCCTGGGAAGCGGAGCGCTTTTACAGCCAGGCCGGTCTGATCGAAAAAAACATCAGCCTGGACTGGTTTCCGGTCGGCAGCGGACCGTATTTAATGCAGGAAAACAATCCCAACCGGCGCATGGTGTTGCAGCGCAACCCGAATTTTCACGGCGAGTTTTATCCCACGGAAGCACCGGCGGAAGACCGCGCCGCCGGACTGCTGGCCGATGCCGGCAAGGCCGTGCCGTTCATCGACCGGGTGGTTTATATACTCGAAAAAGAAACCATCCCTTATTGGAACAAGTTTTTACAGGGTTATTACGACGCTTCCGGGGTCAGTTCCGACAGCTTCGACCAGGCCATTCAATTCAGCCAGCGCGGCGAAGCGGAATTGACGCCCGATATGCGCGCCAAGGACGTGCGCCTGGAAACCGCCATTACGCCGTCGGTGTATTACATGGGATTCAATATGCTGGACCCGGTGGTGGGTGGTTATAGCGAAAGCCGGCGCAAACTCAGACTGGCCATTTCCATCGCCATCGATTACGAGGAGTTTATTTCGATCTTTCTCAATGGCCGGGGCATACCCGCCCAAGGCGTATTGGCGCCGGGCTTGTTTGGCTATAGCAACGACGCCTCCGGCATCAACCCTTACGTGTATGAATGGGACGGGCAAAAACCCCGCCGTAAATCGCTGGATGTCGCCAAGCGCTTGATGGTGGAGGCGGGTTATCCGGACGGGCGCGACGCCGCAGGCGGCCAGCCGCTGGTGTTGTACCTGGACGCTTCCAGCGGCGGCGCCGACGATAAGTCGCTGTTTAACTGGTATCGCAAGCAGTACGCAAAGCTGGGCATTCAATTGGTGATCCGCACCACCGATTACAACCGTTTTCAGCAAAAAATCCGCGACGGCAATGCGCAGATTTACGTCTGGGGCTGGCACGCCGATTACCCGGACCCGGAAAACTTTTTCTTTTTGCTGCACGGCGCCAATGCCAAGGTGGGTAAGGGCGGCGAAAATGCCAGCAATTACCAGAACCCGGAGTTCGACCGGCTCTACGAAAAAATGCGCAATATGGACGATACCCCGGAGCGCATGGCGTTAATTGCACAATTACAGGAAATCGCCCGCCACGATGCGCCCTGGGTATTCGCGTTTCATCCGCAGGATTTCGCGCTGCACCACGGCTGGTACAGCAATCTCAAGCCTACCACCATGGCTTATAACAACATGAAATTCCGCAAACTTGACCCGGCAAGGCGCGCAGCCGCCAGAGCGCAGTGGAACCAGCCGGTGGTGTGGCCGCTGTGGCTGGGATTGGTGCTGTTGGTGGCGCTGGTGGCGCCGGCCTGGTGGACTTATCGGCGGCGCATGGCGGAAAAAGTATTGTGATCAACGCATGACCCATTGGCACCGTTTGTTCGGTTTGTTGTTGATGGACTTTTTCACGGGTTCACCGTATACGGTGGAGCTCGAAAAAGATCTGTCGTTAAAGCAACATACGGCAACCTGAGATGAGCACCGTCGTGCAGCAATTGTTTGAAACCTATCGACTGGAGAACATAGATATGCCTTATACATTGCAAGATTTTCAGAAAGACTATGTGCGGGATCACTTGAGTTTGTTGTCGCCCGATGACCGACTTAAAGGTTTGTCTCTGAGCGATATCATCAATCATCTATCGCCGATAGAGCTTAAAAAGTTGCGGGAAACATTGGAAAATACAGGGACTGAAACCCACAACAATTTACGGAATAGTTAAGTCTTTATGGAAGCAGGCGAAACCATGGGTCATATATTTGCCGACATCGAATTGAGCAATCCGCGCCAGCCGGAGTTACAGCCGATTTGCGTGAAAGCATTGGCGGACACCGGGGCATTGATGCTGTGTATTCCTGAACACATTGCCTTGCAGTTGGCGTTGGAAACCGAATCGGAGCGGGAAGTTTCGGTGGCAGACGGGCGCAGCCTTAAAGTGCCCTACGTGGGACCGATCCGGGTGCGTTTCGCCAATCGCTTCTGTTATGTCGGCGCGCTGGTACTGGGGGACGAAGTGTTGCTGGGCGCCGTGCCCATGGAAGACATGGACTTGGTTATCTCTCCCAGCCGCCGGGAAATTACCGCCGATCCCGCCAGTCCCAATATTCCTCACGCCAGGGTTAAATAACGCATGATTCAATACCTGATCCGCCGCCTGCTGTACGCCGTCCCTTTATTGATAGGCGTCAACCTGCTGACCTTTTTGCTGTTTTTCGTGGTCAACAGCCCCGACGACATGGCGCGCATGCAATTGGGGCAAAAACACGTAACCCAGGAAGCGGTGGAAAAGTGGAAACACGAGCGCGGCTATGATTTGCCGCTGTTCTGGAACGATAAGGCGCAAGGCGCGGCACACCTGGGCCAGACGATTTTTTATCAAAAATCGGTCAACCTCATGCTGTTCCGTTTCGGGCAGTCCGATACCGGGCGCAATATCGTCAACGACATTCAGGAACGCATGTGGCCGTCTTTAGCCATCTCCGTGCCCTCGGCCATTTTCGGCGTGACGGTCAACATCAGCTTGGCACTGCTGGTGGTATTTTTCCGCCGGACTTATCTGGAGTTCTGGAGCATGGTGTTGTGCGTGATACTCATGTCCATCTCATCGCTGTTTTACATTATCGGCGGGCAATTCGTCATCGCCAAGCTGCTGCAACTCGTACCCATATCCGGCTATAGCGACGGGTTGGGCGCGATCAAGTTCATTATATTGCCCATACTCATCGGCGTGGTTTCCGGCATCGGTTCCGGCGTGCGCTGGTATCGCGCCATATTCCTGGAAGAGGCCGAAAAAGATTATGTGCGCACCGCCCGCGCCAAGGGCTTGTCCGACGTGCAGGTCTTGTTTCGCCACGTATTGCGCAACGCCTTGATTCCCATACTTACCGGCGTGGTGGTGTTGATTCCGTTTTTATTCATGGGCAGTTTATTGACGGAGTCGTTTTTCAGCATACCCGGTCTGGGCAGCTACACCATCGACGCCATCAACCGCCAGGATTTCGCCATCGTCCGTTCCATGGTGTATTTGGGCTCGGTACTGTACGTGGTGGGTTTATTGTTGACGGATATTTCCTATACCCTGGCCGACCCGCGCGTGCGCTTGTCATGAACGCAATCGTTCACGCCCCCCTGCTGGAGTCTACCCAGGAACCTGCCGGCTCCCTACCCAGGAACCTGCCGGGGGCGCGTTTTTAATGCCCTCACCCCAGCCCTCTCCCGCGGGGAGAGGGGGATTAGCGGCTGCGCCCCCGGCAGGTTCCTGGGCCCCATTCGGCGCGGGCAACGCGCTGGAGTCTCTCCCGCAGGGAGAGGGGGATAAAGGTGGGCGGCGTGAACGATTACTCATGAACCAGGCGCAAACTCACGTCGCCTCCCGACAGCTTACGGGCTGGTCCCGGCAGGTTTTTCCGTGTTGGCGGCCGGCGCATTTTGTGCCGCCGCTCTTGCCATGTCCTTCATCGTTTGCGCGGCTTGCTCCATGGTTTTTTCCAGGTCGGCAATCCGTTTTTTGTCCTGAGCGGCGGTATTTTCCAGTACGTCGATTTTTCTTTGGTCGTCGGCCTCCTGTTTTATGAGCATGTGCACCAGGATGCCTTCGACGAAGCCCACCGACCAGACCAGCAACATGGCCGCGACTATCATCAACGCGCTGCTGTTGATGGATTTATTGGATGGTGCCGGCGTGTCTTCTTCATCACGCCGGCTGTCATGCTTGATGGGGCCGGGGGCGGGTGTCGCGCTTTGCATGGTTTTACTCCTTAGCCGTCGATAAATAATCGCTGGGTAATCGTTCACGCCCCCTGCTTTTTATGCCCTCACCCCAGCCCTCTCCCGGCGGGAGAGGGGGACAAAGGTGGGGGGCGTGAACGATTACATCGCTGCTCGTCATCGCCACTGTTTTTACTTGGCCGCCAAGCGCGGCTCCAACAGTAAGCGGCCATCGCTGACGCTCAACTGGTGTTCGCCGCGCAACAGGGCCTCCAATTCAGCGCCCACCAAGTGGTAACGCCAGCCTTCGCGCAGTTTGCAATCAGCCTCTCCCGCCGCCAGGGCTTCCAGGTCTTTACGTCCGGCCACGACGGCAGGATTCAGCGTGTGGCGTTCGGCCAACAGGCGCACCACGGCGCCGAGCAAATCCAGTAAAGCTTCCTTGTCCGGCGTACCGAGCGAGGGACGGGATTTTTGCGGCAATGCCTGCGGCGGTTGCGCCAGCGCCTGACGCACCAGCGCGCAGATTTCTTCGCCGTGGCGTTTGACGGTGCGTTCCGCCAGCGCGCGCAAGGTTTGCAGCTGCACCGGGGTTTTGGGCTGCAGGCGCGCCAGGTCGAATAATACGTCGTCTTTCAACACCCAGCCGCGCGGCAGATTTTCCTGCTGAGCGGTGCGTTCGCGCCAAGCGGCCAGGGTTTGGATGATCGATAAAGCCGCGCCTTTCATTTTGTACGCCCCGCTTAATCGCAGCCAAGCGGTTTCAGGCGGGTTTTCGTACACATCGGGTTCGCACAGCGCTTGGCAATCGCTGGTCAGCCAATCCAGCCTGCCCAGTTTTTCCAGGCGTTGCAGCATCTTGGGGTACAGCCTGGCCAGATAGATCACGTCGTCGGCGGCGTATTTCAATTGCTCGGCGTTGAGCGGGCGCTGCGACCAGTCGGTGCGGGAGTGGCCTTTTTCCAGTTGTGCGCCCAACAGTTCCTGCACCAGCCCGGCATAGCCGATTTGATCGGCTATGCCCAGCAAAGGCGCGGCAATCTGGGTGTCGAACACCGGCGAAGGCAGCTTGCCATGGAGATGGTAAAAAATTTCCATGTCCTGGCGGGCGGCGTGCAGTACTTTGGTGATGTTCGGATCGTACAGAATTTCCAGCAGCGGTCCCAGGTCCGTCAAGGCCAGCGGGTCGATGCAGGCCACTTGGTCGCCGGCGGCGATTTGCAGCAGGCAGAACTGCGGATAATACGTTTTATCGCGCAAAAACTCGGTATCCATCGCCAACCAGGAACAGCCGGCAATGGCTTGGCAGAAATCCGCCAGAGCCGGGGTTTGGTCTATGTACACGGGCACAGTCGCTGAGGTGGGCATGGAGGGTTACGCCTGTGCCGGGTTGAGCAGGAATTGGGCGACGCCGACAATCCTGCGGCGCTGAAACAGCAAGGCCCAGCGCGTACCGCCGGCCTGGCGCCACAGTACCGTCGAGCGCAATCCCGCCAACAACAGGGCGCGGATACGTTCGGCGTTGTGGGTTTGGCACAAATACTTCTGTTCGCCGCCGACGCGGACTTTGGGCATCAAGGTGCTGATGGTCTGCTGATACAAGGTGGCCAGTTCGCCGATGACCGTGCTGTCCAGCACCGAAGGGCAAGTGTCGGCCAGCAGCGCGATGCGTTCGACGCCATGGTGCACCGCGTCCACCATTTTGCCGTCGCTCATCAGCTTGCGTTCCAGCACCATCAAGGTGGCGGCATAGCCGGTGACCTCGGGGTCCATTTCAGCGCCACCCAATTGCTTAAGCAACTGGCGCAGGCCCAGGTGTACGTTTGCCACGCCACCGTATACGTCCGGCACGTCCACGGCGTCGATTTTAAACAGGCTGTGGATGCTGGCTTCCATGGCGCCTTCATCCGCGCGACCGTTGCGGGCGATTTGCTGGACCAGATAGACCGCCTGGGCCAGGCCGGCCAGGGCCAAAGTTTGATTGGGTAGGGATTTGAGCATGTATCAGGTCAATGGCAGTGGCATCGCGGAATCAGCCGTTCTTCTGGAGACTGGCGGCCACGTTGTTGGCCCAGTCCACGCTTTCCAGAAAAATTTCGCCGATCACGCCGATGTCCAGTTGTTTGTAGTGGATTTGCTCTATGTTCCAGAGTTCGTAAGCCAGGGAGCAGGCCAGAGCATCTCCCAGCTCGCCGTCCCGGTGCAATAACGCGGCAAGCAGTTTATCCGTTAGCGGCAAGCCTTGCAGCACATCCTCCATGGGCATTTCCAACAAACGGTCCAAAACGGACATGAGGCCCGCCAGAAAATAGGCTTCCGTTTCACCCACGCCGGCGGCTTTGGCCAGATGCTCGCACATTTTGCCGCGCACCAGGGCGGTGAGCACCAGGTCGTCGCTCTTGCCGCCCGAGGCTTGCGAGAGCGCAATCAGGCTGGCCCAGCGCTTCAATTCCAGCAGCCCCAGCAACATGACCGCGCGGCTGATGGACTCCACTTTGCTGGACAGGTTGAAATAGGCCGAATTGATATAGCGCAGCAGCTTGTAGCTCAAGCCCACGTCGCGGGCGATGATCTGGCACAGGCGGTCGAAATCCAGGTTGGTTTTGTTGATTTCCGCCAGCAGCATCAAGGCGGCGTGCTTGGCGCCGTCCACGCGCTTGCCGCCGACCAGCTTGGGATACTCGAAAAAATAGCCTTGAAAATAGCGGCAGCCCAGGTCGCGGTATTGCTGGTGCTGCGCTTCGGTTTCGACTTTTTCCGCCAGCAGCTTGATGTTGTCGTAAGGACGCAGCACGTCCAGATTGCGCGCCAGCGATTCCGGCGTATCCAGCATGACGTCCAGTTTGACGATATGCGTCAAGGGCAGCAGCGGCTGCAAGCGGTCGTGATAGGCGAAATCATCCAGCGCAATGGTATAGCCGGCATCGTGCAAGCGTTGCACCGCGGCGATCAGTTTGGCGTCCACTTCCACGTCCTCCAGTATCTCGATCACCACCCTGTCCTTGGGCAGCAGCATGGCCGTGCCTTCCAGCAGATTGTCGCGCGTGAAGTTGATGAATGCTTTGCAGTCGCCGATGACGCGCGGCAGGCCATATTGCAGCAAGGCGTCCAGAATCACCTGGTTGCTGGCCAGCGTGCCTTGAAACAGCTCGCCCGCGCCGTCTGCGCCACGAAACAACAGCTCGTAGGCAACCATTTTCCGCTTTTGGTCAAAAATGGGTTGGCGTCCGATGAGAAAGTCCATTACCGCTACCTTATTCGAGTTGGATGTTGTGATAGCTCCGCGCGCGCCATGGTATCAAAAATGCCGGGGTAAAGCGGAAGACCCTAAAAAAAAGGTCTTTGTCGTACAATGGTGAGCATGCCCGTTCGGCTTCTATGTTTGGTTCAGGATTTTAATTTCATGCTCGCATCGTACGATCGTTTTTATCTGGAACACGTTATAGAACTCAGTAAAACGGAAAAAATTGTTTTTATAGACAACGTCCTTACCGATAAAAACATGATGTTGCTGGAGCGCGACACGGTGTTCAATCCCCATATCTACGACCTGCTGCGTAAGCACAAACTGCAGAAACCGTTGGACGATCTGATCTTTGTCAGCCATCGGCTGGAAATGAGCGACGTGATTGCGCGCATCTGGCTGTTGATCAAGCAAACGCCTTACTTGCAGGCATTGTGCAAGTCGTTGCCGCAGCGTGAGCTGGCCGTTAATACCATCAGCCACGTGGCACTCAGTATCGTGTTGTTGAACAAACTGACGGTCATGCAACGACGCCTGCCGGACCTGTTCGATCATTCCATCCAGGTTGCCATGATGGCGGTGGCCATCGGCAGCGAGCTGCGCGTCGCCGGCCCGCTGCTGACCATGCTGGCGACCGCCGGGCTGTTGCACGATCTGGGCGAGCTGCACATCAACCCGCAGTTGTACCAAGCTAAAACCAAACTGAGCGAAACGGAATGGCGCGAGATTTACACGCATCCACTGATTGCTTTCGCCATACTCAACCAGTGCCCGGAAATCCCCATACCGGTGGCAAAAGCGGTATTGGAACACCACGAGCGCATGAACGGCAGCGGTTATCCCCAGGGGTTTTCGGGTAACAAGCTGGGGCATTTGGGGCGCATCCTGGCGGTGGCGGAAGTGGTGACGGCAATCTGTCAGAAAGAGCCGGTAGCCCAGGTGGCGACTTTATTCAAGTCGTGTAATTCCAACCTTGACGATAATGTGGTCAAGGCGGTACACGCGTTGCTGCGGCGCATGATCACCCAAATCAGCCCCATCAAGACCGATCTGGCCGGTGCCGTCGTGGATACCGCCGAACTCAGCCAGCTTTGCCGAATGGTCACACGCATCATGCGTGCCTGGAAAAAACTGGGGCCCACGCTGGACGAACACCCCATGGAGCGCGCCCGGCGCCTGTTTGAGCGCATCACGCAAATTCAGTACTCATTGCTGGATGCCGGCGTGCAGCCGGACGACTGTGAAGAGTCCGTGAAAAAATTCGTCGGTGAAACCGAGCCATTGCGGGAAATTCTGACGTTGCTGCGGGAAGTGTGTTTTCAACTGGGCGCGGCGATCAACGAAACCCAGCGTGGCTGGAATTTCAACGCGGAGAAAAAATCCGACACCACCATTGCCGTGGATAAATGGCTCAGGCAGACCAGAAATACCTTGAACCAGTTGGGCAATGCCAACTCACAAATCGATGAAGAAGAGGATTGATGCCATGGGCTCAACTTCCGTCCCGCTTGGCGGCAGGTGATTCTCCGTTGCTGCGGCTGTGGCAGTCTTTATTCCCCCGCCGGGGCCGGCCCGAGCCTTCGCCCGGCGGTTATCGCCTGCGGCGCAGCGCCAGGGCCAAGCGGGCACGCATCGCGGTTTATCCCGACCGCATAGAGGTGGTTGTGCCGTCGGCCATGCCGCCGGCCAGCGTGGAAGCGTTTATTGCCGGACACTGGCAATGGGCGACGAACAAACTGGCCGAGTTGGCCGGACGCGCCGCCATCGCCATCCGCCAGCCCGCCTGTGATACGCACATGCTGTATCAAGGCACGCACTATCCTCTGGCCATCACCGAACAAGCCAAGCTGCGCGGCAGCCGCGTGGTGTTTGACCCGCATTTTCAGCCAGATGCCCTGGTTGATCCGCTGCACGGCCGGTTTGTCATCGGTATACCCGCCGGGCTCGACACTGCCGCGCGCCGGCAGTGGCTCAAAACCCGCCAGGAAGCCTGGTATCGGCGCCAGGTGGCGGGTGAAGTCCAGCGCGTCATACAGCAACACGCCGGCCGGCACGGCCTGCATCCACGCCGCATCGCCGTGCGCGACCAAAAAACCCGCTGGGGCAGCTGCGGGCCACGCGGCGACATCAACATCAACTGGCGCTTGATTCTGGCCCCCCCTGCCGCGCTGGAATACGTGGTCGTCCACGAACTGTGCCATCTGCGCCACAGAAATCACGCCCAGCCATTCTGGGCCTTGGTGGAGGACCACTTGCCCCACTATCGGGAGCAGCGCCGCTGGCTCAAAGACAACGGCCACACCCTCATGGCGGTGCTGGTGGATTGAAACGACCAAGCAAAGGTTGATGACGATGAGAAAAGTGCACGTATGGGTATCCGGCAGGGTGCAAGGGGTTTGCTATCGCGCTACCGCTTGCGAACAGGCGCAGTCACGGAGCTTGACGGGCTGGGTGAAAAATCTGGCGGATGGCCGGGTGGAAATCGTCGCTGAAGGCAATGCCAATGCCGTCGCCGCATTTTTGGACTGGTGCCGGCGAGGCCCCAGCCATGCCCGCGTCGACAATCTGGAAGTGCTGGATGAAACGGCGAGCGGCGGTTATTCCGGTTTTGCGGTCAGATAAAGCGCGCCCGTCGATCAACGCGCCAGACAGGCGCACAGTTACACGCCGTCCTTCGGCGCGTAATGATTTTCCACGTAGCGCTCGACGATGGCCTGAAACTCGGCGGCGATGTTGTCGCCCTTGAGGGTGACGGTTTTTTCGCCGTCTTCGTAGACCGGTGCCACCGGCGATTCGCCGGTGCCCGGCAGACTGATGCCCAGATTGGCGTTTTTGCTTTCACCGGGGCCGTTCACCACGCAGCCCATCACCGCCACGTGCATGTCTTCCACGCCTTTGTATTTACCGCGCCATTCCGGCATTTTGTCCTGCAAATAGGCTTGAATCTGCTGGGCCAGCGTTTGGAAGTAATCGCTGGTGGTGCGGCCGCAGCCGGGGCAGGAAATCACCATGGGCGTGAACGAGCGCAGGCCCATGGTCTGCAAAATCTGCTGGGCGACGATGACTTCCTGGGTGCGCGCACCGCCCGGGTCCGGGGTGAGCGAAATGCGGATGGTGTCGCCGATGCCCTGCTGCAACAGCACCGCCAGCGCGGCGGTGGAGGCCACGATGCCTTTGGAGCCCATGCCGGCTTCGGTCAGTCCCAGGTGCAAGGCATAGTCGCAACGCGCGGCCAGGCTTTGGTAGACGGCGATCAGTTCCTGCACGCCGCTCATTTTGCAGGACAAAATGATCTGGTCTTTGGCCAAGCCCAACTCCATCGCTTTTTCCGCGCTTTCGATGGCCGAGGTGATCACCGCGTCCTGCTGCACTTCCACCAAATCGCGCGGATTTGGCAGCGCGCGGTTTTCATCCATCAGGCGCGTCAGCACCGCTTCATCCAAGCTGCCCCAGTTGACGCCGATGCGCACCGGTTTGTGGTAGCGGCAGGCGAATTCGATCATCTGCGCGAACTGCGGGTCGCGCTTGCTGCCCTTGCCGACGTTGCCGGGATTGATGCGGTATTTCGCCAGCGCTTCGGCGCAGTCCGGGTATTTTTCCAGCAGTTTGTGGCCGTTGAAGTGAAAATCGCCGACCAGCGGCACGTTGAAGCCTTGCTGTTCCAGCTTGTTGCGGATTTCGGGGATAGCGCGGGCGGCTTCTTCCTTGTCCACGGTCAGGCGCACCAATTCCGAGCCGGTGCGGAACAGTTCAAGCACCTGCTTGACGCTGCCCGCCACGTCGGCGGTATCGGTATTGGTCATGGATTGCACCACCACCGGGGCGCCGCCGCCGATCTGGATGTTGCCGACGGTTACGCCGGTGGTGGAGCGTCTTTGAATGGAATGGCTGGACATGGGCTGGCTTTAATAAAGGAAGTTACTGCGCGAAATGGCATTGTGCCGAGCTGTAAATCTTACTATGAACGTGCGGAAATGCGAATTGAGCCGGCGCGGAAAGCCGCCGCGAAGCGGAATAAATAAGGCTTCTTGAAAGCCGCCGCGAAGCGGAATGACTAAGGCTTCCTGAATAATTCGCCGTCTGAGCAGGCCATGAGCTAGTATTGCTGCGATCATCACATAAACGAGGGGGCTACCATGACATCTGTTTCGCATAACTCGCGCCGGCAATTTTTGCGCACGGTTGCGTTCAGCGCTTTGGCCGGGGCATTGCCCATCGGGGCCATCGCCAATCCCGGCCGCTTTTACCCCACGCGCAAGGCCTCGCCGGATTTTCATCCCGACATGGAGCTGGATTTGATCGCCAGGGAAATCACGGTGCCCATCCTGCCCGGCAAGGAAACCGCCGCCTGGACCTACGAGGCCAAGCTGCTGAAAGGGCCGGAGGGGACGGTCAAGGACTTGCGCGGCAGCTACCTGGGCGATTTGATCCAACTGCGCAAAGGCCAGAAAGTGCGCATCAACTTCCGCAATCAGCTGCCCACCGACAACATCGTGCACTGGCACGGCATGCACGTGCCGCAAGCCGTGGACGGTCATCCGATGTGGGGCATAGAGCAGGGCGATACTTACGTTTACGAATTCGAGGTGCTCAACCCGGCGGGCACTTACATGTATCACGCCCACACCCACAACGCCACGGGGCACCAGGTATATTGGGGCCTGGCGGGGCTGATGCTGGTGAACGACAGCGAAGAACAGGCGCTGAACCTGCCCAGCGGCGCTTACGACGTACCGGTGGTAATCCAGGACCGCAGTTTCGACGCCGACAACCAGTTCCGCTACATCAGCCACATGCGCGAGCGCATGATGGGCTTTCTGGGCGAGCGCATCCTGGTCAACGGCCATCCCAAATTCGTACTGCCGGTGAACACGCGCGCCTACCGGCTGCGGGTGGTCAATGCTTCCAACTCGCGCATTTACAAGCTGGGCTGGGATGACGGCACGCCGCTGACCGTCATCGGCACCGACGGCGGCCTGCTGGAAAGACCGGCGACCCGTAGTTACCTCATGCTGGCGCCCGGCGAACGGGTGGACTTGTGGGCGGATTTTTCCGACCGCAAAGTCGGCAGCGAGATGGTCATGCGCAGCCTGCCGTTCCACGGCGTATTGCCGGCCATGCACGAACGCATGATGGGCGAACACGGCGGCGGCATGATGGGCGGCCAAAACAGCGGCGATGGCGGCATGAATCATGGCATGAAGGAAAGCCGAGACGGCGACGGCGGGATGGGAATGATGGGCGGCGGCATGATGGGGCACAGCCGTGGACCGTCGGGCGGCGGCGAGCACCTCGGCCATGCGCGGGAAGCAAGCAAAGACGGCATGATGTCCCCCGTCACTTTGCCGCTGGGCGATGGTTATGAACTGTTCCGCGTCCACGTCATGGAGCAGGAACATCACCCACAAACCTTGCCGCCGCGCCTGGCAACCATCAAGCGCTATCGCCGCGAAGAGGCCGCCAACGCCCAGGCGCCGCGCCATATCGCGCTGACCATGCAACACATGGGCTGGCGCTTGAACGGCAAAACTTTCTCGATGGAAGATGTCGCACCCGAAGAAAAAATTCCGCTCAACAGCCTGCAAGTGATCGAGTTCGACAACGGCTACACCGCAGGGCACGGCATGATGAACATGGCCCATCCCATGCACATACACGGCCAGCCGTTTCAAGTACTGCGCCGCGACATCAATCCCGCCATGGCGCAGGGCTATGCCACGGTCAAGGACGGCTTTGTGGACGAAGGCTGGAAAGACACCGTGCTGGTCATGCCCGGCGAAAAAGTCACGTTGCTGAAACGCTTCGATGATTTTCCGGGATTGTTCTTATACCACTGCCACAATCTGGAACACGAAGAACTGGGCATGATGCGCAATTTTCTGGTCGGGTAAGTTTATTGGAGATACGGCGTCGAGCGGGTAAAGCATGGCGACAGTTTTCCCTCTCCCTACCCAGGAACCTGCCGGGGGCGCCACCGAAAATCCCCCGGCCCCTCGCTTCGCTCTCCCCGCGGGAGAGACTCCAGCGCCGTGCCGACGCCGAATGGCACCCAGGAACTGGGGTTTTCGGGCTCCCTCTCCCCCAGGGAGAGGGTTGGGGTGAGGGAGTTAAAAAACAATAGCCTTGTGGTTTTATCTGCTCGGCTTTATCCCGCCGGCAAACTTTTTTGCCGGCTGAACGACGCCATAAACGTATTGGCCTCGCTGATGGAGCGTTCCATGGCCTGCACCAGACCGGTCACGTTGACGCTGATCATGCTCAGCTCGTCCTCCAGTGAAGCGATGGCCTTGGCGTTCAGATTGTGCTTAAGGAACAGCACCTGATCGTGGAACGCCGCCAGCACCGGATCGATGCGCGACTCGGCCTTGCGCATGGCGCTGACCAGCTGCGTGTAGTGCTGATAGGTGACGCGCAATTGCTGCTTGCTGCTGGCCTTGAGCGAGCGGTTGGTGTATTCGTCCAGCTCCTGGCGCCACTCCTCGAACAAGGCATCCCCCACCATCTGAATGGCGCTGATGCGGTCGCGCACGCCATTGGCTTTGGCCAGGCTGTAATCGAATTCCGCCTTGAGATCACCGTAGAGGTTTTCCAGGTTGCCGCCGTGAAAATTGGTAAGGAAGGTGAATTTTTCCAGCGCACTCTGGAACTGGTCCTTGGCCTCTTCGAAGCTATCCCTGGCGTTTTCCACCCGGCTGATGAGTATGTCGCGCTTGTGGTAGCCCACCGACTCCACGGCGCGGAAATACAGGCGCCGAAAACGTTCCGTGCACAGTTGCAGCAGGGTGGCGAGCAAACCACGGTTGGCCGTGAAGGGGAGAGAGGAGCGTCGGTCGTCGTTGGAGCGTCTGGCCATGCCGGGCGAAAGTTGGGAACCCACCGGTCGTGGGCGGCACATTGTAAGGAATTCCGGGGCTTGGAGATACACTTGGCGGTCATGCCGTCAGTCGACGGCCCGGCTGATCGCCCCATCGCGCAGCGGCAGCCGATCCTTGCGATAAACCGCAGACCGCCGCCATTACCGAAAGTCGGCCTTGATTTACGAGCGCCACCGCCGGGTCTCGCCGAATCGACAGCCTACGGACTACTTAACGACGTACTTCATTCTGATGATTGCCAGGCCGACGGCATCAGCGGCCCGCATATAAGGACTGTTCAACTTAAGCATCTCGTGCACTTTTTCGTACTGCCTGCCGTTGATCGCCCGCCCTACGATGCCGGCCTGCTTGTGAAACTCCAGGTGTTTGGCCAGCAAGTCCTGGTACGCCTCCGTCTCGCCATACAGGCGCTTGGCTTCCTCGCCCAGCCATCGACCAAGGACACAAGCATCGTCGCGCTCGATGGCGGCCAGATCCACCTGCTTGCGCAAAGTGGCGGCATTACGGAGCATGATTCTCCACTCGGTATGGCTGTTTAAGGCCTCATCAAAATTCATGATACGGGTTTCGGTAAGCTAAATTGTTCCCCCCAGGCTCCGCTCGGCGTTTGACGGTAAAGCAAACGGGTATCGGGCATTGCGTTTGCCGGCCCATGGGAATTTCTCTGGATAGCGAATATACAGAAGTAATCACCCCAGGCATAGCCGGGGATTTCCCCGATGGTTTAAAAACCTATTTCCACGCTGGCGAAAAACATGCGCGGCGCGCCGGCCTGAACATAAAGGCCATAAGATGCGCAAAGATTATAGGATAATGGCATGGACTCCTCCCCTCCCCAAACGGCATCGCGATGTGCCAAAGTGGGAGAAGTTAACCACCACTTGAAACAGGCAGAGGAGAAGTCA
>SCQD01000272.1 GCA_004299145.1 Methylococcaceae bacterium | reverse complement strand
GATCGCGAAGAAGACCCAGAATACCCTCGTTCGCGAGGACTCCGAGACCCACAGGAATGGATGAAACATTTTGCTGCCTTTCCGGCTGCCGCCGCCGGCGCCGGTTTAAAGCTGGGACAGCGCGTCAGTCACGCCAAGTTCGGCGAAGGCGTGGTATTGAATCTGGAAGGGGATGGTGCACAAACGCGGGTACAGGTGAATTTCAGCGATGCCGGCAGCAAGTGGCTGATGCTGAGCGTCGCCAATTTGCAGGCGGTGTAGCGCTTTATCGTTGCAATCAGCTTAAGCTGAATACGCCGGTTTGCTGGGTCTTACCCTTGAACGCGATCGATCCGACGTAGGTTCTGGTCAGGCCGGGCGCCAGATAGCGGCTGGTGGCGTCGCTGATCAGAATCCGGCACGGCGCCGCCAGAAAATCCGGCTGAAAGCTGTCTTTGTCGTAGCTTTCCAGCCGGGAGGCCGTGTTCACGGCATCGCCGTAAATCGTGTACTCGGAGCGTTCCAGGTTGCCTACGCTGGCCGCCACCACCTGCCCGGTGTTGATGCCGATGCGCATGGCGGCGACCGGCTGGCCTTTCGCTTGCCAGACGGCATTCAAACGCGCCAGTTCCTTTTGAATGTCCAGCGCGCAGGCCACGGCATTGGCGGCGTTGCGGGCGATGTCCGCTTCGGCGTTCTGGGGAATGGGCACGCCGAAGCCCGCCAGAATGGCGTCGCCGATGAAGCGGATGACCACGCCGCCGTGCCGGTTGATGATGCCGGTCATGGCGTCCAGGTATTCGTTGAGCCAGGCGACGAACACGCCGGGTTCCATGTTTTCCGCGATCGATGTAAAGCCGACCAGGTCGGAAAAAAACACCGTGGCGACGATTTTTTGCGGCGCCAGCCGACCGCCGCTCAACAGCGTTTCGCGCTGGCGCCAGATTTCCTCGGCGATGCGCGGGTCGACGGCGCGGGCGAACAGGTTCATCAGCGCCTGGCGTTGCGCTTTTTCTTCGTGGGCTTCCCAGGCGGTGATGAAGGTGGTGGACAACAGCCAGCCCAAGGCCGAAGGAATGATCGGCAACCACAAGTCGTCGATGAACAGGCCGTACACCACCAGCCCGTCGACCAGCAGCCCGGCCGATTGCAGCGCGGCGAACACCCACAGCGGCTGGTCGCGCAACCCGACGGCGATGCCGAGCAAGCACCAGAACAACACCCACGCGGCTTCCACCGCCGCCGGCAAGGCCGTGGTCGGGTGATCGCCGTCGAGCGCAGCTCTCAGCAATTGATCGGCGATGAGGCCGTGTATTTCCACCCCCGCCGTGCGCACATTGGCCTCGTACCAGGTTTTACGGGGCGTGAAAAAATGATCTTTAACGCTTTCAGCGTCTATGCCCAGCAGCACGATTTTGCCGGCGAAATCGGCGGGGTCGGCGCGTCCTTCGAATAAATCGCGTAGCGAGTAACGCGGCAGGGTTCCAACCGGCCGGCGGTAATCGAGCAGGAATTGATAGCCCTGGGCGTCCGCGTCGATGTAAGCGCCGTCGTCGGCTTCGAACGGAGGCAGGGTGGTGTTGCCCAGACGCAGCATTTCCGGGTGTGCTGGATCGGGCGCTTCGGTGATGCCCTTGGGGGCAAGGTAAGACAAAGCCAACCGCAAACCCAGGGCGTAACAGGGCGGATCGCCGGCGCCGAAATACAGCAGGCCGCGCCGCACCACGCCGTTGCCGTCGGGAATCAGGTCGTTGCAGCCGATTTGTTCGGCCGCGCGAATCGCCTTGGGCGCCGGCACTTCGGGCGAAGTCGCATCGCCGAATTTATGAATCACGATGATTTCAGAGCGCGTGCTGAACAGCTGCGTCAGTGCTTCATTGCCGGGCGGCACCGGCAGGTCCCGGTATAAATCCAGGCCGACGGCGCGTGGGCCGAGGTCCAGCACCTGCTGCAAAGCTTTGGCCAGCGTGCTGTCGGAAAACGGCCATTGCTGAAGTTTGGCGATATCGGCCTCGTCGACGGCGACCAGGGTGACGCGGCTGTCGAGGGGAGGAGCCGACACCGCGCGCCGGCTAAGCAGCAAATCGTAAAACGTCAGCTCGAAATCCTGGAAAGCGCCGAGGCTGTTCAGGCCGAGCACCGACAAACACACGGAGCATCCCAGCACCAGGGCGATGACGAGGGGAATGGCGTGGTAGCTGGGGGTGGGGATGTTAAATGTCACAACCAATAACGATCAAAGGCACTTTGCTCCTCGCGTTGCAAACGGCGGCAAAATTCCTCGATAGCCTGACGCGCCAAGCGGCTTTTGCTGAGTGTTGTCAGGGGGCTGGCGATTTCCAGCAATGCATCTTCCTTGGGTGTCAAACGGACGGAGAATGGCATGTCGATTTCCTGATTGTGTAAAAACGATGTGTGCCTTTTGGCGCTGCAAGGTATGCATAGCGTACCTTACGAATCAGCCGGAGCATACAGCGCGCATGCTTGGTGCGAATGCCAACTTTGGGGCGGTACCAGCCCCGTCCTGCTTAGGGGTTTGATGTACACTCAACGCATCGGCAGGCAATGGATGTTTAAAATTCGCCGATTTTAGCGTACAACGGCGTCGATATTGCTTCCTTTTGTAAATAGCCTTCATCACGGCATTGCTGTTGAGGTTGACCAATCATAATTTAATCGCGATGGCTCCTACAACGTTACGGAACGGGTTACAAAACGTAGGGTACGCTGTGCGTACCGTTCGACGCCCTCGAGGGTACGCACAGCGTACACCCTGCCCGCCAAAGTCGAGCACTTGCGCCTGCTCGGTCAGACGAACGCCGATGGCACCGGCAATGCGGGCATGGTCAGCAACATGCTCGACATCCAGGGCGACACGCGGGTTTCCATCGCCCCGACGCCGGCGCTGGTCACCGACAGTGGCAGCACGGTGACGGATGTGGCGGAATCACCTTACGGCCAAGTCATCGACCTCGGGCCGCCTACGGCAAACTCATCCTGCCCGTGAATGTGGACGGCAAGTGGTATTACTACGGGGAACTCACAGGCGATGGCACCTCTGTAACCGCGTAGTGTTGCGAGCAAATAAACTGTCCGGGGTAGTAGCACGTAATCTGTCCGGTTTCATAGAGCCAGCACGAGGTGGCGATGAGACGGACGGAATGGCGAGAAGAGACCCGGAAGATGAGGTTCGAAGAAGCATACGGTGATTGGCGAGCGCGGCGGCTGACGCAGGAGGAGGCGGCCAGACTGCTGGGGGTGTGTGAAAAGACGTTTCGGCGGTATATAGACCGTTACGAGGAGGCGGCCATCCGGGTTGCGACAGCGCGGCGCTACGCGGGTTGAATGAGATTTTCCAAGCGGAATGCACGCCCCAAGCGCTGGCAGCCCTGCGAATACCCGGCTAGCCATCGTGGAAGCCTTGGGCGCTATCGGCGATTCGCGTGCAACCAAAGCCCTGCTGGCATTGCTACAAGATGCCGCGGAAATCCGCCGACGTTATGCCGCGCTGGCCGAGCGCTTTGGTTTGACCCTGGCGTGAGCCGCGCCTGCTCGGCCATCACCTAAAGCGAGTAGCATGAGTGTGGGTGGCATGGACGCCATAACCCATCAAACAGCGATAAACCGGCGATTAACCTAATGGCCGGCTTTTAGGGTTTTGCGGTGCCGCATTACCTGGCGAAATCGACGGATAATCCCAGCGCCGCTACGATGGGTTGCGATTATCGCCTTCACCCATCCTGCATGATTTTCAAATCACCTGGCGTTATGCCAAGTGGATTTTCCGCATGGTATAGTGTGAAGTTCCGCCATTTGAGGTTGCGCATTTCACCTGAGCGCATAACTGCGCTGAACGAAGGGAGGTGTATCGTTCGCGTATGCGTCCCCCCTGGGAGCGCGGGCGTCTCGCCCGCCCGGCGGCCAGGATGGCCGCGCCCCCAGGGGCTGAACGCTTACAACGCCGCTGAAGTCGGCCTTACCCCATAAACCAGGCAATCATTATGCGAAAACAGACAATTCAATACTCATCCTCGCTGGATGCGCTGATCGAAGTAACCAAACGGCTCAGCCTTCTTGAAAAGCAATATAACCTGGCTTCGGAAGAGTTTTATTATCAATACAGTCAAGGGCAAATGACGGATGACGTAGCCTGCGTGGAATGGGCGAACGATTACCAGCACTATATTCATTTGCGCCAAGCATTGAACGCGAAGCTAAAAAATGCTGCATGAAGCACTTGTGAGTTATTTGGCTGCTGTTGAAGTGGCGGTTCTTCGTTGCGATCCTGTTTATGTCGAACGCTACGTCGAGGAAATCCTGACGCCGGAACGTGTCAACCTGCGCCTGCGGTTACGGTTTGATCATGGGTATTTATTGGAAATTCATGAGGCGGTTATATTGTCAGGCCATGACCTTATGCATCTGGATTATCGTTACCACTGCCAGGATGAGAGAAATCGCTTGGTATTTCGGTATGACTCCACGCCACATTTTCCGGATTTGGCAAGTTTCCCATATCACAAACACTTGCCTGATACAGTTATTGCCACCGACAGGCCGGAAATTGAGGCTGTATTGCAAAAGGAAAGTTTAATATACAGGCATTGGGCGCAACGCATTGACGCGTTTTTCAAGGGTAGCTTTCCAGACAAACGCGAAGCCATGGGCGCGCAAATGGCTTCCAATGCTTTTTGTACTTAGGAGTCTATTCAAAATAACTTGAACAAGTTGGTGTTTGCATCCATATTGGCGGTATGAATGCTCAAGAAGAACTGGCAAAGAAATACAGAATGCTCGACAAGCGCTTGGATGAGCGTACATTCAGGTTGTGCCTGGGAGCAGACGCCTTGTCGCTAGGCTACGGGGGAGCAAGCACTGTTGCTTCTGGACGAACTTGGCTACAGCATGCAGTCCAATCGTAAAACGCACGAAGGGACGGACCCTGTAGACCGTAATGCACAGTTCGAATACATTGACGCCGCCGTCCAAGACTTTCTGAATCGAGGATCGCCTGTTATATCGGTTGA
>SCQD01000271.1 GCA_004299145.1 Methylococcaceae bacterium | reverse complement strand
CCGTGGGCAACACATAGCGGGCCTGGGTATGGGTGGTGGCGATGGACAGCGTGCCTTTGCGGTTGTCGCGGTAATCTTCGGCCACGCTGCGAATATCCTGCACCTTGGCCAGCACCTCGCCGGCCAGCGCCACGATGGCCTCGCCGGCCGCCGTCATTCCGCTCAGGTGCTTGCCGTGCCGCGAAAAAATTTCCACCCCCAGTTCGTTTTCCAGCAAGCGCACCTGCTTGGAAATGCCGGGCTGCGAGGCGTACAAATCGTCCGCCGTGGCGGAAACGTTGAGATTGTGCCGGGAAACTTCGAAGATAAACCGCAATTGCTGTAATTTCATGGCTGGGCCGCCTGGTTCATGATACCGTGCCTGTCGGCACGGCCGATTATAAACCAGGCACCCGGTTCGCTTTGGAAAAGCCGGCAAAGTTATTTAAAATGGCCGCCTTTCGCCACTTTTCACTAGGAATTCAGTATGGCCTTTGTCGTCACCGAAAACTGCATCAAGTGCAAATACACCGATTGCGTCGACGTCTGCCCGGTCGACTGCTTTCGCGAAGGGCCGAACTTTCTGGTCATCGACCCGGAAGAATGCATAGACTGCACGCTGTGCGAACCCGAATGCCCAGCCAACGCCATTTTCCCCGAGGACGAAGTTCCCAAGGACCAACAGGCATTCATCGCCTTGAATGCCGAACTGGCGAAAATCTGGCCCACCATCAGCGAAGTCAAGCCGGCCTTGGCCGACGCCGACGACTGGAAAGACCAGCCCGGCAAGCTGCACTACCTGGAACGCTGAAACTTCCACCCTAAAAAAAGGCGCTTTGCCGTACGGCAAAGCGCCTTTTTTATTAACGACTCCAGCATCAAGCATTTCGTAAGACGGATTTGCAAAAAAAATGATCTATCTGCTCGACACCAATGTCTGCATCCATCTATATCGATAAAGGAGGGGGACTGAGCGGTTACGGCGCCGGCAACAGGGTTTCGACCCGCTCCTGATTATCCCAGCCCAGCGTTGCCTCGATCACGCCGGTCGGACCCAGGCGGACGATTTTGAAGTTGTGCAGCACGTGCTCGTCATAGAACCAATAATCCATGCCCAGCAGCTGTGAAATGGCCTTGGTGGCCTCGACGCCTCCGGTCAGAAAATGCCAGTTGGCGCGTTCGTAGTGGTGGGTTTTGCGAAACGTTGCCCAACTCTGCCAAGTGTCCGCAGGATCATAGGAAATCACCACGAATTCCGCGTCGATGCCGCGCTGGTCGTAAAGCTTCTGGACTTCGGCCAGCCGCGCCAAAGTGATGGGACAAAACTTGCGGCAAGTGCTGAACGCCATGGTCATCAGCACCGGCTTGCCGCGCCAGTCGGCGAGTGACACGGCTTTTCCCTGGTCATCTGTCCAGGAATACGGCGCCTGATAGATGGCTGACTGCGCCGCGTCCTGTGCCCAGACCTGCAAAGACGGCAACATCAACCACGCGCCCATCGCAACCCAAACCGTCAACTTCCGCATTGCATGCCCCCAAGTCAGAACAGCGAAAAATCCGACGCCTCGGTCGCTTTGTCGGCCTTGAAATAAGCCACGTCGGCACTGATCGCGCTCGCCACGGATTTGATCAGCGCGGCGGACTCCGCCACCTTCCGGCCGGTGGCGACGTGGCCTTCGGCTGAATTGACGATGGACATGATGCGCTGCTCGATTTCCAGCGCAGCCTGACGCTGCTGCTGCAATGCATTGTCCACGTCGTCGATGACCTTGGCGATCGACTCGGACATCACCTGGACTTCCGCCATGCGCGCCGCCGCATCCTGGCTCAGATCCACCGAGCGCTGTACCCGCTCCGCGCTGGACTCCATGCCGACCACGATCTGCTGCGTCGCCAGTTTCATTTCCGCAATCATGGAGGCAATGGATTGCGTCGACTCGCCGGTACGATCGGCCAGCTTGCGCACTTCGTCGGCGACGACGGCAAAACCACGGCCGGCGTCACCGGCGCGCGCCGCTTCTATCGCCGCGTTGAGCGCCAGCAGATTGGTCTGGTCGGCCACTTCGCGGATCACGGTCACGATGCCGCCGATGCCCACGGCCTTGGCGTTGAGTTCATTGACGTTGCGCGCCGCCAGGCCGATCATCGTGGCGATCTCTTTCACCTCGCCGCGGACCAGACCGATGGCGTCCATGCAAGCCACCGCCACCTTGCCGCCAGCATCGGCATGATTGCTCGCCTCGTTGGCCTGTTGCGCGATGACGTCCATGCTGGTCGACATTTGTTCGACCGTCGCGGCGATGGAACCGGCGGCCATATTCTGCTCGTTGGCGTCGTTTTCCAGCTCGTTCACCTGGACGGCCAGATTTTGCGAAGTTTGCCACATCATTTGCGTCTGGCCCCGCAAGGCGGTCACCACTTCCGCCCATTTACGGCGCATCACGTCGATGCTGGCGATCAATCCGCCGATATCGCCGTTGCGCGTCAAACGCCGGCTATCGATGCTGAGCCGCCCTTCGGCAATGTCCTTGCAAATGCTGATCGCCGAGTCCAAAGGCATGGTCAAGCGGCGGATCAGGTAGCGCACGATCAGCGCCCACAACACCAGCATCACGCCGACGAAAGCGGACGATACCAAGCGCAGCGTCCGGCTCGTCGCCACCATCGTCTCGATCTGGGCGCTGGACTGTTCCTCCAGCCGGAGGCTGATGCGGTCCAGCACGACATTGGCTTCGTTGATCCCCGTGCGCAAGCGCAGCAAGGCGGTCAGCGAATTATCGGCGCGCAAGGCCGACAACTGGCCTTGCAGGCTGTTGGTCATGCCGACCAATTCCTTGCCGTCTTGCACTTCGGCGGCCAGGCGCTGCAAATCGTGCTCGGCGGCTTCCAGATGGGTCAATGCGTTGGATGGCAGCGATCCCACGTCGACGGCTTCAAGCACGCCGTCGACAAACGCCTTGTAGTGGGTTCGGGCGGAACGGGCAAAGGTTTCGATGCGGGAAGCGGAGCTGATGCCGCCCGCGATCGTACCGACGTGCAAGGTCACGAAGACCAGCACCAGCACCGGCAACAAACCTATCAAAGCCAGTTGGCTGAGCAGATTACGCTTGAGCCGAGCCAACTCGGAAGCATCGGC
>SCQD01000270.1 GCA_004299145.1 Methylococcaceae bacterium | reverse complement strand
GCCCACGTGCGCTTGCCGGCGCTGGCCTGGGGCGAAAAAGACGGCACGGTCACCAACTCCGAACGGCGCATTTCCCGCCAGCGCGCTTTTCTGCCCCCGCCCGGCGAGGCGCGCGCCGATGGCTGGATCATCTGCCAGGTCGCGCAGCGTTTGGGCTGGAACGCAGCATTCGACTACCCCTCAGCCTGGCACGTCTTTGCCGAACACGCCCGGCTGTCCGGTTACCGCAATGGCGGCACGCGGCTGTTCGACATAGCGGCGCTGGCGGAGTTGGGAGCGGCCGGTTACGACGCGCTGCAACCGGTGCAATGGCCGGTCCAGCCCGGCGGACTAGGCACGGCGCGCTTACTGCCCCAAGGCCGGGCACGCCTGCTGCCGCTGGCCGGACACCTTCCGAAAAATGCGCCGGACAGCGCATACCCGCTGATCCTCAACACCGGCCGCATCCGCGACCAATGGCACACCATGACGCGCAGCGCGCGCAGCCCGCGTTTGAACCGGCATTTGCCGGAGCCTTATGCGGAAATTCACCCGGCGGATGCCCAGCGCTGCGACATTCAAGACGGCATGCTGGTCCAGCTGTCCAGTCCCTGGGGCAAGGCGCTGGCGCGCGCCAAAGTCAGCCGGGAGCAGCGCCAAGGCTCGGTCTTTATGCCCATGCACTGGAGCGACCACTACGCCAGACAGGCATTGGTCAATGCCCTGGTCAACCCGGTCACCGATCCACTGTCCGGCCAACCGGAATTCAAGCATACGCCGCTACGCATCGAAGCCTATCGGCCGGCCTGGCAGGGCTTTTTGCTGACGCGGCGGGATGCCGTCGACAGGGGCGGAGCCGACTGCGTAGGGTACGCTGTGCGTACCTTCGACGGCAGTGAACGGTACGCACAGCGTACCCTACTTTTTTCACCACAAACGGCGCTTGATGCAACGCCATCGGCATCCGGTCCGCCGCTGTGCTACTGCGTACAAAGCCTCGCCAAAAATCACTGGCGCTACGAATTGGCCGGTGAAACGCCACCCGCCGACTGGCAGCAGCAAGCCCGGCAATGGCTGGCCGCCGACGCAGACTCACGGGAATGGCTGGATTTTCTTGACACCGGCACCGGCCGCTACCGCGCCGCGGTGTTGAGCGATGGCCGGCTGGAAAGCTGTTTGTTCATCGCGCCCAACCACGAACTGCCGCCGCGCGAATGGCTGGCGGCGCTGTTTGAGCAAGAGCCCTTGTCCGACCAGGCCCGGCAAAGCCTGCTGGTGGGCAAACCGGCTTCCCACAGCGACGACAAAGGCAAAGTGGTCTGTGCGTGCTTCAACATCGGCCAGAACACCTTAAAGCGCGCCATTACCGAACAAAAGCTCAGTTCGGTCGAACAAATCGGCCGGGTATTGAAAGCGGGCAGCAACTGCGGTTCCTGCATTCCCGAATTGCGGCAGTTGCTGCGTTTGGAATAAAGCGGGAACATACCAATACGCCCCCTTCAGTTACACCGCGGCAGCCACTTGCTCAACACTTGCAACAAGGCCTGCTTTGGGATGGGCTTGGCGATGTGGTCGTTCATGCCGCTGCTGCGGCAGCGTTCTCTTTCTTCCTCCATGACGTGGGCCGTCATGGCGATGATGGGCAGTTCGCTCAGGCCCAGCTCTGCGCGGATGGCGTGGGTGGCTTCGTGGCCGTCCAGATTGGGCATCTGGATGTCCATCAGCACCAGATCGTAGCCGTCCGGCGCCAGGCGCAGCAGGCGCACGGCTTCGGCACCGTCGACGGCGAGGGTGACCCGCATGCCGAGCTTTTTCAGCAGCGTTTCGGCCACCAGTTGATTGACGGGGTTGTCTTCCGCCAGCAGGATGCGGGCGCCCACCGGCACGGTACAATCGGCGACGGCAACGGTGCCTGCTGCCGGCCTGGTATCCGGCAGCAGGCGCACCGTGAAAGTAAAAGTGCTGCCGGTACCGGGCGCGCTCCGGCATGTGATGTCGCCGCCCATGGCTTGCACCAGTTGCCGGGTAATGACCAGCCCCAGGCCGGTGCCGCCGTATTTGCGGGTGGTGGAACTGTCGGCCTGGCTGAACGGCTGAAACAGCGCCGCCGTTTGCTCCGCCGTCATGCCGATGCCGCTGTCGGTTACGCTGACTTGCAGCAATACCTCGGTGGCAGCCCCGGCCAGGCGCTGGATCGCCACGCTCGCATGGCCCGTATCGGTAAACTTGACGGCGTTGGACAGCAGGTTGGTGAGTATCTGGCGCAAGCGCAACGCATCGCCCAGCAAGCGGCGCGGCACGTCATCCGCCACGCTGAAGCTTAACGCCAGGCCTTTGGCGTCAGCCTTTAGCGATAAGAGCTGCCTGACTTCGGCCAAGACATGGTCCAGGTCGAAAGGGGCTTGTTCCAGCACCAGCTTGCCGGCATCGAACTTGGAAAAATCCAGAATGTCGTCGATGATGCCCAGCAGATTGCCGGCGGCCCGGTGAATTTTGTCCAGATAATCTTTCACCACCAACGGCGAAGGCTCATCCACGCCCAATTCACTCAAGCCCAGGATGGCGTTCATGGGCGTGCGGATTTCGTGGGACATATTGGCCAGGAAGTTGGCCTTGGCCAGCGCCGCCTGTTCCGCCGCTTCCTTGGCGCGCAGCAACTCCTCCTTGGCCTGCTTGTGCCCGCTGATGTCGCGGGTAACGGCAAGCAGTGCGGTGATATGGCCGTGTGGATTGCGCAAGGGCACGGCATGGGTATCCAGCCAGCGGCGCGAACCTTTGCATCCCTGGATTTCGAATTCCAGATTGCCGGACGCGCCTTCGAACACGCGCTGCGTCAGCGCCATGAAGGCGCGCCGATATTCCGGCACGATGAACCCTTGAAACCGCCGGCCGACGATCCGGTCTGATGAATCGGCTTCAAGCATGTTCAGTCCGGCGCGGTTCATCTCCAACACGGTTCCATCCGCCGCCAGCAGCTTCACACACTCAGGTTCGGCCTCGATGATGGCGTGCAGCCGCTGTTGGCTTTCGGTGAGCTTTTCGAGAAAGTAACCCACCATGGCCACGACCAGAGCGGCCACAAAACACGATGCAACCAGCCCGGTCAGCAGATAATCGAAAGGCACGGCCCCCTTCAACAACAGCCCCATGACGGCAACAACCGCCTCGGTCAGCAATATGGACAGGATCACCGACAACAGCCACAAACGCCATATTTTCATGCGCTGCAGCAGCTCAAGAGGGTTCCTGATCACTTTAGCCAACTTAAGCAAGCAACCTTCGGAAATCCGGCTGGTCATGCGGATTTGCGACAAAGCCAACCGGCCGTTTTCCCAGCCCCCCCCACGCGCTCCAGCACCGGTGCCAGGCAATATTCGGCAACTTCCAGCGGCGTTGCGAACGCCGTCAACGCCTCGCGCAGCATTTCTTCCGCGCGCCGGGGTTTGTTGACGCCGCGCAACGCGGATTCATACGCGTTTTGCAAGGCAACAATTTGATCCGGATGGGGTTTTTGCGGCTGTTTCATGCTTGAAATTGTAACAGGACGCGCGATGAATACGGCGAATCGCCTTTTATCATGGAATAATGGTTGCCGAGCCGTTCTGAGGCTTGGGCCATTTTCCACTCATCGACGGTTATTGGGGTAAGGAACAGGCGTGAATCGTAGTTATAAACATTTTTTCCGGACACGGGTGAGGGAGTTCACCATTCCACTGATCAGCGACGGCCTGGTACTCGGCCGCCAGGCTCCGATCGGCGGCGTGGCTTTCAGCAAAGCCCTGGAGTTATTGATTGTCTCACCCTTCGAACGTATCGGACTGGAGGACGAGGTAATCAGCGATATCCTGATTCGGCAATCTTTGTTGCGCCGGGTACCGCGGGAGCGATTGGTGGAATTCGTATTGCAGCGCGTCAAGCCGCTGATGGGGCCGGAGGAAATACTGCATTTGGAATTGACCGCTGAAATCCTGATAGAGGAAGAAAGTTCGTGAGGGCGCTGACAGTCGGCGACGCGCTCTGCCGGTGCGAACACGTGGTTCGGGTCAATGCCGACGAACGGCCTTTGCGCAACCGTCAAACCGTCACCATTTATGCGGTATTCGCGCCGCGTCCCGAGGGCGATAACGGCGGCCCTCAACAAGCAGCCTTGGCTGTTCCCTTGCGCGGTCACTTTCTCGGCTTGGTGACGAAACGGGACATCGCTCATTTTCCGCAACGGATTTTTGCCGATCTGCTGGACCCCAACGCGTTGCCGCCGCTAAATCCGGATACCCCCCTGGATGGCGTATACGGCGCCGACGACATTGCCCACGGATTCGAATTGCCGCTGCCGGTGGTGGCCGCGAATGGCGAATTTATCGGCGTAATCACCCGCAGCAGCGTACTGGAAGCCTTGCTGACGCGCGAACGCCTGTTGCTGGAAGAAACCCGGCGGCTCAATGAATTGCTGGAAGAAGACCGGGCGCAACTGTCGGCCTGGTCGTCCCGCCTGGCCGAACTGCACGAGGCCAGCCGTACCTTGCTCGGCTTGCTGGTGCATACCACTTTGCGTACCGATTTGCTGCAGGCCGGCATCGACGCCCTGGCAAAACTGCTGCAGGCGCGCTACGGCGCGATCGGTATTCTGGAAAGGGGCGAACTCACCCAATTCGTGTATTGCGGCGTGACGCCGACAGAGGCTGAGCGCATCGGCCGCCTGCCCGAAGGCCGTGGATTGCTCGGGGTGGTGGTCCAGGAAGACCAGTCCTTGCGGTTGGACGATTTGACCCAAGACCCCCGTAGCGCGGGTTTTCCTCCGCATCACCCGGCAATGACGGCGCTGTTGGCCGTGCCCATTTCCAATCTCGGCAATGTTTACGGGCGCATTTATCTGTGCGACAAGTTGGGCGGCGCTGCTTTCACCGCAGAGGATGAACTGCTGGCGCAGAGTTTTGCCCATTCCCTTTCCATGGTGCTGGACAACGCCCGCGAAATCGAGGAAACCCAGAATGTCGTGCGCCGCCTCGATTTTATGGCCCATTTTGACAGCCTGACCGGGTTGCCCAACCGGGAGCTGTTCGCCGACCGTTTGCAACAGATAATCGCGGAGCATACGCGTTACAAACGCTACGTCGCGATACTGTTTCTGGATATCGATAACTTCAAAGTCGTCAACGATGCTCTGGGCCATCCGGCCGGCGACGAGTTGTTGATAGCGGCCACCGAACGCATCAGGCACGTCATTCGCGAAAGCGACACGATAGCCCGTTTCGGCGGCGATGAATTTACCGTCATGCTGGCAGACCTGGAGGAGCCGAGTTACGCGGCGGCGGTGGCGCAAAAAATCCTCAACGCCATGACGCCGCCATTTCTGCTCGGCGATGAGCATGAAATGTATGTGAGCATCAGCATCGGCATTGCCGTGTATCCCACCGATGGCGGCGCGATCGAGCCGTTGCTGAAAAACGCCGATACGGCCATGTATTACGCCAAGTCTCAGGGCAAAAACAACTACCAGTTTTTTGCCGAGGATATGAACGTCGAGGCGCAGCAGCGCCTGGAAATGGAGCGTCATTTGCGCAATGCCTTGCAACGGCAGGAAATGACGCTGCATTATCAGCCCCAGCTGGATTTGCTCAGTGGTGAAACCGTCGGCGTAGAGGCATTGCTGCGCTGGTCCAGCCCCGTATTGGGACAGGTAACCCCGGCTCGGTTCATACCGATTGCGGAGGAAACCGGCCTCATCATACCCATCGGCGCCTGGGTATTACGCACCGCCTGCCAGCAGGCCAGGGTCTGGCGGGACATGGGCCTGCCGCATTTGCGCATGGCGGTCAACCTGTCGGTACGCCAGTTCCGCCATGCCGAACTCAAGGAAACCGTACTGGAAGCCTTGCAAGAGAACGGCCTGCCCGCCGATGCCCTGGAACTGGAAATCACCGAAAGCATGATGATGCAGGGCACCGAGTGCACCATGTCCATTCTCAGGGAGTTGAAGGCTATCGGCATACGCATTTCGGTGGACGATTTCGGTACCGGCTACTCGTCCCTGAGCTATCTCAAACGCTTTCCCATTGATACCTTGAAAATCGATCAGTCCTTCGTGCGCGACATCGCCTCCGATCCAGACGATGCCGCCATCGTCTCGGCGATCATCGCCATGGCGGCAAGCTTGAAACTGAATACCATTGCCGAAGGGGTGGAAACCGAACAGCAGGCCGATTTTCTGCGCCGGCACGAATGCCGCTACGTTCAAGGCTATTTCTTCGGCATGCCGCAACCCGCGGAGCAGATTACCTGTTTGCTGGGCGGCAAAAAGCAGAGCATGCCGGCGCCCCCCTGCTTACGCGTGTAGGTCGTTTCCGGCCGCGCCAAAACACGGTGTGCACGGCGCAACGGTAAAAAAACTGCAAGCGTGAGGCCTCTCCGGGAGGATAGGGGAATCAATGTCTCTTCACCCGCCCGGTGTCCTATAGCGGCCGGTCCCATGCGGCTTGCGCCGCCCTCCATTCACTCGTCCATTTTCGACAGATCGCCGATGCGCGCTATTTGCGTGCATAAATGCATCGAAATGGTGCTCGCCTGTGCCCTCCGCACAATGCACTGCTGGTAAAAAGTCAATAAACACCAGCTCCGCATATCGTTCTTTATGAGTGGCACATAAACTGCTATTTGCATGCAACTTTAACTTGCCCCCGGCTATCAGACCTAAGGTGCCTCCATGGCTTTCGTGGATTTTCTGAAAAGCGGCCACAAACCGACTTTGTTCAGCGCTTTTGTTTACTCGGACATGAGCTTCATGGCGTGGGTGTTGTTGGGGCCTTTGGCGGTGCACATCGGCCTGGACCTGGAACTGACCCCGGAGCAGCAATACTCCCTGGTGGCGCTGCCCTTGCTGGCGGGGGCGTTGCTGCGCTTGCCGGTGGGCGTGCTGGTGGATCGTTGCGGCCCCCGGCGCACCGGCTTGTGGTGCCAAGTGCTGGTGATGGCCGCGCTGGCGCTGGCTTATGCATTCGAAATCCATTCCATCGGCGCTTTGTACGCGCTGGGGATGGCTTTGGGCGTGGCGGGCACCAGCATGGCGGTGGCCTTGCCGCTGGTCAGCCGCTGGTATCCCGACCAGTACCAAGGGCTGGCGCTGGGCGTGGCGGGCGCGGCCAGCAGCGGCACCGTGTTTGCCGCGCTGCTCGCCCCGGTACTGGCGCAGTCCTACGGCTGGCGCTCCGTGCTGGGTCTGGCGCTGATCCCTTTGGGCCTGGCTTTTTTGCTGTATCGCTTCGGCGCCCAGGACTACCCGCAGCCCCGGCAACCGCAACGCCTGGCCCGCTATCTGACAGTGCTGGCCGACCCGGATGCCTGGTGGTTCATGCTGTTTTACGCCGTGGCTTTCGGCGGCGTGGTGGCGCTGGCCAGCGTGCTGGTGCTGTATTTTTACCAGCAGTACCACATCGCGCCGGCCAGCGCCGGTTATTTCGCCGCCGCCTGCGTATTGGCGGGCTCCGTGCTGCGCCCCGCCGGTGGCTGGCTGGCGGACCGCTGGGGCGGCATCCGCTCTTTGCAAATGCTGTATGCCCTGGTCGCAGCCAGCCTGCTGGCGGCCAGCTTTTCACCCGCCGACGTGTTATACGGCATGGCTTTGCTGATGGCGGCCATGGCGGGCCTGGGCATGGCCAGCGGCGCGGTGTTTCAGTTGGCGCCGCTGCGTTTTCGCAATAGTGTCGGCGCCACCACCGGCCTGATCGGCGTGGCGGGTGGCCTGGGCGGCTTTGCCTGGGCCGAATTGCTGGGTAAATCCAAACTGCTGAGCGGCGGCTTTCAGTCCGGCTTTTTGATTTTTGCCGGACTGGCGCTGATGTGTTTATGGGGTGTGCGCCGTGTGCGGACCCGCTGGCGCACCACCTGGGGTTCGGCGGCGTCCACATCGGCACGGGTATAACAACGGGGGAAAATAAAATGAAAACAATAATGCTGTTATTGAGCCTGATAGTCGCTTTTGGCCTGGCATCCGCGCCGGTCTGGGCGGCGGATGCTTCACCCGCCGCCGACAGCAAAGAGGCCAAAGCCAAGCTGCTCAAGCCCTTCGCCCACCTCAGCAAAGAAAGCGCCACCTGCGCCTCCTGCCACAAAGAAAAAACGCCGGTGATCTACCAGCAGTGGGGCGCTTCCAAGCATTTCGGCGCCAACGTCGGCTGCTACGAGTGCCACAAGGCGGACAAAGGCGAGCCGGACGCCATCAATCACAAAGAATTCAGCATTTCCGTCATCGTCTCGCCCGAGGACTGCGGCCAGTGCCACAACAGCGAAGTCGAGCAGTTCACCCACAGCCACCACGCCAAAGCGGCGGAAATATTGGGTTCACTGGATAACGTGCTGGCCGACGTGGTGGAGGGCAATACGGCTTTCCACGGCGAATCGGCGTCCACGGTAAACGGCTGCTGGCAGTGCCACGGCTCGCCGGTCAAAGTACTGCCCAACGGCGACCTGGACCCGGCCACCTGGCCCAACACCGGCATAGGCCGCATCAATCCCGACGGCTCGCGCGGCAGTTGCGCCGCTTGTCACCAGCGCCACGAATTTTCCATGGTACAGGCGCGCCGCCCGGAAGCTTGCGGCAAGTGTCACCTGGGACCGGACCATCCGCAGAAAGAAATTTACGACGAGTCCAAGCACGGCATCAATTTTTACGCCAACGTGGAGCGCATGAATCTGGCTTCGGCCAAGTGGGTGGCGGGCGAGGACTACTACGCCGCACCCACCTGCGCCACCTGTCACATGTCCGCCTCGACCACCCTGCCCATCACCCACGACGTGGGGGATCGCATTTCCTGGACACTGCGCCCGCCCATTTCCGAGAAAGTGGACGCCAAGGCCATCAAGGAAGGCAAACAGGTCAAATCCTGGATGGAGCGGCGCAAAGACATGAAAGCGGTGTGCCTCTCCTGCCACGGCAACAACATGATTGAAGCATTTTACGAACAGTTCGACGGGCTGGTGAACCTCTACAACGACAAATTCGCCATTCCCGGTCAGCGGCTCATGGGCGTGGCGCTCAAAGAAAAACTGCTGACGGAAACGCCGTTCGATGAAAAGCTGGAATGGACCTGGTATCTGCTCTGGCACCACGAAGGCCGCCGGGCGCGCCACGGCGCGTCCATGCAGGGGCCGGACTACACCCATTGGCACGGCATGTTTGAAGTCGCCGAGCGTTTCTACACGGAATTGGTGCCGGAACTGCGCGAATTGATCGAAAAATCGGCCAAAGACGGCAAACACGAGGGCGCGCAAAAACTGCAAACGGCACTGGATGCAGTGATGAATTCACCGGATCACCGCTGGGCCGTCGGCAAAATGCCCGAAGAAGAAAAAGCCCGGCGCAAAGCGCAGATGGATGAGTTCAAGCAGCGTTATTTGCAGAGTAAATAACGCTTATGGAGTGCGCCGGCAAGCGTTTATCGTTCCCACGCTCTGCGTGGGAACGCCGCCCGGGACGCTCTGCGTCCCGTCACGCGCCGTTGGTGGCATCGCAAACCATCTCGACGCGGAGCGTCGCCAGATGCATTCCCACGCAAAGCGTGGGAACGATAAAAGCCAAAGCGGCGGCGCGCTGCGCTTAGCCGCCGCACTCCATAGGCATCGCAGCTACAGCCGCTCCTGCTCGTAATGACCAGCAATGGCAAAGATATAGATGTGTGTATCGTCGAATTTATAAATCACCCGGTCGCGCAGGCTGAGCCTGCGCGACCAAAACCCGGAAAGATTGTGCTTCAGCGCCTCCGGCTTGCCCAACCCCAGGCGGGGATCGCCGCGCAGCATTTCTTTCAGGATGGCGCACAGCGCCTGATGCAACCGTTTGTCCTGTAACCGCAGCGCTTCGTAGGTGGCCCATGTATTCCCTTTGCCATGACTGTTAGACACGCATCCATTCTCGCGCTTTGGTTCGCGATGCTTATGCTCAGTCCCGCCGGTACGGCAACCGAAAGGCCTTCCGCACCCAAACCGGTCAACGCCGCCACGCCGGACGCCGCCTGCCTGGACTGTCACGGCAATAAAGGCTTTGCCGCGCCGCAAGGGGAATCCGGCGACAGCCGTAAACGCGCTCTGCACGTCGATCTCGGCGTGTTGCGCGACAGCGTGCATGCCAAGGAAACGTGTGTCGCCTGCCATACCGACATCGACCAAATTCCGCACCGCGCCCCGCAAACCAGTTATGGCGCGGACGTTGCCACTTCCATCAAACACCGCGTCGACTGCGTGGGCTGCCACGCCCGCAAAGGCGAGGAGGCCATGGCGCTGCAAGTGCAAAATTCCATGGCGCTGGTGCTGGCCGGCTTGCCGGTGGAAGCCGTGCCGCGCTCCAAAGTGGAACAGGAAACAGCGCGTTACCTGGGCTCCATCCACGCCCAGCCGCGCAAAGACGATCCCAGCCGCCGCAATGCCGCCTGTTGGGACTGCCACGGCAAACACGACGTGTTTCCCATGGCCAGCCGCCAGGCGGAAGTTTATCGCCTGAGTTCACCACAAACCTGCGGCGCCTGCCACGAAAAAGCGCTCAAGGAATACACCAATTCCGCGCACGGCGCCAAGGTCAAACGCGAAGGCAAACTGGACTCCGCCGTGTGCAGCGATTGCCACAGCGCTCATAAAATCGCTTCCATCAAGGAAGACCCTGCCAAGCTGGCGATTACCACACAATGCGGCAGTTGCCACGAAAAAGAGCTGAAAAGCTACCGCGACACCTACCACGGCCAGGTCACCCGCCTGGGCTATGCGCACACCGCCAAGTGCGCCGACTGCCACGGTTCCCACAACATCCTGCCAAGCAAAAATCCGGCGGCGCCCACCCACCCGGACCATCGCCTGCAAACCTGCTCCGACGAGTGCCACAAGACCGCCACCGCCGGCTTCATCAGTTTTGAACCGCACGGCAATACCCACGATTACCAGCGTTTTCCCGCCCTGTGGCTGGCGTCGAAATTCATGATCGCCCTGCTGGCGGGGGTGTTCCTGCTGTTTTGGAGCCACTCGGCGTTGTGGTTCTACCGGGAATACCAGGAGCGTAAAACCGGCAAGGTTCAGGTGCGCCTGGACCAACACGGCGCAACGGCGGCCCAGCCCCAATACGTGCAGCGCTTCTCCTGGCAATGGCGTCTCGCCCATCTGCTGCTGGCCCTGGCCGTCATGACCCTGGTGCTCACCGGCACCACGGTGCTGTATGCCGACAGTTTCTGGGCACCGACGCTGATCAAGCTCCTGGGCGGCCCCAAAGTGGCCGCCATCATGCACCGCGTGGCCGCCGCCACGTTCGGGTTGCTGTTCTTCGGCCATATCGGCGTGGTGTTGCATCGGATCGTGGTGGCCGATAAAGGCCGCTTCGACTGGTTCGGGCCGGATTCGCTGCTGCCCAACCGGCAAGATGGGCGCGATTTTATCGCCATGCTGCGCTGGTTTTTTGCTAAAGGCCCGCGCCCGGTATTCGGCCGCTGGACCTACTGGGAAAAATTCGACTACTGGGCGCCGTTCTGGGGCATGTTCATCATCGGCCTGTCCGGCTTGACGCTGTGGTTTCCGGTGTTCTTCGGGCGTTTTCTGCCGGGCTGGGTCTTCAACGTCGCCACCCTCGTACACGGCGAGGAAGCTTTCCTGGCGGCGGTGTTCCTGTTCACCGTGCATTTTTTCAACTGCCATTTCCGCCCGGAAAAATTGCCGCTGGACGTGGTGATGTTCACCGGCAGCATGACGCTGCAAGAATTTCAGCACGAGCGCCCGCTGGAATACCAACGGTTGCTGGCGGAGGGCCGGTTGGAGCAGTGCCTGGTGGGTGCGCCTACGCCGAGGATGGCGCGTTATTCCAGAATTTTAGGCCTGTGCCTGATTGCCATCGGTCTGGGCCTGTTGTTGCTGGTGCTGCTCGGCTTCGTGCAGAACTTGGCAATGTAAGCATGGGAGCATTCCCGACACGTCCATTGTCGGGAATGCTCCCACACCGTTACAGCGCAAGCAGTGTGATGGCGCTCACAGTCGAGGCCATCATCGAATGGTTTTTTTGGAACATTAATTGCTTTACGGGCGCGATAACCCAAACCCATGCCATTGAGGAGCGAGTATGACCACTCTTACGCACCAAGCCGAAGCGCTGCCCATCGACGAATTTATTCCATCGATGCGCAACGTGGCCAAATGCGCCAGGCAACTCAGCGAACTCAACTTCACCTGGGGACTGATCGAATCCACGGCGAAGATGAACTGCCCGACCGAAGCCAAAACCATCCTGCCCACCATGGCCGCCACCCGCGAGGGCTTCGGCAAGCTGGAAAAACAGCTCATCGCCAACCTGGTGGAAGAAAACGTCAACAAGCTGGTGCTGGAAATCACCTCCAAAGCCCAGGTGGTGGTGGACATTGTCATCCGCAACCTCTACGAGCGCACCGCCGACGTGGGCTTTCTCGCCACCGACGACGACATCCGCCGTTTCATCCGCCACAGCACCGGCGAGCCCAGCAGCGGCGAGGCCATCGTCGAACTGCGCCGCATCACGCGCCGTCTGGCGGAATACCGCGACAAATACACCGTGTACGAGGAAATCCTCATCCTCGACACCGCCGGCAACGTGCTGGCGCATTTGGACGAGTCCAACCCGGTCAGCCGCAGCGCCGATCCGCTGGTCCAGCACACCCTGCAATCGGATGGCTATCTGGAAGTATTCCACGCCACCGATTTGCGTCCCCACTTGGCGCGCGCGCTGATCTACGCCCGCAAAATCGAGAACGCCGACGGCGGTGCGCCCATCGGCGTGCTGTGCCTGTGCTTCCGTTTTGAAAACGAGATGGAAGGCATCTTCAACAGCCTGAAGAGCAAGGACGACAAATCGGTGATGCTGCTGCTGGACAAAGCCGGCACGGTCATCGCCAGCAGCGACGAAGACCACGTGCACCTGGGGCGCAGGCTGGAAATGGTGCTGGACGAACCTTACCGCATCATCGACTTTGCCGGCCGCGAGTACCTGGCGAAAACCTGCGCCACCACCGGCTACCAGGGCTACATGGGGCCGGGCTGGCATGGCCACGTCATGGTGCCGGTGGCCTCCGCTTTTCGCCAGGGCCACAGCCAGGCACTGGACGCCATCGACAAAGACATCCTGGGCGGCGTCATGGCCCACACCGGCTCGTTCTGCCCGGCGTTGAACGACATCGCCAAGGGCGCAGACAAAATCAACCTGTCGCTGCGGCGGGTGGTGTGGAACGGCCAGATCATGGCGGCGGGCAAGCGCGGCGATTTGCTCAAGCTCAAATCCATCCTGCAGCAAATCAGCGAAACCGGCGACCGTACCAGCAGCGTGTTCGCCAACTCCATCCGCGACCTGTACGAAACCGTCATTTCCTCCAGCCTGGCCGACGTGCAGTTCATTTCGCGGCTGATGATAGACATCATGGACCGCAACCTGTACGAGCGCGCCAACGACTGCCGCTGGTGGGCGCTGGCTTCGGACATGCGCCGCATCATGGCCAAGGGTGAGGCGTGTGCCGACGACCGGCAAAAAATCACGACCATCCTGGAATACATCAACGGCTTGTACACGGTCTACACCCGCTTGTTCGTCTACGATGCGGGCGGCACCATCGTGGCCTCATCCAACCTGCACCGGGATGCGATCAGCGCCGTCGGTAAAAAAATCGACAGCGCTATCCTGCCGCAAGTGCTGGGCTTGCAAAGCACCCAGCACTATTGTGTGTCGCCATTCGAAAAATCCTGGCTGTACGGCGGCCAGCCCACTTATATCTATCACGCCGCCATCCGCCACCCGGACGATGCGTCCAAAGTGGTCGGCGGCATCGGCATCGTTTTCGACGCAGGCCCCGAGTTCGGCGCCATGCTGCAAGCTTCCTTGCCGCAAAAGCCCGGCGCTTTCGCCCTGTTCACCGACCGCGCCGGGCGCATCATCGCCAGCACCAGCGAAGAGTTTCCCAGCGACAGCCAACTGCGCCTGGAACGGGAGTTTTTCAGCCTGCCCAACGGCGAGGGCATGTCCAAGATCATCGCCTTGCGCGGCCACTACTTTGTGGTGGGGTGCACGACTTCTTTCGGCTACCGGGAATACAAAAACTCCGGCGATTATCAAAACGACGTGCTGGCTTTTGTCTGCGTGCCTGTGGGTGAAGAAATTCACGACAAAAAAGCGGCGCAATCCAGCCTGCCCGAGCTGATCCAGACCACCGGCAAGGGCAGCGAGGTGGTGGAGCTGGCGACGTTTCTCATCGACGGCTGTTTATACGGCCTGCCGGCCACGGAAGTGGTGGAAGCCGTGGACCCCAGCCTGCTGCTGCCGATGCGCGGCTCGCGCAAATACCTGGTGGGCATGATTACTTTTCAGGGCAGCAACATGGACGACAGCAGCATCGTGCCGGTCATCGACATGCACTTTTTGCTGGGCGCCGAACGGCGCGACAGGGACCAGCGCAGCCAGATCGTGGTGATTCGTTCCAGCAAGGGCTTGCTGGGCCTGCTGGTGGACGATTTGTACGCCGTGCCGGAATTCGACGCCGCACGCCTGGAAATGCTGCCGGCGACTTTCAAGGGGGATTCCGGCTACATCAGTTCCATCATCAAACCGGGAGCGGCGGATACCGGCAAAATCCTGCCCATCATCGACCCGGACCGGGTGTTTCAAGCGGCGCAGCGCAAGGATTGAGCTTTGATCCATTGTGCTAATTTTGCATGCCAGTGTTGCGGACGGGGCGAATACCCCATCCGGCCTTGGAACCCACTGAACGCTAATAACCATTTTATAGAGGGACATACATGGGTAATTTGACGGTAGCCAGGCAAATGACGGTGCTGGTCGGCGTATTTATGGGTGGGTTTTTACTGGCCGGTCTGCTGGCTTTTAATACCTTGAATGAACTCAAAGTCAATGGGCCAGTATACAAACGCATTGTGCAGCAAAAGGATTTGATCGCCGATATTTTGCCACCGCCGGAATACCTGATCGAATCCTACCTGGTGGTGCTGGAAATGCGCGCCGCCGAGGGCGCAGCCCTGGCCGCCTGGGTGGAAAAAAGCGCCAAGCTGCGCGAAGAATACGAAACCCGCCACCTCTTCTGGCTGGAAGATTTGCCGACAGGCGCCATCAAGGACTTGATAGTAACGACAGCTTACCAGCCCGGCTTGGCGTTTTTGAACCTGCGCGATACGCAATATATCCCGGCGCTACAGCGCGGTGACCAGGACGCCGCCGCCGCCCTGCTGCCGCAACTGAAACAAAAATACCAGGAACACCGTCAGGCCATTGACCAATTGGTGGCGCTGGCGACCCAACAAGCAGCCACTGAAGAGCAAGCCGCCGCTGCACAAATCGCCTCGCACACGCTGCTGCTGGGCGGATTGGTGCTGGGTCTGGCGGCGCTGGTATTTTTGTTTGCCAGCTGGGTAACGCGCGGCCTGCTGCGGCAACTGGGCGGTGAACCGGCCCACGTGGTGGAACTGATGCACGCCGTGGCGCGCGGCGATTTGAGCGTGCCGGTGGTGACCCGGCAGGGCGACAATGCCAGCATCCTGGCGGCGTTGGCGCTCATGCAACAGCACTTGCGCGACATCATCGGCAAAATCCGCGACGCTGCCGCCCAGGTAGCCAGCGCCGCCGCGCAGCTTTCCGGCACGGTCGACCACATCCAGTCCACGGCGGAACAGGAAGTATCCTCGGCCTCCTCCATCGCCGCCGCCATCGAACAGCTTACCGGCAGTATTCAGCAAATCGCCGAGCACGCCGAGCACGCCAGGGACGACTCGCTGCAATCGGACCAATTTTCCAGCCAGGGCAGTGCAGTGATACGCCAAGTGGTCGAAGACATGCGCGCCATCGCCGGCACGGTGATGACTTCCGCCCAGGCGCTGCATGATCTGGGGCAACAGTCGGAGCTGATTTTTTCCATCGTCAAAGTCATCAAAGGCATCGCCGACCAGACCAACCTGCTGGCCCTCAACGCCGCCATCGAAGCGGCCCGCGCCGGCGAGCAAGGCCGGGGTTTCGCCGTGGTGGCCGATGAAGTGCGAAGTTTGGCGGCGCGCACGGCGGCCTCCACCCAGGAAATCACCGGTATCGTGGAAAATATCCAAAACGGCATGAAAGGCGCCATGTCCAGCATGGACAACGCCGTCGCCCGGGTAAACAGCGGCGTGGCATTGGTCAATCAAGGCGGCGAATCCATCGACAAAATCAAATCCAGCGCCCAACAAGTGGTGCGGGGAGTGGGAGACATTTCGCTGGCGCTGGGCGAGGAATCCGCCACCAGCAATGAAGTGGCGCGCAACGTGGAAAAAATCGTGCAAATGACGGAAAGAAACCAGGTCACCATCGAAGAAACCGCCGGCACGGCGCGTGAACTGACCAAACTGGCCGAGGTTTTACAAGGCGCTGTGGCCAGGTTCCGGCTGGGCGCCGGGGCATGAACAACTCCTCACTCA
>SCQD01000269.1 GCA_004299145.1 Methylococcaceae bacterium | reverse complement strand
CTGAAAACAACCGCCTATCAATAAGGGTACGCTGTGCGTGCCTTCGAGGGCGTCGAACGGTACGCACAGCGTACCCTTATATCTCGACGCTGCCCTTTGCAAGGGGCAAAATCCCCGGGGTAATTCCTGGGAGGGATGCGGGGAAGTCGGGCGTACCCTACAAGCTTGGCTAGCCCCTGGAAATAGCACGTCGATTTCTCCATACCCATTAACCCAGGCCGAACAACCGCGTATCCCATTGCAAGTCTTGAGGCAAAGACGCCTGGATGCGCGGAAATTCGGGATGCAGCGGGTTGATGAGCACGTTGCGGCTTTCAGGTATCAAGATGCTGGGAACCAACAGTACACAGAACATTTGCCGGGCGATCCAGGTATCTCCGTAGCGTCGAGCGCTGCCGCTTTCCGGCGTGGACCAGCCGGGAATCTCCGTGGGATCGACCACGAGGCGCGAAACGTCCTCTGGAATATCGATGCGAATGTAGGCGTGGTGCTTGGGTAGCCGATTGCGCGGCAGATGCGCCAACACTTCCAGCATGGCGCCGGCCAGCGTGTCGCTGGAGTAGATCACGCGGTTGCCCGCCGAGTTCCAGCGGGCACCCCGGTGCGCCGCGCCGCTGCCGTCGAACAGCGGGTACCGGCTATCCGCTACCCGAAAAGCCAGCATCAGCGTAAAAGCCTGGCAGGCTTAAGCCGGATGTCCGTAAAAAATATCCCACAGCAAAGCCTCGACGCGCCGCGCGCCGATTTCGGACATCGCCACATCCAACGGCGTCTGCCCTTCGAGCGAGGGATTGGGGCTCATCAGGAATTCACGCGAGTCCACCGGATCATCCCAGACAAATTCCGCAGTCGCCACCACTCTGGCTATGCGTTCCACGCGGGCGCTTTCTTCCGGGGTCAGGCGTTCTTTACGTCGCTTATAGCTGGCTTCAGGCACCAGGCGGTAGACGAAACCGTGGGTAATATCCCGATCATCGGCAAACAAATGCCGCCCGACTTCCCGCACGGTACGCTTGGGTAAGCCGCGCTCCACTTCCCGCGCCAATTCGCGCAGATTGGCAATGGCACCGTGCAGCACCCCGGCTCCGCCCATTACCTTGGCAATGTTTTCGACCTGAATCATAACGTTTTTCTCGATGGGGTATCGTGTGATGCCGATTATAGCCGGCATCTGATCCCGCGCGTAATTGCATAGGAGCCGGAGTTGGTAAAGCGACACTGAGCCAGCTCTACCCAGGAATCTTAGCCCCGGCTATCCTTGACCGGCATCACGGCTGCTCCTGGGCCAGGCGGTCAGCACGGCCTGCACCAGGGTGGCCAGCGGGATGGCGAAGAACACGCCCCAAAATCCCCACAGTCCGCCGAAAAACAAGATGGCGACGATGATCGCCACCGGGTGTAGGTTCACCACTTCCGAGAACAGCAGCGGCACCAGCAACACGCCGTCCAGGGTCTGGATGATGGCGTAAGCCAGCAGCACATAATAAAAGTCGTTGCTGAAACCCCACTGAAAATAAGCCACCATCAGCACCGGGAAAGTCACCAGCGTGGCGCCCACGTAGGGAATGATGACCGACAAGCCGTTGGCGACCGCCAGCAGCGCCGGATAGTTGAGGTCCATGACGGCAAACGTCGCGTAACTCACGCCCCCCAGAATCAGAATTTCGAAAACCTTGCCGCGGATGTAGTTGCCGATCTGGGTGTCCACCTCTTTCCAGACCGTGGCGGACAAGTGCCGGTCGCGCGGCAGATACTGGGCAAACCAGCCCATGATTTTTTGCTTGTCCTTGAGAAAGAAAAAAATCAGCATGGGCACCAGGATCAAATACACGATGACGGTGGCGACGCCGATCAGCTTGGTATAGGAATAGCTCAGCACGTACTGGCCATAGCTGACCAGATCGCGGCGCACGGCGGCGATGATTTCCTGGATCTGCTCCTGGGTGATGAAGGTGGGATAGCGCTCCGGCAGTTCTATGACCACGTTTTGCCATTCGTTGATCATGTAAGGCAGCTGCGTGAACAATTGCATGGCTTGGCTGTACAGCAGCGGCAGCAGGGCAATCACCACGTAGAGCACAAAGGCCAGAAAGCTGAAGTACACCAGGAGCACCGCAGGGATGCGCGGCAGCCGCTTGCGCTCCCCGTACGCCACGATGCCTTCCAGCAAATAGGCCAGCACGGCGGCGGCGAATACCGGCATCATCATGTTCGACAAGGTCGCCACGACGAAATAACCCAGCACCAGCAGCACGCCCAGCGAAATGGCTTGAGAGTTGGGCAGGACACGTTTCAGCCAGTCGCGCAAAATTTCCATGGGGGTTGCCTTGTTGGGGGGCTAGCTATTGAAGTTGGTCCGCTTCGGGGAACAATTCGCCGATGATGCGCTGTGCCGTTGCAGCGTAATCATGTTCGTGGGACACCGGCCGCCACGGCAGGCCGTCCAGCAATGCCCGCAGCATTTGCTTGCGGTTGTTGGCCGGGTCGCTGATGCCCATGTTGCGGTAGGAAAAATTGTAGGTTTCCAGCATGAGGTTGCCGTAGTGCGTGGCCCAGAAGCCGTAGATCAGGTCTTGCGCCGTCATTTGCCGGGGCAGGGTCACGTCGCCCAGTGCGACGCCTTCCGCCACGACGATGGCGACCTTGTCCAGAATGCCTTTCATGAGTTCGTCTTCGGCGGCGTGGCGTTCCGGCGAAATCTTTTCCCGCACCCCCACCGACTTCACCATGTAAATGCTCGCGTATTCGACCGGATACAGCTTGGCGTATAACTCGTGCGCCAGATGAAACGCCAGCAGGCGCTCGCGGCTCAAGCCCTGAAACCGCAGAGCCCGGTCGAAAAACTCCGCCCAGACCCGCTGGCCGCGCATGCACAGGTGGATCAGCACGTCTTCCTTGCACTGGAAGTGTTGGTAAATCGTGCCCTTCGAGTATTCGGTCAGTTCGGCGATGCGTTCCATGCGGAAATTGCCGAAGCCGCCTTCGGCGATCAGCTTGACCGCCGTGTCCAGGATGAGTTCGTGCCGGGTGAGAATTTCGCGCTGTTTGCGGCTGAGTTTCTGCATGGGCGCTTATTTGGGACGGGACGGGGCATGTTCCGTCCTGCGTGGAACGTTCACCCCAACCCCACCACGCCGCGCTCCACCTCCCCCTGTTTGCGCAACTGGCGCTTGAGGATTTTGCCCGTGGCGTTTTTGGGCAGTTCCGGCAGCAACAGCACTTGGCGGGGAATTTCGTGG
>SCQD01000268.1 GCA_004299145.1 Methylococcaceae bacterium | reverse complement strand
CGACCGGGAAGAGGAAGGTAGCCACCTGACGCGAGAGGCATTGGCGGATGTGGATGCCGGACGTTTCATCGACCATCAGGCGGTGCAAGCGTGGGCGGATAGTTTGGACAGCGACACGCCGTTACCTCTACCGCGCTGACTGGGTGGCGCGTTGATGGAGTTGAAGTGGACACACAAGGCATTGTCCGATCTGGCTCGATTGTATGAGTTTCTGGCTCCGGTAAACAGAAGAGCCGCGCGCGCGCTGTCCAATTACTTACCGCCAAGCGAACCAGCGGGTTTGCCCGAATAAAAAGCTGAAAGACATGTAGTTTTTGACGTACGCCGTGTAATCCATGGACTACACGAAGCAGGAAAAAACCTCGGCACGACTGTTTTTCAGACTTAAAAACTGCGAATAAAAGCCAGCTACGCGCCATCGTTATGTGCTAACTTAATGTTCGACATCACAGAAGGGAAAACGCCATGGATTTTACAAGCAAATACAACAACGGCAACGACAGCCTCCGTGGCACCAGCATCCCGCTGCCCGGTGACATGATCGACGGCTTGGACGGTATCGACACGCTGTTGCTGAAAACCCACTACACCTTGAGCCTACCCAACCAGCTCAGCCACGCCGAAACCATTGAAATCACTTCCAACGCGGGTGCCGCCGTCGATTGGCGTGCCGGCACAGCCGCCAAAGACATGACTTTTATCGGCAATAGCGGCGCAGACCGGCTGCATGGAGGCAGGGCCGACGATACCCTGGAAGGAGGCGACGGTAATGATCGGCTCTTTGGGTACCATGGCAACGATGTACTTGAGGGCGCCGAAGGTGACGATACGCTCATGGGCGGACTCGGCAACGACTTGCTCAAAGGCGCCAAGGGCGATGATACGCTCCGGGGCGGGGACGGCAACGACGTGCTGGATGAAACCGGCGATATCGCAACGGTGGGTAAAGGCAACGTCCTGTTTGGCGAGCGGGGCGATGACGCGGTCTGGGGCGGTGCGGGCAAAGACACGATCCAGGGCGGTGCCGGCAATGATTTATTACTGGGCAACGGCGGCAACGATGTGATACACACCGGCACGGGCATCGATTTCGTGTTCGGTGGTCAGGGCAACGACGCCATCTATCTGGATGATCACGACTCCACCATCCTGCACTACAACACCAGCGGGGCGGATGGCGTAGATACCATCTACGGGTTTAAGCCCAACGCCAACAAAATCCGGCTGATTGATTTACACGGCGCAGCCGGCCGCAAACTTGACATCGACGGGCTGGCTAACGTTGCCCTGACCGGCTGGCAGCTGCAAGCCGCCATCGTCTCCACCGTGGCCGGTCAGCAAGCGAGCGGCAACGACCGCATCCTGACTTTGGAGAACGGCACTACCCTCATATTCAAGAACGTGGGCGCCGATTTGAGCGGCTTCGATTTCAGCGGTTACCTCGCGCCGCCCACTTTTCTTATGGTGGACGCGCCAACCGTCGCGGAAGGCGATGCCGGCACCCGCTACCTGACTTTCTCCCTGACGCTGGACCATGCGCTGCCAGCGAATGTCACGATTTCCTACTCGACCATAACCACCGGCACCGCCACGCCGGACACGGATTTTGTGGCGAGCGGCGGCACGGTCACCATCGCCACCGGTGAAACCGACGCCGAGGTGTCGGTGGCGGTCAATGGCGACACGGATTTGGAAACCAATGAGGTCGTGACACTGCTGTTTTCCGGCGACGACGTGGTACCCGTGACGGGGATGGGCACCATCATCAACGATGATCATTTGGCTTCGATTTTCAACTTGAGCGCTTCCACCACCTCGACGCTGGAAGGCCGTAGCGTTATTTTCACTATCAGCGCCGACAGCACGGTAACCGCCGCCGCCACGCTGACTTACAGCGTGGTCGGCGACACGCTGGATAACGCAGCCACGGCGGCCACCCCCGATGTGGATTACGCGCCGTCGTCAGGCGCCATCACTTTCAATCCGGGGGAGACGAGTAAAACCGTCACGCTAGAAATCCTGGATGACGGTCTTACCGAAGGCTTGGAAGGCGTAAGGTTTTTGCTGTTCGACGACAGCCAGACGCTGATTGGATTGCAACGCCTGTCGATCACTGAGGGAGGAATCCCTGAAGTGCCCTACACTCTCACAACCATTGCGGATAATGCCATCGGCGGCTCAGGCAACGATTACTTCAGTGGCACGGTGCGGGGCGACCACGCCAGCGGCACGACGCTGCAAAGCGGTGATTCCATCAACGGGGCTGCGGGTACCGACACTTTCTACATCACCTTTTCAGCCGTCGCCGCAGATACCGGCACCACGACATCCGCATTTACCTTGAATAACGTCGAAAAAGTCCTGGTATCCAATTTCCAAAGCAACAGCATTCAGGTGACGCCAGGCCCTGCCGGCGTTACCTGGTCGAATGCCATCGACCTGGCTCTCGCCGACAGCAGCCTGACCAGCATCGGCCTCAATTCCAGCGCCACGACCGGCGACACGCGCTTCACCGGCATAAAAAATCGGGTAGACGCTGAAATGCGCTACGGTTCCGGTGATTTGTCGCTTGCCTATGACAGCGCCCTGACAGCAGGCAGCGCCGACAGTCAAAACTTGACGCTATCCGGCCAGAACGGCGGCACGTTTATGGTCGACGGCATCGAAACGCTGCACGTGGTTGCCGACACCGCCGCCAGTTCGGTGCGGCTGGCCGGCGCCCAACTGACCGGCGTCGACGTGTCGGGCAATGCCGATCTGCAACTCGGCATCCTGCCCGCCAGCGTCGCCCGGCTCGACGCCGCTGCTTACACCGGCAATCTAGCGGTGAACGTGGTCTGGCACACCAACCTCACCGTGCTCGGCGGCAGCGGCAACGACACGATGTCGATCCACAGCGCCGTCCAGGGCAGCGACTACACCGTCCATACCGGCACCGGCAGTGATGTGATCGACATCGAGGCCGCCAGTACCCCTGCGACGATCCGCCTGGACGACTTCAGCAGCGGCGTCGACCGCATCGGCGTGGGCGCTCAGCAATTGGCGACGATCACCGGCAACGGCGGTCTGCTGACGGGAGCGGCCTATACCGCATCGGCCACCGGAACCAGCGCCGCAGCCCTGGCTGGCGACTTGGCGGCGGCGCTGACGGCGGGTGGCGGCACGCTGATCGCCGGCGGCGCGGCTTTGCTGACCATCACCGGCGCCTCGCTGGCCGGTAATAACGTCGGCTATCTGCTGATCAATGGAACGAGCGCCGGCTTTTCAGCCGCCGAGGACACGGTGCTGGCCCTGGTGGGGACTTCCAGCACCACGCTGACCGCAGCCGATTTTTTTGATCCATAAGCAAAACCCAACCTTGCTGTCCCTGGCATCAGGGCTTTGCTATACTCGACTTACCTCTTTTTAAATCAAAGTGTTGGGGGATTCGATGTGGTGGGCAGGTGAAACGAGTCAAAAAACGCAAGGCGCCGAAATCACCCGCGAAGTACTGGATGACTTCATGGATGAATTCCACGAAGCCCATCAACAGTGCGAGTCCATGCTCATGGAACTGGAGCGCCACCCCGACAATCAGGAACTGCTGAATTCATTGTTCAGAGCGGTGCATACGGTCAAAGGCAATCTGTCCTACGTGCGCATGAACGAATTCATGCCGTTGCTGCAAAGCCTGGAAGACGTGCTGGACGACATCCGCAAAGACCACATGGCCTTTGACGACACGCTGAGCGACGTGGTTTTGCTGGCCATGGACGCCATTCATCGCTTGGTGCTGTCGCGAGTGAACAATACCCCGCCGCCCATGTCGAAAAACCGCTTCGACGAAATCTGCAAAGCCATACACGCCATCGTCGCCAACCCGGTGCCCGGCTCCAACGTCCCCATTTTGCGTGCCATCCATTTGCTGGACCCGGAAACCAAGCTGGACGAGCGCCCGATAAAAGCGCTGGATGCAGAAAACAAAGCCGCCGATGAAACCGGGCGCTGGCTGCGAAAATTCGACATTCCCCTGGATGCGGACCTCGGCTTTTTCCGCAACCTGGGCAAAGCGCTGGAAAACCGTTCCTCCTACTGGCAAGGGCGCACCGAACGCATACTCAAGCTGGCCTTGACCATGAACGAACAGGCGGGTTCTCCCGTCGATCCGGCCCAACTGGCGACAGCGGTGTTCGTCCATGACATCGGCATGGCTTTTTTGCCCCTGGAAATGCTCCATAAAACAGACGCATACAACGAGGAAGAACGGCGCCTGGTCAATGCCCACCCCGGCCTGGCCAGAGAGATGCTCAGCCGCATGGCGCGTTGGCAAACGGCTGCCGAAATCGTAGGGCAACACCACGAACGCAGCGACGGCAGCGGCTACCCGCAAGGACTCAAGGAAACGGACATTTGCGACGGCGCCAAAATTCTGGGCATTGCCGAATCCTTCGACGCCAGAACCTGCGCCAGGGCACACCGTAGCGTCACCAAGCGCCCCTTCATCCGCGCCGTGCTGGAAATCAACAATTGCTCCGGGCAGTTGTTTCCCGAGCGCTGGGTAGACGTGTTCAACGAAGCGGTGCGCGTTTTGCAGGAAGCGCAGGAAAGCGCTTAGCGATGGCTTCGAGCAAACTACGCAATGTCCTCCTTGCTCCGCTGCCGTTCGCCAGATAATTTACTCAAGGCAGCGCGCAGTGCCGCCACTGGGTCTTGCTAAGTCCGCACTTTGACCTAATGCTCCTTAGCAGGAATAACTTGAACAAATAAACCTTTTTACTAAATAAAAACAGGTGGATACGTGTTCCAAACTGTTCAAGTTATTTTTGCTAGGTTCCTAAGCCGAGTCGGCCTCTGATATTTAGTAACTTTTCGCTAAAATACTTGGTAAAAATGCTTTTCTTTGCGCCTTTGTGCAAATACATTATGCTCTCAAGGTTAGCTTAAGTTAGCGCTCATGCGTCTCAAGCCTAATCCCGATCAGAGTTTGTTTCTAAGGTTTTGCGACATTGTGCCGAAACGGCGGTGGCAAAATTACATGGCAGAGCGTTCCCTATTATTTTGCATACGTAATCCATATACGGCGTATCAAAAACGTAATCATCCGGAAACGTTTGGAGTTTAGCTGCTTCCCGAACAGAAATTGTTCTATCTTGCTCGGGATGTCCAAAACGGCCTTTACTTAGCGTCGTGCATCCTCCAGTAATGGTAGGTGAAACATCTTCCCAGTTCATTCGCCCATATACGTTGGAAAAGCCTTTGTATTCTCCTTGATGACAAGGTGGGCGTAATTCTGCGGGAATCGTTCTCCAGCTTTCACCAGGCTTGGCGGCTTGAAGGCGACGCAGATTTCTTGGGGCAATATCTCGAACAACATGCCAATCAAGTGTAGGAAACGCGCCCCGTCTTTTTGCTTCGGAAAAAGTCAAAGGTTGTGGCAAATGGCCAATAGTTTCGCGGACAGTTTGCCATTTTTGGCGTGCTTTTCCATCCCGAGAATGTGTAGGTTCAGGCAATTCGATTTTGAATCCATGCCCGGCGAGTAGCACCAAACGCTTGCGAAATTGTGGTACTCCATAATCCGCAACCTGCAATACCCCCATATTTACTTCGTAGCCAAGTTTGCGCAAACGATTGACCATGGGCTCAAGTAGTGTTTTTCCGCGATTTGCCAAACCTGGAACGTTTTCCATCATCACGGCCTTGGGGTGAGTTTCCTCTATTAAACGCAGCATTTCGTTGACCAATTCGTTGCGTGGATCTTCGCGGCGGTATTTCGAAGTTAAGCTTGTAAACCCTTGGCAAGGTGGGCACCCCGCTAATAAATCAAGATAGCCAGAATCTGTCAATGCAAGTAAGTCTTTGCCCTTAAGGTGCCGAATATCTTGGACGAAGAGCTTAGTGTTGCGATGATTTACTTGATAAGTCGAGGCGGCGTGAGGTTCGATTTCCACTGCCCCGACAACGGAAAAACCGGCTTCTTTGAGTCCGACGGTCAAACCGCCGCCTCCACAAAAAAGGTCAACTGCTTGCAAACGCGATGTCGAATCAATAGTCATTGTGTTAATTTGCTTTTTTCATGCGTTCAGCTTCATCCAGGAATTCTTGGTGTGTTTTTTCGGTACGCAATAGAAATGCCGACCAAGCAATAGGAGTTAACTTTCCTTTTTCTCTGTATGAAGAATAAGTTGCTTTTTGTGCACCGGTTAGATTTTCCTTGTCGCATACAAGTGTGATATGGAAATCATTTGCAAAGTCTTTAAATTCTTTGTGTTTTGGGTCCTCTATAAATGCCTCGAATTGTTCGTAATAAGTGATGATTCTATCCATCTCTGTATTCGTCAACGCATGCTTTGGCTCCTTGATTTCGATAATTTGG
>SCQD01000267.1 GCA_004299145.1 Methylococcaceae bacterium | reverse complement strand
GACGTGGCCTACGGCGAGGATCAGGCGCGCATGCGCGAGGGCAACGCGGCGGAGAACTTCTCGATCCTGCGCCGCATCACGCTCAACCTGATCCGTCAAGACAAGGCGCGCAAGACCGGCGTCAAAAACTGCCGCCTCAAGGCCGGCTGGAACGACGCCTATAGGCAAACGCTGCTCGGTTTGCAAGCCTTGGCTTGATGCGATTGCCCTGGGTGTTTTCCAAGCAACCGGGCAATTGCGCTTCCAGTATGACGGCGCCGGGGGGTATGGCATCTTGTCCGGCGACACCAACGGCAACAACACGGCCGACTTTGCCGTCAAGCTGATGGGCGTGCAAGCGCTGAGCGCGGCGGATATAGCGCTTTAGCTTCGGGCGAACATGAGGCGGGATTTGGCACGAATGCCAAGTCTCGCCCTGTGCGTTTTGTGGTAAGCGTTCACGCCCCTGGGAGCGCGGGCATCCTGCCCGCAACCTGGGGCCGCAGCCATTCCTTCGGCAAGCTCAGGACAAGCTCTGGCCGCAGTGCAGGCGAGACGCCTGCGCTCCCAGGGGCGTGAACGCTTACGTTCGATACAATAGCTTCAAAAATAGATGAGCACGGCGATTTGCGCCCAGACGTGAAGGTGACGGCATCGAGCGGCAGGATGCGTCCGGCAAAGCGTTGTTCCTCTTTGCCCAACACAACGTTTTCTGGACGCCAAGCTGACCGAAGTCCTGAGCACCGCCGCCACGCCGCCCGCGCGCACGGCTTTGCAAAAAAATCCGCCGGCCGTCGCCGTGCTGGATTACAACCAGTAGCATCATCGCTCTGCGCCACGGCCCTCCAACAGCCTGGGCATCAACTCGGCCAAATTGCAAGGCCGGGTGCGGTAGTCCAGTTGCGCTTCGATGAGATTGTCCCAGGCGGTGCGGCAGGCGCCGCTGGAACCGGGCAGGCAGAATATGTAAGTGCCGTTGGCCACCCCGGCCAGGGCGCGCGACTGGATGGTGGAGGTTTTGATGTCCTGGTACGACACCGCCCGGAATACTTCGCCAAAGCCGTCCAGCACTTTATCCAGCAAAGGGCGCACCGCTTCCGGCGTCCCGTCCCGCCCGGTGACGCCGGTACCGCCGGTGCTGATCACCACCCGCACGCCGGCATCGGCGATCCAGCGCGAGACCACGGCGCGGACTTGATAAACGTCGTCGGGCACGATGCACTTTTCCGCCAGCCGATGGCCGGCTTTGCTAAGGCGCTCCACCAGGGTTTGCCCCGACGTATCGTCCGCTTCGCTACGGGTGTCCGATACGGTGAGCACGGCGATGGACAAGGGAATGAAGGGGCGAATGTCTGTCATGTCGTTGGCCGTTAGGTTGAATATTCGCCGGAAACACCGGCGCTGAGCGCGACAGTTTATAACGTCCGAATCTGGTATAGTTGGCAATCGACTTCGGTGCAACGCTGACAATGCGTGCCAAATCATCCACCAGCGCATGAGGGAGGAAGCCCACGTTGCTCTTTTTTAGACCGCTGCCGCGCCACTTTTTCATCCGTTTTGCCGCCGCCTTGCCATCACTACTGTTCATCGCCGCCGCCATGGCTTTTGCGGCTTGCGCCCGTGCGGACGACTATCACCTGGGCGAAGGCTACAACGTCGGCCCGCTCAATATTTCCGGTTACTCCAATCTGGTCGCGGAAATGCCCAACGAGGGCAGGTCCGGCTTTACCCTGGATGATTTCAGCGTTTTCCTGTCGGGCCGCTTCAACCGCTGGATCAATCCTTTTGTCGAGCTGGAATTGTCGGGTGGGCAAGTCTTTACCGAAAATGGCGGCTTTTTTGAACAAGGCGTGCCCCGCATAGTGCTGGAACGCGCTTACAACGATTTTTTGCTGACGCCCGCCTGGACCTTTCGCGTCGGCAAAATGCTGTCCCCGGTCGGGGAATGGAACCAGATCCATGCCGCGCCGCTGGTATGGACCGTCAACCGCCCACTCACCACCCACCAGAATTTTTCCGAATTTTCCTCGGGCGTCGCCGTGCTTTACAACGATCCGGAGGGCCGGCTGCCCGAGGTTCAAGCCTACTTTCAGCCGGTCGACGATTTCATCCGCGAACCGCGCAACGTCAAGCCTATCCAGTACCGCGGCGTGGGTGGATTCAACGTCGCTTTTACCAGCGATTTGCACAAGCGCCTGGGATTCTCCATGCAGCGCGCCGAAAACAGCGATACCGGCGAGAAACAATGGCTGATCGGCATGGACGGCCGCATCAGCTTCTCGGCGCTGACGCTGGAAACCCAGTGGACGCGCACCTGGGTAAGCCGGCCCGACGACGCCAGTCCCTGGCTGGCGAAACCCAGCCAGCAACACCCGTTGCGCAACGAGTGGGGTGGTTACGTCCAGGCCATCTACGGCCTGGATGAACACTGGAACCTGGTGGCGCGCGGCGAGACTTTTCAATCGCGCTATGCCCATGACGTCAGCGGCAACTGGCTGCTGGGCGTGGTGTACCGTCCGCAACCCGCCATCTCCTGGAAAGTGGAATACCTGGAAACCAGCGGCGTGCCGTTGGACTTGAGCCGAGGCCTTTATGCATCGATGGCCGTCCTGTTTTAAGTCCGCGCTGTTCAGCGCTTTAACGATCATGGCACGCGTGCCGTCCCTGACAATGTGCGTCACGCGCGCCATGATCGGAACCCTCGCTGCGCTCTCCCTCACCCCGGCCCTACCCAGGAACCCTGCCGGGGGCGCCGCAAAGTCCCCGACCCAGGAACCTGCGGTTAAAAACCGCTCCTTCTCCCCCAGGGAAAGCCGCCGCGAAGCGGAAAAAATAAGGCTTCTTGAGAAGGTTGGGATGAGGGGAGTAAATGGCTGCGGCCTTTTTATCTCCCCCTCACCCCAACCCTCTCCCGAGGGGAGAGCGAAGCGAGGGGCCGGGAGCCCGAAAGCCCCGGTTCCTGGGCGCCATTCGGCGCGGGCAACGCGCTGGAGTCTCTCCCAGAAGGAGAAGGGGAATAAGGTCGCCGCCATTTTTATAGCGGCTGGGCTGACCATGGCGCCGGCCTTTGCCGACGACAGCCACGTGCTGGTCGTCGCCCATCCTTCCTTGCCGGTATCGTCGCTGACCGCCGAGGATCTGTCGCGCATTTATCTGCTGCGGCAGAGCTTGTGGCCGGATGGCGCACAGGTAATCCCCATCAACCGCGAAGCCAGCAGTCCGGTGCGGGCGCTGTTCACCACCGCCGTGCTGCAACAAACCGCCAACGCACTGGCCACCCACTGGCAGCAAATGCACTTCAAGGGCAAAACACCGCCGCTGGTGCAGGAGTCCGACCAGGCCGTGCTGGCTTTCGTGCAGAAAGTGCCCGGCGCCGTGGGCTATGTCAGCGCCGACACGCAAGTCGGCGATGGCGTCAAAGTGCTGGGCAAGTTGCCGTGACCGGCATGCTTAACCACGAAAAGCGCGAAAGACAGGCACATCTCTCGTCCCCGCGCGCTGCGCTCATCGTTATACACAAAGCCGCCGCGTCCTCGCGGAATCGCCAAGGCTTCCTGAAATGCGTGGCTGCTGGTGTTTTGCAACCCGGAGGGTTGCCAGCCATTAGCCGGGGGTTGAGCGCAGCGACACCCCCGGATTGGATTGAAAGCTACCCGTGACCCTGCACCCCGCCCCCCTTCCTCCCGTGCGCCACTCCCTGGCGCGGCGCTTTTTGCTGGTGCTGGCCGGGATTTTTCTGCTGACCTACCTCAGCGTGGCCGGCACCGTTTTCGGCAGTATCCGCAATTATCTGGCGCACGCCATCCAGGCCAATCTAAGCCAGACCGCCGCCGACCGCCTGGCCAGCCTGCAAGCCGTTTTCACCCGCCAGATGATCGACGTGCAGGCGCTGGCGGCGCTGGAAGTGATGAACGACATCATCACCGGCGATATCGACGGTCGCATCGGCCGCACCCTGGCCGGACTGAAAAAACAGTACGGCCTGCCCGGCCACCTGTATGCCTTCGACGACAAGGGCAAGCTGGTGGCGTCCAGTCACGATAATGGTCAACCCTTGCCTGCCGAAATGCCGGACAGTTGGCGCATCGCCGATAAAAACGCTTTTTTTGTGGACAAACACAAGTCCACTTTTTCCCGTGAGCCGGCGCTGGCTTTTGGACAGGCCATTTATGCCAGTTTTAACCCGCAACTGCGCCTGGGCACGCTGATCATCACTTACCCGTGGAGCGCGGTAACGCAGGAAATGGACAACTCCTCCGCGCAATTTCTGATCCTCTCGCCGGCCACCCAGGCCGTGCTGTACGCCGACCGTGAATTGCCGGCCGTCGTTACCGAACAGGCGGCCGCCTTGCAACAGCCGCAGGAAGAAATCGGCCTGGACGACAGTCTGTTTCTGGCCGGCGCGGCGCAAGCGCGGGCCGATGGCCCGGTCCCCGGCCTGGCCTGGACTTTATTGGCCTTGGCGCACAAGCAGCAAGCCCTGCAACCGATACGCGATGCGGCGATGCAGATGCTGTTGCTGGGCGCAGGCATAGCCGTGCCCATCACCCTGCTGATACTCTGGCTGGCCCGCCGCCTGATCCGGCCCATCGCGACGCTGACCCAGGCGGTGGCGCACATCACCGCCTCTTCGGACCTGTCCAAGCGCGTCGAAGTGGACAGCGACGACGAACTGGGCGTGCTCAGCCAGGCTTTCAACGCCATGACTGCCAAACTGCAAGCCAGTCTGGCAGCCTTGGAACAACTCAACCGCACGCTGGAACAAAAAGTGGCCGAACGCACGGCCATGCTGCAAACCACCAACGGTGAGCTGCACAGCGCCATCGAGCAACTCAAATCCGCACAAAGCCAATTGGTGCAACAGGAAAAAATGGCCTCGCTGGGCCAGTTGGTGGCGGGCGTGGCGCACGAACTGAATAATCCCATCGGCTCCATTTACGCCAACCTGCCCATCCTGGACGAATACGTGCGCGACCTGATCGCCCTGGTGGATACCGTCCAGCAATTGCCGCTGGCGGAAGCGCATCGGCAGGTCTTGCAGGAAAAACTGGAAGAAATCGATTTCGAATTCGTGCGCAAAGACGCCGGCACGCTGGTCAACAGCGGCAAAAATGCCGCCAACCGCGTCAAGGAAATCGTCAGTTCGCTACGCAATTTTTCGCGCCTGGACGAAGCGGAACTCAAAGACGTGTTGCTGGAAGACGGTCTGGACAGCACGCTGGCCTTGCTGCACCACCAAACCAAAAACCGCATCGAAGTCATCCGCCATTATCACCTGAACACGCCGGTCAGCTGCTTTGCCGGCCAGATCAACCAGGTGTTCATGAACCTTTTGGGCAACGCCATCCAGGCCATCGAAGGCCCCGGCACGATCACGCTGGAAACCAGCCGGGAGGCCGACAACGCCGTGGTTAAAATCCGCGACAGCGGCTGCGGCATTTCCCCGGAAAATATCCGCAAAATTTTCGATCCGTTTTTCACCACCAAAAAAATCGGCGAAGGCACAGGCCTGGGTTTGTCCATCACCTACGGCATTATCGAAAAACACCAGGGCAACATCAGCGTGGACAGCGTCCTCGGCCATGGCACGTGTTTTACCATTACCCTTCCCCTCCAGTTGGAAACCTGACCATGCATACCCTACTTTTCGTCGACGACGAACAAGACATCCTGGACAGCATGCGGCGCACGTTTCACCAAGGCTACAACGTCATCACGGCTGTTTCCGGCCAGGCCGCCATGGCGATCATCGACAGCACGCCGCTGAACGTCATCGTGTGCGATCAGCGCATGCCCGGCATCACCGGCGACCTGGTATTGAAACACGCCATGGAACGGCAGCCGGACTCCATGCGCATCCTGCTGACCGGTTACGCCGACATGGAATCGCTGGTGCGCTGCGTCAACGACGCACACATTTACAAATACCTGGCCAAACCCTGGGAACCGGAACACTTGCGGCTGACCGTGGTGCGCGCGCTGGAAAGCCAGCAACTGCGCGTGCAACTGCGCCGCAGCAATGCCGCGCTGCAAGAAGCCTTGCAACTGGCGGAACAAGCCAATTGCGCCAAATCGCAGTTTCTGTCGCTGATGAGCCATGAATTGCGCACGCCGATGAACGCCATCATGGGATTCGCCCAATTGCTGGAATCCGATCCGGCGCTGAACGGCGAGCAAAAAGAAAACGTCGTTATCATCAGCCAGGCCGCCGGCCAGTTGCTGCGCTTGATCAACGATTTGCTCGATTTGTCGAAAATCGTCACGGGAAAAGCGCGGTTGTCCCTGCAAGACCTGGACGTGCCGGCGCTGCTGCAGGCCTGCGTCAAACTGGCAACGCCTTATGCCGAACAGCATCGGGTGTCGCTGCAATTATCCGGCGCCGGCGGCAAAAACAACCGGGTACGCGCCGATCACGACCGCCTGCGCCAGGTGGTGATCAACCTGCTCAGCAATGCCGTCAAACACAGCCCGCAAGGTGGCAACGTTCAAATCCATTGCAGTGTGTCGGGCGGCAAACTGCGCATCGACGTCACCGATGCCGGCCCCGGCATTGCATTGGAACAGCAGAACGAAATATTCAACCCGTTCGACCGGCCCGGCACGGACGATACGCTCGCCGCCAACACCGGCATCGGACTATCCATCGCCAAGAATCTGATCGAAATGATGGGCGGCGGCATCGGCGTGGATAGCCGGCCTGGAGAAGGCAGTACGTTCTGGATCAGCCTGCCGTTGGCTTGACTTATCGTCCATTACGCTCCGGGGGTTCCGCCGACATGTGGTATTGAAAGGGAATCCTATTTGATGACAGTTCAGGTGCTCACGCCTTATCAAAGTCGATATTACGCCTGGCTACTAACCCGTCGCGCGGCGGGCGATACCCTGGAATCGCTGGCCTCCACTCTGGTCGATGCGCAGGTTGATCTTAACCCCCATCAGGTTGAGGCGGCATTGTTCGCCTGTATGAATCCGCTGTCCCGAGGCGTCATCCTGGCTGATGAAGTGGGGCTGGGTAAAACCATTGAAGCCGGCCTCGTTATCTCGCAGCGCTGGGCCGAGCGTCGCCGCAAAATCCTCATCATCGTTCCCGCCAATTTGCGCAAACAGTGGCATCAGGAATTGCAGGACAAGTTCGGCCTGCAAGGTTTGATTCTGGAAGCCAAGAACTACAACGCCATCCGCAAGCAGGAACATCAAAACCCATTTCTGGTAAGTGCCGGGCCGGTCATTTGTTCCTATCAGTTTGCCAAGGCCAAAGCAGACGACATCAAGGACATAGCCTGGGACTTGGTCGTCCTTGATGAAGCGCATCGCCTCCGCAACGTCTACAAACCAAGCAACATCATCGCCAAAACTCTCAAGGATGCGCTGGCGCACGTCCACTCGAAGGTTTTGCTAACCGCCACGCCGCTACAAAATTCTTTGCTCGAACTGTATGGCTTGGTCAGCATCATCGACGACCGTGTTTTCGGCGACCTCGACAGTTTCCGTGCGCAATTCAGCGGTCAGGGCAGCAGAGAAACGGCTTTTGCCGGACTCCGATCCCGGCTTGCCCCCGTGTGCAAACGCACACTGCGTAGGCAGGTTCAACCTTACGTGTCCTACACCGCGCGGCGGGCCATGGTTCAAGAATTCACGCCATCCGAGGAAGAAAAACGACTGTCCGGCTTGGTGGCCGACTACCTGCGCCGCCCCAATCTGAAGGCGCTTCCCGCAGGGCAGCGTCAGTTGATTTCCCTGGTGCTGTGGAAACTGCTCGCTTCTTCCACCCACGCGATTGCGGGCGCATTGGAGACGATGGCGAATCGTTTGCAGGGTCTGTTGGACCAAGCGCGTGTAGTGCCCGACCTCACCGAGAGCTTGGACGAAGATTACGAGTCTCTGGCGGAGACTGCCGACGAGTGGGATGAACTGGATAGCGATGGAATATCCCTGAACCCGGAAGAGCGTGCCGCCATCGCCCAGGAAGCCGAGGAGCTGCGCGGCTTCAAGAGGCTGGCGTCCAGCATTCGCGACAACGCCAAGGGCATGAAGCTGCTGACAGCCCTGGACAAAGCCTTTGTCGAACTGGAACGTCTTGGTGCGCCGAAGAAGGCGATTATTTTTACCGAGTCCAGACGGACCCAGGACTACCTGCTTGCCCTGCTCGCCGACACGCACTACGGCGAGGGCATTGTGTTGTTCAACGGCACCAACAGCGATACGCGCGCCCAAGCCATCTACAAAGACTGGCTCAAACGCCACGAGGGCACCGACCGCATTACAGGTTCCAAGACTGCGGACACCCGTGCCGCCCTCGTCGAACAGTTCAAGGATCGCGGCACCATCATGATTGCCACCGAAGCGGGAGCCGAAGGCATCAATCTTCAGTTCTGTTCACTGGTCATCAACTACGACCTGCCCTGGAATCCGCAACGCATCGAACAACGCATTGGCCGCTGCCATCGCTATGGACAAAAATTCGACGTGGTAGTCGTCAATTTCGTCGATCACAGCAACGAAGCGGATGCTCGCGTTTATGAACTGCTGGCGCAGAAATTCCAATTGTTCGAAGGTGTTTTTGGCGCGAGTGACGAAGTGCTGGGCGCTATCGGATCAGGGGTAGACTTTGAACGGCGTATCGCTGAGATTTACCGGAATTGCCGCGACCCGGACACCATCAAGTCCAGCTTCGAACAATTGCAGCTTGAGTTGTCCGGCGAAATCAACGACGCCATGGTTAAGACCCGTCAGCTTTTGCTGGAAAACTTCGATGAGGAAGTCCAGGAAAAATTGCGCGTTCGCGCCGAAGACAGCAAGGCCGCCCGTAGCTGCTATGAACGCATGTTGATGGACCTCACCAGGGCCGAACTAGGCGACTGCGCCGAATTCGATGACGAGGGTTTCTTGCTTCGGCGTTTGCCCAAGCAGGATCTCGAAGACGTCGACCTTGGGCGTTATGAACTGCCCAGGCGTAGCGGCGATGCCCACCTCTACCGGATCGGCCATCCGTTGGCCGAATGGGTGCTGGATCAGGCAAAGAACCAGCAGTTGCCGACTGCCCGTCTGGTATTCGATTACGAGGGTTACGGCTCCCTGGTCAGCACGCTCAAAGCCTGCCGTGGAAAGTCGGGCTGGCTTATGGTCAAGCTCATCAGTGTGGAAGCGCTGGGGAGCCAAGAGCAACATTTGATCGTTGCGGCCAGTGTTGCCGGGGATGGCGCGCTGGTGGAAGAGGACCCGGAAAAACTGTTGCATTTCCCTGCTCATGTTCAAGAGTCCGTGCTGCCCACGGCTATCGACGAGGCTTTGGCGATAGATGTGGAAGCGCGGAAGCTTCAACTGCTCCGTGAAATCAACCAGCGCAACCTCGGCTATTTTCAGCAGGAAGTCGAAAAGCTGGATGCCTGGGCGGATGATTTGAAACTCGGGCTGGAACAGGAAATCAAGGAGATTGATAAGGAGATCAAGGAAATGCGACGCTCCGCCGCCACTGCGCCCACGCTGGACGAAAAGCTGCACTGGCAAAAGCGTCAGCGCGACTTGGAGGGCAAGCGCAACAAGCTACGTCGAGACTTGTTCAACCGTCAGGATGAGGTCGAGGCACAGCGCAACGATTTGATTGGGCAGCTTGAAACCCAGCTACGTCAACAGGTACAGGAGCGGACACTCTTCACGATTGAATGGGAGTTGCAATAATGAGTTATTGCAAAACGCCACCCATAAAGCTATCGAATCCGAAAAGTTTAATTCCATCGAATTCGAGGGAAATAAAATGAACAGGAGGGGCAAATGAAAAACGAACCCGTTGTCGGCGTTCAACCCGAGATATTCCGTTGGGCCAGGGACTCGGTTGGTCTAAGCGTGGTCGACGTTGCGACGATGCTCAAACGCAAACCCGAGGAAATAGAGGCGTGGGAATCCGGTGTAGGGGCACCTACTTATCCGCAATTAGAAAAATTGGCTTATCAAATTTACAAGCGGCCGCTGGCGGTTTTCTTTCTGCCGTCTCCGCCGCAAGAAACCCTGCCACAACGGGAGTTCCGAACCTTGCCGGATGCCGATATGCAGGCTCTTTCGAGGGATACCTATTTGCATATCCGCCGTGCTCATGCGTATCAAATTGCTTTGAGGGAACTATTCGATAGCCGTAATCCCATAGAACACTGTATCTGGAAGTCATTATTCTTGTCGCCAACGCAAAGCGTCACCGCACAGGCGGAAAGCATTCGCGAACTCCTCGGCGTAACGCTTGAAAAGCAGCTTGGATGGAAAACCGACGAACAGGCGCTCAAAGCATGGCGCAAAGCTATCGAAGATGCTGGTGTGTTCATATTCAAAGCCGCTTTCAAGCAGAAAGATATTTCTGGATTCTGCCTGATGGATGAATATTTGCCGGTCATTTACTTGAACAATACCACCACCAAGACCCGCCAGATATTCAGCCTCTTGCATGAACTCGCACATTTGCTATTCAGCATGAACGGCTTGAGCAAATTCGATACAAGTTACATCGAACGTCTACCCAAGGCAGAAAAACAGATTGAGCAATTTTGCAATGCTGTTGCCGCGGAGGTATTAATACCGAAAGTGGATTTTTCCATCCAGGTGAGTGATTTTCCTGAAAATGCGGAAAAAGCAACGGAAGCGCAGTTTTCCAATCTCGCCAGTCGCTATGGCGTGAGTAGAGAGGCAATCCTGCGGCGTTTTTTAGATCAAAAGCGAGTGGGCAAAACATTCTACGAAAGCAGGGCGAAATTCTGGACTGATCAAAAACAGCAGGCAGGTGGTGGGAACTGGTATATGAACCAGGGAGCTTACATAAGTAATCATTTTGCCCGGGAAGTTATCAGCCGCCACTATCGCCATCAGATTTCGCTTGAGCAAGCCGCGGATTTTCTTGGTATAAAACCTAGGAATTTTCCCGGCTTCGAGGAGCGTTTCATGGAAGGAGCCGGAGCATGATCTATGTGTTCGACACCAGTTCCCTACGTTCGCTCCAACACTTTTATCCCCGCGTTTTTAAAAGCATTTGGGAGGGGTTGGACAGCTTGGTGCAACAGCAACGCCTGATTTCCACCCGGGAAGTCTTCAGCGAATTGGAACGGCAAGCCGTCAGTGAGGAAGTCTTAGCGTGGGCGAAAGCCAATAAAGCCATGTTTACGACGCCAAACAACGCTGAACTCCAGTTTGTCGCCAAAATATTCAAAATCCAGCATTTTCAGGCCTTGATTGGTGTGCAGCAACGCCTGAAAGGTACGCCTGTGGCCGATCCTTTTGTCATCGCCTGCGCCCAAATCAATAGTGGAACGGTAGTGACCGAAGAAGGCTGGCAGCGTCCGACCCATCCACTAAGACTTAAACCAGGCGCAACAAAAATTCCCAACGTCTGCGCACATTTCAACATTCCTTGTGTTGACCTTGAAGAATTCATGCACCAACAGGGATGGACGTTCTGATGACCGGAAAACAAAAACTCGAACTCACCTGGATCGGCAAGGAAAAGCGGCCTCGGCTGGAGCCGCGCATCCTGCTCGAAGACCCGGAAAAGTCCTACCACGCCAAGTTCAAAAACTCCCCTCGCCCTCTGGGAAAGCCGCCGCGAAGCGGAATTACTAAGGCTTCTGGAGAGGGGCTGGGGGTGAGGGAGGACATTTTCGACAACCGCCTGATCTTCGGCGACAACCTGCTGGCGCTGAAAGCCTTGGAGCAGGAGTTTACCGGCCAGGTGAAGTGCGTGTTCATCGACCCGCCCTATAACACCGGCAGCGCCTTTACCCACTACGACGACGGGCTGGAACATTCCATCTGGCTGGGGTTAATGCGCGACCGGCTGGAGATCATCCGGCGGCTATTGTCGGAGGATGGTTCGTTGTGGATCACGATTGATGACAACGAATGCCATTATTTGAAAGTGTTGTGCGATGAGGTGTTTGGGCGTCCAAATTTTGTGGCAAATGTGTTCTGGCAGAAAACTCCGACGCGGGAAAATAGGACGGATTTTTCTGCTGTTCATGATCATATTTTGGTGTTTGCAAAGTGCCGAGAAATTTGGAAAGAGGTGCGCAACCCTTTACCCGCATCCGAAAGCCAGCTAGATAGGTTTACTAATCCTGATAATGACCCAAGAGGTCCTTGGGCATCATTGCCTGCCCATGCAAAGGCTGAAAAGGGGCGTAGGCAGGCGCAGTTTTTTACTGTCATAACACCATCGGGCAGAAATGTTGATCCTCCAGCTGGGCGTTGTTGGCTTTATACCGAATCCCGATTTTACGAAATGGTCGCCGATAACCGTATCTGGTTCGGTGCTGATGGAGGAAATGCGCCTCGGGTTAAAAAGTTTCTATCAGAGGTTCAGGCTGGACTGGTGCCTTCAACTTTTTGGTCTTACCAAGAAGTAGGAACCAACGGGCAAGCTAAGACCGAGTTGGTGAATTTGTTTCCAGGTGAAACTCCTTTTTCTACACCAAAGCCCGAAGCATTGATTAACAGAGTCATACATATCGCCACCAATCCTGGCGACCTCGTCCTCGATTCCTTCGCCGGTTCCGGCACCACCGGTGCGGTGGCGCACAAAATGGGCCGCCGCTGGATCATGGTGGAACTGGGCGAACACTGTCATACCCACATCATTCCGCGCCTGCAAAAAGTCATAGACGGCGCGGACCCCGGCGGCATTACCCAGGCCGTGAACTGGCAAGGCGGCGGCGGGTTCCGCTACTACAAGCTGGCGCCCACGCTCATCATCAACGACCGCTGGGGCAATCCGGTGGTCAATCCCGAATACAACGCGGCGATGCTGGCCGAGGCCTTGTGCAAGCTGGAAGGATTCAGCTACGCGCCATCGGAAATCCATTGGTGGCAGCACGGCGCTTCCAGTGAACGCGATTTCATCTACGTCACCACGCAAAACCTTTCCGCCGAACAATTGCAGTCGCTTTCCGATGAGTTGGGGGTAGGTGCGACGCTATTGGTTTGCTGCTCCGCCTTCCACGGCGTTACCGCCGCCCAGGCGGCCGAACGCTGGCCGAACCTGACCATGAAAAAAATCCCCAAGATGGTGCTGGCCCGCTGCGAGTGGGGCCACGACGACTACAGCCTCAACGTGGCAAATCTGCCCATGGCGGCCCCGCAACCCCTATCGGTCAACGGGGAACCGAGAAAAGCAAAGAGCAAGGCCGCTAACCCCGCACAGGCCAATCTATTCGCCGAGGATGATGACAATTCGGGGAATGAACCGGAAATCCTTGAATGGGGAGAAAACACATGATTCAAAATGACCTCGCCAAAGCGAAAGACCCTGATTTACGGGCCTCGTTGCAAGCGATGAAACGCGCCGCCGAAGAGGCGCGCAAGCTTGCCATACAAACCAATACAGGCATCGTAATTTTGCAGAACGAAAAAGTGATTCATCTTTCGGCGGACGAATTGCAAAGGACGCAGACGAAATGAGTGACCGTGTTCGAAATCATGTTTCCGGGCGTTTATCACTACGTTCCCCACAAGCGGAATCCCTTTCCCGTTTGGCGCGCTCGCTGGAGTCCGCCCCGGAGCTATTGAGCCAGCAGCGCGATTTGCCGGCGGTGCTGGCAAGCCTTAAGGCATTGTTTCCGACCCTGGAAGACTTCGAGCGGGACTTTCCCTCGCTGTGTTTCGCCCTGGCGACCGGCGTCGGCAAAACCCGTTTGATGGGGGCGTTCATCGCCTATCTGCACCTGGCGCACGGTATCAATAACTTCTTCGTGCTGGCGCCGAACCTGACTATCTACAACAAGCTGATTACGGACTTCACCCGAAACACGCCGAAGTATGTGTTCAAGGGCATCGCCGAATTCGCCCAACAGGCGCCGCTCATCATTACCGGCGATAACTACGACCAATCCGGCGCTGCCGTTCAGGATGCGCCGCCGGGTTTTTTCCCGGATGTGCGCATCAATATTTTCAACATCTCCAAGATCAACTCCGAAGTGCGCGGCGGCAAGGAGCCGCGCATCAAGCGTATGAAGGAAGTGCTGGGCGACAGCTATTTCAACCACCTGGCGAATTTGCCCGACTTGGTGCTGCTGATGGACGAGTCGCACCGTTACCGCGCCAGTGCCGGCGTGCGCTCGATCAACGAGTTGAAACCATTGTTCGGCCTGGAGTTGACCGCCACGCCCTTCGTGGAATCCAGCCGTGGGCCGGTGCCGTTCAAGAACGTGGTGATGGACTATCCGCTGGCGCGGGCGATGGAGGATGGTTTTGTCAAGGAGCCTGCGGTAGTCACCCAGCGTAACTTCGATGCTAAGGCACATACGCCGGAAGAAGTCGAGAAAACCAAGCTCGAAGACGGCGTGCGCCTGCACGAGACCACGAAAGTCGAATTGCTGACCTATGCCCGCGAGAACGGCGTCCAGACCGTCAAGCCCTTTATGTTGGTCATCGCCCGCGATACCAGCCACGCGGCGCAACTGCTGGAACTGCTGGAGTCGGACGCTTTCCACGGGGGGCGCTACCGGGACAAAGTGATCCAGGTGGATTCCAGCCGCACCGGTGCGGAAGAAGAAGCCATGGTCACGCGCCTGTTGGCTGTGGAAAGCGTGGACGAGCCGACCGAAATCGTGATTCACGTCAACATGCTCAAGGAAGGCTGGGACGTGACCAATCTCTACACCATCGTGCCGCTGCGCGCCGCCAATGCACGCACCTTGATCGAGCAATCCATCGGTCGCGGCTTGCGTTTGCCTTACGGTAGGCGAACCGGTATCGCCGCCGTGGACCGCCTGAATATCGTCGCGCACGACAAATTCCAGGAAATCATCGACGAAGCCAACCGGGGCGATTCGCCTATCCGGCTCAAGACATTGATCCTCGACGCTCCCGACGCGGATGACCGGAAGGTCAGCGTACAGGTAGGTTCGGGGGCAATGACGCGACTGGGATTGGCGGAGCCGCCGACAATGGCGGTCGCCCAAACTGGAGCCAGTGAGATTGCGGTGGGATCGCCGATACCCGTGTTTACCACGGATTTCGAGCGTCAGGCAGCGCGCGTGGTAATGGATGTCATCGGAACCTACGAGGTTAAACGCGACTTTGTTCCCAGCAGCAGCGCATTGCTCAAGCCCGAAGTGCAGAAGAGGATTCTGGCGGAAGTATCCGAGCGGTTGACGCCAATACAGACCCGCTTATTCGCGGATGAAAACATGGATCTGGCCGCCGTAGTGACCAGAACCGTGGGCGTGGTGGTTCAGCAGACCATCGATATTCCCCGTATTGCCGTGGTGCCGAAAGGTGAGGTTACGACCGGCTTTCACCCGTTCAAACTTGATGTGAGTCAACTGCACTTACAACCCGGTCAGCGTGAGATCGTCGGCCAGATGCTGCGGACCAACGAGCAGTTCACCCTGGCGGCGGAAATCGGACTCACGGAGCAAAGACTCGAAGACTATATCGTTCATGCCCTGGTGGACTTCGACGACATCGACTATTTCTCGCACGCTGAATTGCTTTACGACCTCGCCGGGCAAATGGTGCGGCACCTGTTGGGCTACCTGTCGGAAGACGAGGCCCGCAATGTTTTGGACCGTGATCGCCGCTTGATTGCTCGTGAAATCCACGTGCAGATGATGACGCACTTCTGGGAGGATGCGACCGAATACGAGGTGCAAGTAAGCCGTGGCTTCACCGAGTTGAAGCCCTGCAATTACACCGCCACGGCGGGCCAAACCGCGCATCACTTCCGCGCAACGGTGAGCGAAACCAGCCGCATCAAGCAAATGCTGTTCGGCGGCTTTGGCCGTTGCCTGTATCCCCTGCAAAAATTCGACTCCGATACCGAGCGGCGTTTCGCCATTATTCTGGAACGGGACGCCACGAAGTGGTTCAAGCCCGCAAAGGGCCAGTTTCGGATTTATTACAAACTGGGCACGGAGCAGCCGGAGTATATTCCTGACTTTGTCGCCGAAACGGACACTGCGATTTTCATGCTGGAAACAAAGGCCCGCGACGACGTGAATACCCCGGATGTCCAGGCAAAGGCCGCGGCTGCGGCGCGCTGGTGCAAACACGCATCTGACCATGCCGCCGAGGTAGGCACGAAGCCGTGGAAGTACCTTCTTTTGCCACACGATGAAATTACGGAATCGAAACGATTGGTCGATTTCCTGCGCTTCACCGTGGCAAATCAAGCCAAACAGCAAAGACTAAGCGAAAAATAATCGTAAACTGAATTAAATCTGCTTTAAGCAACGCAAAACCGGAGACCGGCGTGTCTGCCACAAATTTTAAAACCGAGAACAATACTTACCGCAAATTGATCGGCAACGGCCTGACTTACCGAATTCCACGCTTTCAACGCGATTACAGCTGGACCGATGAAGAGTGGGAGGATCTGTGGTCCGATATTCTGGGCACGGTACAAACAGGGGGGGAACCCGCGCATTATATGGGGTATCTCGTCCTGCAATCCCAGGACGACAAAACCTTTGATGTCATCAGCGTGACCGACGAACTCAACGCTTATAAAGTATTTGAAACCCTGAATGCGCGCGGCGTACGGCTCTCGTCCACTGATTTACTCAAGAACTACTTGTTCTCGGTACTGAACAAGGCGAACCAGCATGCCCATGAAATGCAGGCGTTGGAAGACCGCTGGGAATCGATGGTATCGCGCCTGGGAGCCGAGAGCTTTCCCGATTTTCTGCGCACCCACTGGATCAGCCGCAAGACTTTCGTTCGGCAATCCGATATTTTTAACAGTCATTCCAACCCAGCATAAACCTCATGTACACCCTGCTTTTCGTAGACGACGAACAAGACATCCTGGACAGCATGCAACGCTCGTTCCGGCGCGGCTATAAAACGCTCACCGCCAACTGCGGCAGTGCGGCGCTGGACATCATCAGCAGCACGCCGGTCGACTTGATCATTTCCGATCAGCGCATGCCGGACATCGGCGGCGACGCCGTGCTGAAGCACGCGCTGCAACACCAGCCGGAAGCCATCCGCATCCTGTTGACCGGCTATGCGGACATGGAATCGCTGGTGCGTTGCGTCAACGACGCCAAAATTTACCAATACATTTCCAAACCCTGGGAACCCGAAGACTTGCGGCTCACCGTGGTCAGGGCGTTGGAAAGTTTGGAGCTGAACCGCCAACTGGAACAGGCCAACCAGACGCTCAAACACTCTTATCTGAACGCCGTCACCATGCTGTCGATGGCTTGCGAAGGCAAGGACGAAGACACCGGCTTTCACGTACAGCGGGTACAGCACTATACCGAAGCATTGGCGCTGGAATTGGGCGTGGCCGCCGACGAAGCCGAGCACATGGGGCTGATGAGCATTCTGCACGACGTGGGCAAGCTCTACGTGCCGGACGCCATTTTGAAAAAACCCGCCAAGCTCGACGCAGAAGAATGGGCCATCATGCAACAGCACGCCCAGTACGGGGTAAAAATTCTCGGCGACAATCCTTTTTATGAAATGGCCAGGCTCATCGCCGGCGCCCACCACGAAAACTACGACGGCAGCGGCTACCCCAACCGCCTGGCCGGCGCGGACATTCCCCTGCCGGCGCGCATCGCCAAACTGGCCGACGTATTCGACGCGCTGACATCGGAGCGCCCTTACAAAGCCGCCTGGCCCATGGAGAAAGCGCTGGAATGCATCAACGGGCAGGCGGGCACGCACTTCGATCCACAAGTGGTCGCGGCGATGAATACCCTGGTGGAAAAAGGCGTCGTCCAGTCCATCATGCAACGCCTGCACGGCACGCCGCACGCCGAGGGCGAAATCAACCTGCCTTTCTTGGTATAGTCGTTACCCGTAACCAGCCAGGCGTAGGGTACGCTGTGCGTACCGTGGCTGGATAGCCACCAAAAACCATTGAGAGCCACGCTGGATGAGTACCCCGGAAAACATCGAATCATTCTCCGCCCTGATCGACCAGACCATCGCCGCATTCCCGGCGGCGGGCGCCGGTTCCCGCGACTGGGCGGCGCAACTGCTGTCGCCGGAGCGGGCGCAACGCTTCGAATTGGTGATGCACCTGATCGCCAACCTGGCGCAACCCCTGGTGGTGTGCGGACCGGACGGCGTCGGCAAAACCACGTTTCTGGGCTTGCTGGCCGAGCGCGCTTTTGAAGGCTGGCGGGTGGTGAACCTGTCGGCGGATGGCCCTTGGACGCACGGCGACATCATTGCCCGCATCGCCGAGCGCCTGGCGCTGCCCAGCACCACGGAAAAAGCCGTCGCCGATTATTTGCAACAGCAGCCGCCCAACAAAAGCGCACTGGTTTTGTCGCTGGATGAGGCTGGCAAGCTGGCCCCGGGCGTCATCGATTCATTGTGGCAGTTTGCGCGCACTTATCCGGCATTGCGCGTGGTGCTGGCGCTCAGCCCCGACGAAATCCACCTGAAAAACACCACCGACAGCGTCGCGCTGGGCGACAGCCGTTTTGTGGACATTCCACCGCTGACGGAAGCGGCGTGCGAGGCGTTTTTACGCCGCCTTTCCGTGCGTCCACCGCGCTTGCTGCTGCCTGAAGAAGTCACCGCCAGCCGCGCTCGCTCGCTCTACCAGGCCAGTCATGGCGTGCCTGGACGCATCATTCAATTGCTGAATAAAAAAACGCCCACGCGGACCACCGGCGGGTCCAATACGTCGATGCGGCTGGCGTACAGCCTGGCGGCCACCGCCCTGGTTTTCGCCGTGGTGCTGGTTTACGCCTGGCGCCACGGCACAACGCCGCCACCTATCGCCCAACTAAAGCCACCGCAGGCCGTGCCGCCGCAGCCTCTGGCGCTGCATACCCCGCCCGCAGCACCCACCCAAAGCGCCGCCAAGCCGCCGGCGCCAGCCAGTGAGGCCATCCTCCAGCAACCGGCACCGGATAAACCGGTCGCACCCGCCGAAACAGCCAAGGTGGCAGAGGCCGTGCTGCCGGCCACCAGCACGGCGCCCCAACCAGCCACGGTGTTGCCGGCAGCACAGGAGCAACCCGCCGTAGCACCCGATTCCGCCAAGGCAGTTGCAGCGCCGGCGCCGATCAGCACGGCAACGCCGCCGCAACCCACACCTTTGCCGGCGATACCCATACAGCCTGCCGCTCCGGCAGCACCGCTCGAAACCACTAAAGCGGCGGAAGCGGCGACGGTTTCCCAACCACCCGCGGTTGTGCCTGTAGCGTCCGATAAACCTGTTGCCCCGATCGAAACCGTCAAGGCGGCGGCACCGGTGGCCAACCCGGCTGCCCCTCTGGCTCCAGCAAACATTACGCCACCGCCGGTTGCCGCCGTCACGCCGCCGGCAACCCCGCCGCCGCCCGCCGCCGTTGCCGCACCCAAGGCCACGCCGCACACCGAAACGGCGGCTGCGGACAGTAAACCGGCGCCGGCTAAAAAAGCCGCTACTGCACCTGCACCCAGCGGCGTGGAAACGGTCAAACCGGTGCAGCCAGCGGTCAAAAAAGCCGAAATCAAGCCCCCCGCCCTGCCGGCCCCGCTTCCTACGCCTGCGCCGCTCAAACCGCAAGCCCCGGCGCCCAAGTTGCCGCCGCCCCCCATCGCGTTGACCACGCCCAAACCCGCACCGGTGCCCCCGACGCCCCCTCCCGCGCTTCAAACCCGCGTCAACACCCCTGTTGCCGGCAGCGAAGCCCGCCCCGCCGCGCCGCCGCCCGTGCAGGAAAAACCGGCGCGCGATGTTGCGGAAGACGTCTGGTCCGACGATGATGCCCCCGTCAAAGAAATCGCCTCCTACAAAAGCAAGTTGTGGGCATTTCGCGACGATGCTCCCGCGCCATCCGCCAACCGTACGACGGCGGCCCCGGCAAGCGCAGCCGCCGCCGTCAATCCGGCTGCAACCTACGGCAGACCGCAAAAGTCGCCCTCAGCCGACGCGCTGCCCACGCCGGTTGTAGTCGACCCGGGTAATTACGTAGCCGGCGAAGCGGCCGAAACGGCGCCTGTGGTGGTGGCGGTGCCGTATACCGCCCCCATCAGTCCACCCAGACCTGTGGCTCCGCCGCCGCCCCAACCCATGGCGGCAGCTGCCCCGGCGGCAAAAACGCCTGCTTTGCCGGCAACCGGCGCAGGCCTGCCGGGCGCGGACTGGCTGTTGACGCAACCCTCGCAGGCTTACACCTTGCGCATCATGTCGGCACGCGACCCCGCTTCGGTGCGGGCGCTGCTGGAACGCTATCCTGCAATGCGCGGACGTCTGGCCACGCTCAAAGGCCATAACGGCGCCATGGAAATGTACACGGTGTATTACGGAACGTTCGCCACCCAGGCTGAAGCCAACCAGGCGGCGGCGGCGTTGCCCGCGTTTTTGGGCAAGCCCGTGCCCCGGCAATTGCATCTGATACAACAGGAAGCGCGTTCGCCCCAGCGTGGAGGAACAGGGCGCTGACAGCCGCCGCGAAGCGAATAACTAAGGAGGCTTTCGCCTCCCCTCCCTCCGGACCGTACAGGCGGTTTTCCCGCATACGGTTACGTTATCCCAACGCCGCTCCACGGCTGGCTATGACATCGCGATAAAAATAACCACTGTCCTTAATAGTGCGCTGCTGGGTGGTAAAGTCCACCTTAACCAGACCAAACGGCTTGGAAAAACCCAAGCTCCACTCCAGGTTATCCAATAACGACCAGGCGAAATAGCCGCGCAAATCCACGCCTTGCCGCATGGCGGCCCGTGCCGCCAGCAAGTGGCTGCGCAAATATTCCACCCGGCGCGGATCGGCTACCCCGCCCTGTGTCGCCGGCGGGTCGATAATGGCCGCGCCATTTTCGGTAATGTATAAAGGGATATTGCCGTAGCGCTGCTTTACCCACAGCAAAGTGCGGGTCAGCCCTTCCGGGAACACTTCCCAGCCCAGTTCGGTGTATTCGGCGCCTTCCTGGCGTACCGGTTCGGCGTGGGGCGGCAGGGCATCGGGGGCGTCGCGATTGACGGTGCGGGTGTAGTAGTTGATGCCGAGAAAGTCGAACGGCTCCAACAACAAGCGCATGTCTTCCGCCGTGAACTGCGGCCAGTGGGCGCCGAACATGGCCGGCAATTCTTCCGGGTAAGCGCCCAGCAGCACGCCGTCCAGAAACCAGCGGTTCATGTAAGCGTGGCCGCGCTGCATGGCGGCGGCGTCTTCCAGGCTGGGCGTGGCGGCGTATTTGGGCTCCAGGTTGACCACCAGACCGATCTGCCCTTTGCCTTCGGCGCGAAACGCTTGCACGCCCAGGGCATGAGCGCGCAGCAGGTTATGGGCGACCAGCGGCACTTCGCGCAATGAACGATGGCCCGGTGCGTGCACGCCGTGCATGTATCCAGCATCCATCACCACCCAGGGCTCGTTGAGCGTGGCCCACAGCGGCACTTTATCGCCCAGGGCGCGAAACATCACCTGGGCATAATCGGCAAACCAGGCGGCGCAATCCCGGTTGGCCCAGCCGCCTTGTTCATCCAAGGCCAGCGGCAAATCCCAGTGAAACAGGGTGACGCAGGGCTGGATGCCGTGCTCCAGCAGGCAATCCACCAGACGCTGATAAAACGCCAGGCCCGCCGGATTGATGCGGCCGCGGCCTTCCGGCAATACGCGGCTCCAGTTGATGCTGAAGCGATAGGCGTTGAGTCCGAGCTGCCGCATCAAGGCCACGTCTTCGGCATAGCGGCGGTAATGGTCGCAAGCCACATCCCCGGTATCGCCGTTCAGCACGGTGCCGGGCTGGTGCACAAAGTGATGCCAGTTGCTGGGACCGGCGCCGTCGGCCAGCGGCGAGCCTTCGACCTGATAGGCCGAGGTGGCGGCGCCCCAGAGAAAGTTTTCTTTAAAAAGGGTCATGATGGGGAATCAGTGGTCAGTGGTCAGTGATTGTCGCTGGTTCCCAAGCTCTGCTTGGGAATCCTGCCTTGGAAGCTCCAGCTTCCCGCCAGAACACGGCACAATGTCATGTCCCCGGTTCGCGAAGCCGGAGCTTCGCGAACCGGGTTCCCAAGCGGAGCTTGGGAACCAGACGAAAATACTTGTTCATGCCGCTGCTCGGATCAGGCCGGCAAGGCTGGAAGCATTTTGCCGCAAAGGCATGGCATTGCCGTCGTGATCAAAGAAATGCAAGTGTCCCGGGTCGACGGTCAAGTACACCGTCTCGCCTTTGTGAATAGGCGTCATGCCCGACAGGCGGACGATGAGGGGATACTCGACGCCGTCCAGGGCGACATATAACAACGTTTCGTGCCCCAAGCATTCGCAGTTTTCCACCTGCCCGGTCAAAGCACCTGCCGCCGCATCGGTCACCTGTAGCGCTTCCGGGCGAATGCCGATGCTGGCCGTGTGCTGCAAGCGCCCGGCATCGATCGCGACGTTGAGAGGCTGCGCACCGATGACCAAGGCATTATCGCCTGCCAGCCTTACCGGCAGCACGTTCATGGGGGGATTGCCGATAAAGCCGGCGACAAAGGTATTGGCCGGTTGCAGGTACAGCGTTTTCGGCGCGGCCACTTGTTGCAGACGCCCCTGGTGGAATACCGCCACGCGATGCCCCAGGGTCATGGCCTCCACCTGGTCATGGGTAACGTAAATCATGGTGGTGCCCAGGTTGGCTTGCAGTTCGGCAATTTCCGCGCGTACTTTGCCGCGCAGTTTGGCGTCCAGGTTGGACAGCGGCTCGTCCAGCAAAAACACCGAGGGTTCGCGCACCAAAGCCCGGCCCATGGCGGCGCGCTGGCGCTGGCCGCCGGACAGTTGCTTGGGCAGGCGGTCCAGCAAATCTTCCATGTGAATGCGCTGGGCGGCCTGCCAAACCCTGCGCTCGATTTCGGGCGGCGGCAAGCCCTGCATTTTCAACGGAAAAGCCAGGTTTTGCCGCACGCTCATGTGGGGATACAAAGCGTAGTCCTGAAACACCATGGACACGTTGCGCTGCTGCGGCGGCACGCGATTGACCTCCCTGCCGCCGATGGCGATGCTGCCGGCGCTGGGCTGTTCCAGGCCGGCGACCAGGCGCAACAGCGTGGACTTACCGCAGCCGGAAGAGCCCACGCACACCAGCAGCTCCCCATCCGCCACGGCCAAATCCAATTGGCTCAGCGCAAGCACGGCGCCGTAGTTTTTATCGACGCCCTGGAAAGTTACGTCGGCCATGGCGGCTCAATCAAAAAAATTCTCCCGCCCCAACACCGGCAAAACCCGTTGTATGATGGGATCGGCGGCAAAACGCTTGTGCACCGATCCGCCGGCCAGATAATTGGCCAGGGCGATAAATATCATGCTTTGATCGAGCGCCAAGTATTGGTAGGACACTTGGCCCGTCTGCGGACTCACCGCGTCGTAAAACCCATATTCACCGTAAATCGGGTAGCGCTGCACCAACTCCCGGAGATTGGCGATGGCCTCGTTCGGCAGCACCGGCAACGCCAAAGCCGATGCGTGCGGCGTCACCACGCCGGCCGGATAACCAGCCACGCCCAGCGCTTTGACGCCGTATTCGTGATAATCGGTGCTGCCGGGAGTGGAACTGGGGGATAAGCCCCAGACCGGATAGTGCAGGTCTTCCAGGGCGTACAGCCGGTGTATCGTGGCGTGCAGTGCGCCGTTATGGCCCAGGCTGTCGGGGGCGACGGCGGCCTCATCCAGCACCAGACGCGGCATCAGCGCCTCGAACAGGCTGCCGCCCCAGGACGGCACATACTCGGCATTGCGCCATCGATAACGTCCGCCCTGGGTCACATAACCATTGATGTGTTTGGGGTGGCGTCCCACCGGCGTCATGTTTTGCCAAGTGTCGGTTTCGGCCATGGTGCGATGCATGGCAAACCAATGTGCCGGCGGCACGTCGCCCTTGCCCATGGCGATCAGGCTGCCCAGGCGCGCTTCCGTATACAACAAGCCATAGTGGTGCTCGGCGTAGCGTTGCTGATCCACGTAATAGCCGTGGTTCATGTGTTGCAGCACGCCGTCGTAGAAAAAACCGTAATCACTTTGCCGGATCAATTGGCTACAGCGCTTATCCAGTTCGGGAAACGCCTGGCGCGCCGCCATCAAGCCGGCGGTCAGCCAGGCCGAATCGACAAAGGAGAGAAAATGGCTGTTACGCTCCAGCGTGGTGGTGTCGTAATAGTTGAAGTAGAAGCCTTTGTAGCGCTCCAGGCGCTCCAGGGTCGACAGCAGCGTTGCTGCCATGCGCGCCGCCTGGGAGCGGTCGATCAGGCCAAGATCCATGGCGGCGCCCAGTGCGATAAAACGCAAGCCGATATTGGTCGGCGTGGTGTAATCGCCGATGGTGGCGGCGCTGGAATCCACGGTGGCGTCGCCGAAGCGCACAAAATCCAGCGGCAGACCATTGTCCCGGTCCGACAACGCCAGCAAGCCGCGCCAAGTGTCCGCCGCCACGCGCTGCAAAAACGCCTGCGGCTCGGCCGGCAGGCTGGCGCTGTTGACCAGTGCCGTTTCCGGCCAGCCCAGCAAACGCGCTTTCAGTTGTTCACGGATGGCATCGCGCGTGCCGAGGCTTTTTTCCCAAGCCTCTTTGGCCGGCCGGGGCGGCAGCGCGCTTTCTCCAGCCGATGCAGGGCAAAAGCAGTTCCCCATTCCCAGCAGTATCACCAGCAAAAGCACAGAAGAATTCGTCATATACCGCATCTCTTGGCTAACCCGCCGTTACCGGGGTTAGGTTTATCAAGCCTCCCGCCTTGGCATTCACATCGCTTAGAATACTTTTCAACTCATCGCGACTTTGATAAATGCTGTTGACTATATTTCTTGCCTTATCCTGGTTGTTTTCATAGTCATGGGCGATTTCATTACGAATTTCCCGCAAAACAAACCATTCCTCCACGTCCAAAATATTTAGCTTTTCGAGTGCGTTCAATATATCCCTGAACGGCTTATCCACGTTTTCACCTTGATACAGCATAAAGGCTTTAAATAATTTTGCCCCTATAGTGTCTTGAGCTTTTGAGAAACGGTATATAACCTGATCGGCAAATGCAAGGTCTACACGATTCTTCAATAGCAATAAAAAGCTTTCCTGGGCAATGGGAAAGCTATATTTTTTAGCTAATTCCTCAAACGCTTCGTCTATTCTCAGAAGATGAACTGCGGCCTCCGTCAGCGTTTGCTTGAGTTTCTCCTGGTAAATTAGATCAGTACCGCCCATTTTCTAATCTCTTGTTCAACCAACCGCTCACTGTCCTCGTTAAATACCACATCAATTTTCTGCTCTCCCAATGCACGCTTTAATTTTGCCAAAAACAACAGCTTTTTTTGAAACAGGTCGTCTTTGTCATCCGTCGCAATGAAAAGGTCGATATCGCCGCCTTTTTTACTGTCATCGACCCGGCTGCCGAATAAAAATACCTGGGCATCTTCGCCAAATACTTTGCGCACTTCCGTCTTGATGACATTTCGGTAAGCGGTGGATAAGCGCATAAGCCTAGAAATCGACATTCCATATTTTGTTCATATTCAGTTTAAAACCCGACAGCACAACATCATCCGACAAGAACTCCGGCTGATCCACGGTGGAAATCGCTTGCCCGGGACGGAAAATCAAAACCCGTTTAATTTCCGCATCGATCAGCCAACCCAAATCCGCGCCGTTTTCGATATATTCCCGCATTTTTCCCTGTAACGTTTTCAAGTTATCGCTGGGTGAACATAACTCGATCACGAAGTCCGGGCATAGCGGTAAAAAGCGCTGTTTTTGCTCCGGCGTCAACACCGCCAGGCGTGCTTTTTTAACCCAGGACACATCGGGCGAGCGAATAGCGCCATCAGACAAAACAAACCCGCTCGACGAACCAAACACCACGCCGCTGCCTTCCTGTTCAGCCCAAATAGACAGCAGGGTCGTTAATCGAGAGTTTCTCCAGCCGGTTTCACCGCCGGTAGGCGCCATAATTTCACAATCTCCCGCGGCGGTATATTCAATACGCCATGCATCGTTGGCCCGGCAAAATTCAAAAAACTGCTCGTCACCCAAGCGCATTGAGGGCGGCCAGTGCAGCACTACCGGATTGAATGAAGGATTTTGTTCGGGGGTATTACTCAAACCGGCAGCCATGGCATCTCCTCAAGAACCCGAAGCTGTGGATAAGGTTGGTATTGGCACTATATCCCATGGCCGGACGGGGTTTCCGCTGGTTCCCAAGCTGATTCAAAAACAATTATTCCCACGCAAAAACCAGCCTTTTTTCCCGACTAATAAAGACCCGCGATTCAATCGGGATAAAACTCAAGATCGGCAATCTGTGCCCGGCTATAAGGACACTGAGCGGGAAAGGTTTTTTCATCCAGATTGGTTTCACGAACAGCAGTCTGCACGGCCAAGGGATAGGCTTTGGCGATACGATCCTCCTCCTGGCTCTTCAAGCTGGGATTGTCAGCCAGCAACAGCTGTATCGATAAGCGCTGTTCTTTGATCGTAGCGGACCAACTGCGTCCACGGTATTGCGGCTGATATTGCCATTTGAGCAAGTGGGCCAGCAGTACGCGGTGGCGGTTTTGCAGTTGGCTACGTTCGCTGGCTCCCATGCTTTCCACCTCTTCCGCCAGATGCTCAAAATCGATTTCGCCGGCGCGGCCCTCCCGCAACAAGCGGGCATTTTCCAGAGTCCAGGCGTAGTAGTCCTGGTCGTAGAGTCCGGCAAGCGCATTCATGGCATGACCTTGAGGGTTCAGTGGGGGAAACGATTCCTGGATTTACAACAACAGCCGGCGGATATCGCCCAATAACGCTTTCAAATGGTTCATGAAGCGCGCGGCGACGGCGCCGTCGATGACCCGGTGGTCGTAAGATAGCGACAACGGCAGCATCAAGCGCGGCGAGAATTGCCCCGTGCCGGGCTGGTATACCGGCACCTGGTAAGTGCGGCACAGCCCCAGTATCGCCACTTCCGGCGCGTTGATGATGGGCGTGAAATAGCGTCCGCCCACGCCGCCCAGGCTGGACAGGGTAAAGCTGCCGCCTTCGATTTCGCTGCGCTTGAGCTGGCGCTTTCTGGCACGCTCGCTGAGGTCGGCCATCGCCGCCGCGATTTCAAAAGTGCGCATACGGTCGGCGTCGCGCAGCACCGGCACCACCAGGCCTTCTTCCGTGTCCACCGCCATGCCGATGTGGTAGTAGCTTTTCAACACCAGATTATCGCCGTCCAGCGAGGCGTTGAATTGGGGAAAGGCTTTGAGCGTCGCCACCACCGCTTCCGCCACGAAAGGCAACAGGGTCAGCTTGACGCCTTTTTTGGCGGATTCGTCTTTCAGCGAGACGCGGAATGCTTCCAGATCGGTGACGTCCGCTTCGTCGTGGTGGGTGACGTGGGGAATGGTTTGCCAGGCACGCAGCAGATAGGAGGCCGAAAGCTTTTGGATGCGCGTCAGCGCCCGCGTTTCGACCGGTCCGAAAGCGGAAAAGTCTATCGAGGGCATGGCGGGCAGCGCCGGCCCTGCCGCCGCCTGCTGCAAACGGGCTTTGATGTATGCCTGCACGTCTTCCTTGAGGATGCGGCCTTTCGGGCCGCTGCCGCTGATTTGCGCCACGTCCGCGCCCAGTTCGCGCGCAAAGCGGCGGATGGCGGGGCTGGCGTGGGGGATAACATCGCAGCTATTCGCGGTTTGCGCCGAAAGCGGGGAAGCCGCATACGGCGACGGACAAGGCGCCGGATAGGGTGGGCAATGTGCGCCCGGCGCCGGTGCTTCACTCCGAACCTCTTGCGGTTTTGCGGTTTCTGCAACCGTGGGGGCGGGTGGGGCAATTTCCGACGGGGTTTCGACGGCGGCACCCGCCGCAGCCAGTTCCAGCGTCAGAATCTCCGCGCCTTCGCTGACTTTGTCGCCTTTTTTCACTTGCAGCGATTTCACCACCCCCGCCAGCGGCGAGGGGATTTCCATGCTAGCTTTATCGCTTTCCAGGGTAATGATGGATTGATCCAGCGCCAGGGTATCACCGGGTTTGACCAATACTTCGATGATTTCCAGCGCTTTGAAATCGCCGACGTTGGGCACGCGTACTATTTGTTCTGCCATGGTGCCTCCTTAAACCGTCATGGGGTTGGCTTTGTCGGGGTCCAGGCCATAGCGGGCGATGGCCTCGCTCACTTTGGCGGCGGGCAGCGCGCCTTCGTCGGCCAGGGCTTTCAGCGCGGCGACGACGACGTGCTGGCGATCCACTTCGAAAAAGCGCCGCAACGCCTGGCGGCAATCGCTGCGGCCAAAACCGTCGGTGCCCAGCGTCACGTAGCGGCGCGGCACGTAAGGGCGGATTTGCTCCATGTGCAGGCGCACGTAATCGGTGGCCGCCACGACGGGGCCGGCGCCGGCGGCCAGACACTGCTGCACGTAGCTGCTGCGCGGTTTTTGCTCGGGATGCAGGCGGTTCCAGCGTTCCGCGTCCGCGCCGTCGCGGCTCAGTTCGGTAAAGCTGGTCACGCTCCATACGCCGGCGCTCACGCCGAAATCCGCCTTGAGCAGTTCCGCCGCCGCGATGACTTCGCGCAAAATGGAGCCGCTGCCCAGCAATTGCACCTGGGCTTTCGGCCCGGCATCGTTCAAGCAATACATGCCTTTGATGATGCCGGCTTCGCTGCCCGCCGGCAAAGCCGGATGGGCATAGTTTTCGTTGGCGATGGTGATGTAATAAAACACGCTGTCGCCGCGCACGTACATGCGCTGCAAACCGTCCTGAATGATCACCGCCAGTTCGTAAGCAAACGCCGGGTCGTAAGCGACGCAGTTGGGCACGTTGGCCGCCATCACCTGGCTGTGGCCGTCCTGGTGCTGCAAGCCTTCGCCGGCCAGGGTGGTGCGTCCGGCGGTGGCGCCCATCAGGAAGCCGCGCGCCTGAATATCGCCCGCCAGCCAGATCAAATCGCCCACGCGCTGGAAGCCGAACATGGAGTAGTTGATGAAAAACGGCACCATGGACAGCGCGTGGTTGGTGTAGGCCGTGCCGGCCGCTATCCAGGAGCTGATCGCGCCGGCTTCGCAGATGCCTTCTTCCAACATCTGGCCTTTGCGGTCTTCGCGGTAATAGTTGATGCTGCCGGCGTCTTCCGGCTCGAACAACTGCCCGGTCGGCGCATAAATGCCGAACTGGCGGAACAGCCCTTCCATGCCGAAAGTGCGCGCCTCATCCGGCACGATGGGCACGATGCGGCTGCCCAGTCCTTCGTCTTTGAGCAATACGCTGAGCAGGCGCACGAACGCCATGGTGGTGGACAGTTCGCGGCCTTCACTGCTTTTTAGCAGGGCGTCGAACGTGGCCAGCGCAGGTACCGGCAGCGGCGGCACGCCGGTGCGGCGGCTGGGGAAAAAGCCGCCCAAAGCCTGGCGCCGCTCGTGCAGGTAGCGCATTTCCGCGCTGTCGGCCGGTGGCTTGTAAAAAGGCAGGTCGGCCAGTTGGGCATCGTCGATGGGAATGCCGAAGCGGTCGCGGAAGGTTTTGATCGCCTCCAGGTCCATTTTTTTCTGCTGGTGGCTGATGTTCAAGGCCTCGCCGGCCTTGCCCATGCCGTAGCCTTTCACGGTTTTGGCCAGAACCACCGTAGGCCGGCCATTGTCGGCCATCGCGGCGGCATAAGCGGCATAGACTTTGTGCGGATCGTGCCCGCCGCGTTTCAGGCGCCAGATGTCGTCGTCGGACATATTGGCGACCAGTTCCAGCAGTTCGGGATATTTGCCGAAAAAATGCTTGCGCACGTAAGCGCCGTCTTTCGACTTGAACGTCTGGTACTCGCCGTCCACCACTTCGTCCATGCGCTTTTGCAGCAAACCGGTGCTATCGCGCGCCAGCAGGGTGTCCCAGTCCGAACCCCAGATCACCTTGATCACGTTCCAGCCGGAGCCGCGGAAATGCGATTCCAGTTCCTGGATGATTTTGCCGTCGCCGCGCACCGGGCCGTCCAGGCGCTGGAGGTTGCAGTTGATGACAAAAATCAGGTTGTCCAATTGCTCGCGCGCCGCCATGCCGATGGCGCCCAGCGATTCCGGCTCGTCCATTTCGCCGTCGCCGCAAAAACACCAGATTTTGCGGCCGGTTGCGTCGATCAAGCTGCGGTTTTCCAGGTAACGCATGAAGCGGGCCTGATAAATGGCCTGAATCGGCCCCAGGCCCATGGAAACGGTGGGGAACTGCCAGAAATCCGGCATCAGCCAGGGGTGGGGATAAGACGACAAGCCCTGCCCTTGCCCGCCGGATTCGCGGCGGAAATTGAGCAACTGCGCTTCCGTCAGGCGGCCTTCCAGGAAAGCGCGCGCATAAATGCCCGGCGCGGCGTGGCCCTGGAAAAACACCAGATCGCCGCCGTGATGTTCGTCGGCGGCGTGAAAAAAGTGGTTGAAAGCCACCTCGTACAGCGTGGCGATGGAAGCGAAGCTGGCGATATGGCCGCCGTATTCGGAATTTTCCCGATTGGCCTTGACCACCATGGCCATGGCGTTCCAGCGCATCACCGCGCGCAGACGGTTTTCCAGCTCCGCATCGCCCGGCGAGCGCGCCTGGCACTGCACGGAAATGGTATTGACGTAGGCGGTGGTCGCTTTATAAGGCAGATCGGCGCCGGCGCGGCGGGCGGCGTCCACCAATTGTTCGATGAGCTGGTGGGCTCGGGCTACGCCTTCGCGCTCGATCAACGCCTGCAAGGCTTCCAGCCATTCACGGGTTTCTTGCGGATCGGGGTCTTGGGTCGAAGGGTCGGAATTTAGCCGCTGCGTAGCAGAATCACTGAAGCTTTTTGAAATCGGTGTGGTCATGCTTGAATGTTGGGTAGTGAAGCGCCAATAGTTTAACCCCTTTCAAGTGGCGGCGTTCAAGACGCCGGGGTTATGCCGCGCCGCCGCTGCCGGCAGGCTTGCGGAAAGCCTTGGTTGTGCTGGGGTTATTCCCGCCATGACGCCGGCGTTGTCCGGCCAGCCGATATCTTGACCTGCGCTGCGCATTATGCCGGCACTCAGCGCTTGATTATCGATATTGCGATTATTGACGGGACAAGACGCCATTTAGCGTAAAATCGACGGAGGGCGTTTACCGCCGCCTTTTGCCACACAGCCCCAAGCAACCCCAGGTTGCCATGAAAGTCGCGGCAACCTTGCGCCCCTGCTCCCCGCGTGCCGGGGTGAGGGCATAAAAAGCAGGGGGGCGTGAACGATTACGGTTGGGCTGAGGGCCAACGAGGCACAATGCACTGAAAAAACGCCAACGAGGTACGCAGCGTCGGCCCTACCCAGGAACCTGCCGGGGGCGCGTTTTTAATGCCCTCACCCCGGCCCTCTTCCGAGGGGAGAGGCTGACACGTGTAGGTTTTTTCTTACTGCTCCGAAACCGTCGTTCCGCCAGGGATTGGCGGAAAGCCGCCGCGTTAGCGGAATTATTAAGGCTTCTTGAATCCAGTCACAGGGATGTGGAGGCTGCGGTTTGCTGCCGCGCTTCGAATCAGCGACAAAGCGGTTCGCAGACTGCCATCCATGGCCCTGGATTCCGCCAATCCCTGGCGGAATGACGGTGTATACGGCGTAACGGTAAAAAACCTACACGTGTTAAGGAGGGGAGAGGGGCTTTTGCGGCGCCCCCGGCAGGTTCCTGGGTAGGGAACCGGACCGCAAGGCAAGGCAAGTGCTAACTTAATGGCAGTGACCATGACCGTTAACGCCGACAGCACCGCGCACCGGCATGACTCAAGGCTTTACGCAACGGAATTACCAAGGCTTTCGGAACACGACTTATGCCCGCTATTGTGCAAATTGCCGTACCGGCGCCCCTGCCGCAATTATTCGATTATTTGCTGCCCAGCGGTTGGCAAAGCGACACCATACCACCCGGCACGCGCGTACTAGTGCCATTTGGCCGCCGGCAACTGGTGGGTTTTGTGATCAAGCCGTCATCCGGAAAAAGGCTTCCGCCGGCGCGCTTGCGCCACATCGTGCGCATTCTCGACGAGCAACCGCTGCTGGCGCAGCCGGACCTGCAACTGCTGCAATGGGTCGCCGATTATTACCACCATCCTTTGGGCGAAGTCGTTGCCGGCGCATTCCCCGCGTTGCTGCGCCGCGCCCGTTCCGCCGAGGAAACGACGCAAAGTTACAGCCTGAGCCCATCCGCTCGCGCCCTCGGCCCCGACGCTTTCAAACGCGCGCAGCGCCAGCACAGGTTTGTGGCTTTGCTGCAAGCTCAGGGGGGGGAAATCACCAACGCGCAACTGGAAGCATTGGATTGGGATTACCGGCCGGTTTTGCGCGCGCTGCTCGGCAAGGGCTGGCTGGAAATCCGGGAAATCGCCGCGAAACATCCCCTTTTTAACCCCGCCCCCGCGGAAACGCTGTTGCAGCAGGCGGGGCCGGTGCTCAATACCGAACAAGCGGCGGCGGTCGATGCCGTCACGGCAGGCTTGGGCGATTTCCAGGTGTTTTTATTGGAAGGCATTACCGGCAGCGGCAAAACCGAAGTGTATTTGCGGCTGATCCACACCCTGCTGGCGCAAGGCCGCCAGGTACTGGTGCTGTTGCCGGAAATCGCTTTGACTCCGCAACTGGAAGCGCGTTTTCGCGAGCGCTTCAGCGTGCCCATCGGCGTGTTTCATTCCGGCCTGAGCGACACCGAACGGCTGCGCGTATGGCTGGCGGCCCAGCGCGGCAGCCTGCCCATACTGCTGGGTACGCGCTCGGCGGTGCTCATACCCATGCCCAAGCTGGGACTGATCCTGATCGACGAAGAACACGATGCTTCGTTCAAACAGCAGGAAGGCTTGCGTCTGCACGCGCGCGACGTGGCGATCAAGCGCGCCAGCCTGTCGAAAATACCGGTGTTGCTGGGCAGCGCCACCCCATCGCTGGAAACCTGCCACAACGTTGCGCGCAACCGCTACCAGCGCCTGCGCTTGTCCCAGCGCGCCGGCAATGCGCTGCCGCCGCTGCTGCGCCTGCTGGATTTACGCAACCAGCCGCTGGAAGCGGGCGTGTCAGCGGCGTTGCAAAGCGCGGTCGCCAATACGCTGGAACAAGGCGAGCAGGCGCTGCTGTTTTTGAACCGGCGCGGCTTCGCCCCGGTGCTCATCTGCCACGCTTGCGGCTGGGTCAGCTGTTGTCCGCGCTGCGATGCCAACAGCGTGGTATACGCCCGCGACAACAAACTGCGTTGCCACCACTGTGGCGCGGACCAAGCCTTGCCGCGACAATGCCCAAGCTGCGCCAGCGACGATTTGCGCACGCTGGGCCAGGGTACGGAGCGGGTGGAACAGGCCTTGCGCGGCATGTTTCCCTGCCTGTATCCCGGCGTCGGCATCGCCAGGGTGGATCGCGACAGCACCCGCCGCAAAGGCGAGCTGGAACGCATCCTGGACGACGCGCACAGCGGCCGGGCGCGGCTGCTGCTGGGCACCCAAATGCTGGCCAAAGGCCATCACTTTCCCAACGTCACCCTGGTCGGCCTGCTGGACGTGGACGGAGGCCTGTTCAGCGTGGATTTCCGCGCCGGCGAACGCCTGGCCCAGCTCATCGTGCAAGTGGCCGGGCGCGCCGGACGCGGCGACAAAGCCGGCAGCGTGCTGTTGCAAACCTACCATCCCCAGCATCCGCAGCTGCAAACCTTGCTGAAAGAAGGCTACCAGGGGTTTGTCCGCGAAGCCTTGCGCAAGCGCCAGACCGCAGGATTGCCGCCGTTCACCTATCAAGCCATGCTGCGCAGCGACGCCACCGTCCGCGAGCTGCCCCAGGCATTTTTGACGCAACTGGCCGACTGGATACAGACGCAAAGCACGGCGATACAGGTGCTGGGGCCGGCGCCGGCGCCGCGCGAACGCATCGCCGGCCGTTATCGCTGGCAGTTGCTGCTGCAAACCGGCAATCGCGCCGCATTACACCGCCTGTTGAATAAATTGATCGATTACGCCGCAGGCTTGCCGACCGTCGGCAAGTTGCGCTGGTCGCTGGACGTGGACCCGGTGGATATGAGTTGACACCTCACGATGCGGTAGCGCGTAATCGTTCACCGCTCCTGGATATTCGCATTGACGGAAAACTTTACGTCGAAAGCAAAGTTATCCACTGTCAAGACTTGACAAGCATTATGACGCCGCAGCAAGGCCCGGCAAGCCGGCGGGGAGCGCCCTCTCCCCGCATAAAGCGAAAAAACACGTTTATTTTCAATCTGTTGGCTAGGAAATTCGGGCTGAGCCGCACCGTTGGGAACTTTTTACTCAAGCTGAAGCAAAGCCTGTAACGACGGAGTGCAAGACGGCTTTTCCCAATGTTGTGCACACTTTTATCCACAGAAACGGTGGATAAATCATCGCCGCCATCCCCCGCGCCGCTTCTTCCGCCGGGGTGAGCGGTAGCGATGGGGCGATGTGTTATATTCGCGCCGTCCAAACCCACACCCGTTCCGCCATGAAATCTTCGCTGCTTAAACTCGTGCACTGGGGCTTTGCCCAGTCCGTTCCCGCCACCGGCCTGGGGCTGTTTCGCCTGCTGTTCGGCTTGCTGGCTTTTCAGGAAATTCTGTTTCTGTTTTATTTCCGCCACCTGATTTTCGACCCGCTGCCATACGTCGACCAGGCCTCGCCGATGCTGCACATCCTGTTGCTGGCGTGGGCGCTGGCGGCGCTGTGCCTGGCCGTGGGCTACCGCACCCGCGTGGCGGCGGTGGTGAACTACCTGTTCTGGGTGCTGTTCCCCATCTTCACCCCCATGTGGCACGATTTCGACGGCGGGCTGGACCAGTTGATGATAGGCAGCAGTCTGCTGCTGATGTTCATTCCGGCGGAACGCGCTTTGTCGCTGGACAATCTGCGCGCGCGCCTGGCCAAGCCGTATGCCCCGGCAGGCCAACCGGCCACGGTATCGGTGCTGTGCTATTTGTTGCCGGTGACCATGGCGCTGGCCGCTTTGTATCTGGATGCCGGCATCCACAAGCTGTCGGCGGAATTCTGGCGCAACGGCGTGGGTTCCTGGCTGCCGCCGACGCATCCTTATTACATGAACGCCTGGGACTGGTCCTGGCTGCTGGACAATAAACCGGCGGAAAAAACGCTGGGCTATACCATTCTGCTGTTCCAGTTCGTGTTTCCGGCGCTGTTCTGGCACCGCCGCGCCCGCGTGCCGCTGATGGCGCTGGGCGCCACCTTCCACACCGGCATCATCGTCAGCCTCAATATCTACCCGTTCGGCTTCGCCATGCTGGTGCACTACGTGCTGATGGTGCCATTCCGCTGGTGGCGGGCGTTGAGCGCCGCATGCCGCGCCAAGGCGCCGCGCTTGACGGTGTTTTATGACGCCGCCTGTCCGCTGTGCAACCGCACCGCCGTCTGCGTGAACCATTTCGATGTGGCGCAGGCGGTGGAATTCAAAGACTTGCAAACCCACGCCCGGCAATGCCGCGCGCTGGACGGCATCCCGGAAAGCGAGCTGCTGCGGGATTTATACGCGCTGGATGACCAGGGCAAGCTGTATCAGGGCGTGGACACTTACATCCGCATCCTGTGCGCCATGGGTTATGCCGCGCCGCTGGGTTGGCTGCTGAGTCTGCCGGGCGTGCACGCCTTGGCGGAGTTGATTTACCGCCGCATCGCCGACAACCGGCAGCGCCTCGCTTGTGGCGCTGCCTGCGCCGCTCCCGTGGCCACGGACGCCGCCGATCCCTGGACCCTGCTGGCGCAGCGCTATCTGGGTGACGACCAGCGGCGCGCGCGGCGTTTGGCCAAGTGCCTGCTGGTGCTGGCGATTTTCCAACTCAACAGCACGCTGCACTACGGTGTGCTGTACCGCCTGGGCTTCAAGCCGGCGGAAGTGGAGTGGAGCGCGCCGCTGGCGCTGCTCAGCAACGCCATGCTGACGTTTTCCCACGCGCTGACCGGCATCACTCCACACGCTTTGTACATGCACGATCACTTCGAAGGGTTTGACCAGATCGTCGGTATTACATACCAGGACGCCGGCGGCAAGGAACAATGGCTGCCGTTCGTCAACGAGCAGGGCCGCATCGTCGCGCCCAACTGGGCGCGCATCCAGTGCATGTGGGCCAACGTGGCGGTGACCGCCCACATGAAAACCGACCGGCTGGAAAAGTTCCTGCGCAAAATCACCGCGTTTTACGGCCCGGCGGTGGGCTTGGATACCCGCAACGCCGTTTATACGCTGAAGCTGAAACACGTCACCGTGCCCAGCGATTGGCAGGCCGGACTGCGTGCGCAAAACCTGGCTGAGCCCTGGCGCAACATCGGCAGGCTGGTGTGGCAGGACGGCATGATGCGCATGGAGTTGGTGGATGGGGTGAAGCTGGAGGCGATGTGAGCGTGAACCGGCTTTATCCTGAATAGTCGTTTTGGCAATGGAGCGGACTCTATGAATATTTCCCTTACCCCTCATTTTGAAGCGCTGGTAAAAAACAAGTTGGACAGCGGCCTTTATCGCTCCGCCGGCGAAGTCATTCGCGCTGCCTTGCAATTATTGGAAGAACGTGACCGGATGCGCGAGTTACAGCTTGATGCGTTAAGAAAAGAAATACGGCGTGGAATGGACAGCGGCGAACCGACCCCCTTGGATATAGAGGCTATCAAAGCGCGAGGACGTGCACGACTTGCGGCTCAAAAAAATGCGGGGGTTTAATGAATGCCCCCAATCGCCGCCCCGCCTTTGTCTGCGACGAAGCCGACGACTCCGGTTTCATCCAACCCTGCCCTTTTTCGCCCGGCTATCGCATCGCCGTGGCGGCGGCTTGGCGCTCGCTGCTGGTCTACGAATGCTATCGCTTGATACTGGCCGGCATTCTGCTGTGGCTGTTTTATGCCCGGTTGAATCATCAAGTGCTGGGAACGGTCGATGCCCGGCTGTTTCAGGCAACCACCGCCGGTTATTTGCTGCTGGTGCTGCTCAATGGCGTCACTTTGCTGCGCCGTTGTCCCGGTTATGCGCTGCAGGCGCAGATACAGATTTTTATCGACATCGTTGCCATCGGCTTGCTGGCGCACGCCAGCGGCGGGCCGCAAAGCGGCTTGAGCATACTGCTGACCGTGGCCATGGCGGCCGGCGGCCTGCTGGTCGGCGGGCGTTGCGCGTTGGTATTCGCCGCCATTGCCAGCAGCGCCGTGTTGGGGGAGCAGTTTTTCGTACAACACCTCAATAATGTCTTCGATGGGCGGGGTTATACCAACGTCGGTTTGCAGGGAGCGGCGTATTTTGCCATTGCCGTGCTGGCTTTCGTGGCCGCCAAGCGCACAGAACAAAGCGACGCCCTGGCGCGCCAGCGCGGCGCCGATCTCACCAACTTGCAGCAACTCAACGGGCATATCGTCCAGCACCTGCAATCAGGGATCGTGGTGGTGGACGATCAACACCACGTCGTCACCGCCAATCGCGCGGCCCTGCACTTGCTCAACCTGGGCGCAACGCCCGCCAGCCTGGACGTCGTTTCGCCGGAGTTGCTGGAAAAATACCGCTACTGGCTGACTCACCCGCGGGAGGATTACACCACGCTGGATAGAGTCAGCGGCAACCGGATACAAGTGCGCTTTACCCGCTTTGCCGCCGCGTCGCGCGACTACGCCATGATCTTTTTGGAAGACGACGCGCTATACAACCAGCGGGTGCAGCGCAGCAAACTGGCTTCTTTGGGCCGGCTCACCGCCAGCATCGCCCACGAAATCCGCAATCCATTGAGCGCCGTCAACCACGCC
>SCQD01000266.1 GCA_004299145.1 Methylococcaceae bacterium | reverse complement strand
GACGGTGAGGGCTGCGAGGCTGCTCAGGCTGCCGCTGTCCCGCACCGTATAGAGAAAACTCTCGGCCAGCGTGTCGCCCGCACCCTTGAGCGCCTGCACCGCGCTGTTGCCTCTGTCGGGCGCTTCATTCGCGGTTTTGGGCCCGCTCAGCATGCTGATAGCCATAGTCTCGTTGCTGACGAACTTCAGCCTCACGCTGACCGCGCTGGTCCGCGGCTACCGGCCCGTCCGTTACGTCGTGCTGGGGCAGGCGATAGCCGCCGCCGGCACTGTGCTGCGCATGGGAGAAAGCATGGGGTGGCTGCCGTTCACGCCGGTGAGCGGCGAGGCAATCCTGGGCGGTATCGCTTATGTGAGTGCATTGTGCTTTTTCGCCGCCATCAGCCGGCGGGTCGCGTTCAGCGTGGCGCTACCTTTGGCATGCGAGGACGAAGTGCAGGCCGAATCGGCAAAACCCGCCGTGACGGGCTACACGGGGCCGGCGCGGCGGGTATTGATTTTGGAAGACACGCCGGCCCACCGGCACTGGCTGGAACACCTGCTTTCCGGCCTGGGTTTCAAAGTGCGCGGCGCGGCCAGCTTACAGGAAGCCCGCGACTGGATCGCCGCCGAAGCCTTCGACCTGGCCTTGCTCGACCAGTGGCTGCCGGACGGCACCGCCTACGACCTGCTGCCCGAGCTGTCCTCCGCTGTGCCGGCGATTCTGATCACGGCGATGGCGCCCGCACCGCCGCCGGGCCTGGCCCCGGCGCTGCGATTCGCAGCGACGCTGCTCAAGCCGGTGGCCGGCGACGAGCTGCTGGAGACCATCGGCCGGATGCTCGATCTCGCCTGGATCGAAGCGGACGCCGGAACCACGGACGCCGCCGGCACGGCGCCGCCGCTCACCGCGATGCCGGCGGCGGACAGCCTGGCGGAACTGAGGTCCTTGGCTAAAGCGGGCGCGGTGTATGAAATCGAAGAGTGGATAGACCGGATTCGCCGCACCGCCCCCGAATGCAGCGGCTGGCTGATGCAGGTGGAGGACAGGCTGGCGGTATTGGATTTTGAGGGGATAGTGGTGCTTGCGGAGCGGGAAGCCCCGTAAGATGCGCCGTCGGCAGGCGGCGCATCGAACGCTTACGTTTTTTGCAGCCGGAACCGCTACTGCCCATCCATTTTGATGAGTATCCCCAGCAAAAACGACGCGGCATTTGCCGCCAGCGACAGCGCCAAACCAACGGTCGGCTTTAACCTTAGCATCGTTGCGATAATCAAAGCTTCCGCCACGACGGCAAATACTTCACTCGTGGCTATATAAAGGTGGCGTTGACCGATAAAGGCGGGAAAAACAAACCAAATGTACGGCAGTGTTGCCATGGATGGAAAAACCCCGGCCCATAGCACGGTACCGCCGGTAAAGCCGGCCTCCATGCGCAAGCAGCGGATCAGTGAAAAAATCACGCCGCCTTCCACCGCAAGGGTGGTGAGCAGGGCCTTTAAGAAATCAAGCTCATACTCCATAAGCCCCGTTACTGCAGCTGATAAGTTGTCGTGCGCCCCAGCAGATGACTGTTTTCATTAACCAGCCATTGCGATGGAACGGTTATGGGAGGCTGGCCAAGGCCTTTTTGCTGTTTGGTGTAGTCAATTGAGCTGATATTATTATGCACCTTTCGCAAAAGATCGGCTGACACAAAATACAGCTCTGCATGATTAAATTTATACCCCCTATCAATAGGGGTATTGTTCAGGACTTGCGTAACCGTTCGCTGGCCTTGAACGGAATCGACCACCAACACCAGCATGCTGCCGTCCTCCGTTTTTCCCTCTTCGGTTAAGCCGTCCACCATGACGACATTGTCCGCCACCCTTTTGCCCATTGGAATAATGTCGGCAAAAGCCAAACCGGCCGCAAACAGACTGAGAAAACAAGCTGCGATGATTTTCATAATATTTACCTCTAAAGTACTACGATGATCGAATACCGCTATGCCGGCGTAGGCAAGGTTAGCCACCCTGCGCCAATACCCGCCACAGCGCTGCCATATCGCCGGTTACATAAGGGTAGTTAAACAGCGGACGCCGCACGACCAGCAGCGGAATGCCCAAAGCCCGCGCCGCCGCCGCCTTGGCGGTGAACCCGCCCACGTCGCCCGAGTCCTTGCTCACCACGCAATCAATCCCCCAATCGCGCCACAAGGCTTCGTTCATGCCTTGCGAAATCGGGCCTTGCATGGCGCACAGGTTTTTGCGGGGCATACCCAAAGCTTCGGCGCGGCGCAGCAAATCGGGGTCCGGCGTGAGGCGGGCGTACCACTGGCATTGCCCGGCGCCGGGCGTGTTCAAGAATAACGCCAAATCCTTGGAACCGGTGGACAGAAATATATGCTTTCCCAAAGCTACCGCTTGCTGCGCGGCGTCGGCGATGGTCGCGCAAGGCAGCGTGCCACTCAAGTCTTCGGTGGGTGCACGTTCGTAGCGTAAATAAGGCACGCCCAGCTTTTCCGCCAAGGCCATCAGCTTGGGCTTGATGACGGCGGCGTGCGGGTGGGTGGCGTCGACGATGGCCCGAACGCCCCGCTCCTTCAGCCAGCGCGCACGGACTTCCACGTCGCCCAGCCCCTGCGCCACGTATAAACCGGGACAGGCGCGCCGCGCTGTTTCGGCGCCATAGGCCGTGGCGGCGGACAGGGCCACGGTCAAGCCTTGTTCGACCAGGTAGCGCGCCAGGGCGTTGCCGTCGGCGGTGCCGGAGTAGACCCAGACGGCGTGGGCGGGCGGGACGTCCGCGCTCCCAGCATGCAGGGTACGCTGTGCGTACCGTTCGATGCCCTCGAAGGTACGTACACAGCCGGCTTCCACCGGGATTCCTGTTTCAACAGGATCAGCGTGGGCGGGCGTGACTCCCACGCTCCCTGGCTCCCAGCCGTGATAGCCGCGCGGCGTGTATATCCAGCGGCGCTTGCGGCGGGTGTGGCGGTTGCCGATGACCAGGCTGGTGAGCATGTCGAAGCTTTGCTGCTGTAATTCGGCCAGCGTCGCCACCCGCACCGACTGCTCGGGCCGGTAGGCGTTGCGCACCACGCCGCACAGCGTGTCCGGCCCTTTGCCTTGCCGTAGGATGTCGAGTATGCGGTACACGCCGGTCTGGCGCGCCTGGCTCTGCACGTTGTACAGCACGCAGGCCAGATCGGCCTGGGCGATGGCGCGGGCGCGCTGCTCTATCCACTCCCAGGGACACAGCAAATCCGACAGGCTCAGCGTGGCGAAGTCGTGCGCCAGCGGCGCGCCCAGCAACGAGGCGCAGGCGGTTGCGGCGGTGACGCCGGGATACACTTGCACCTCGAACACATCGTCTTCGCGCATGGCGTCGAACGCCAGGCTGGCCAGGGCGTAGATGCCGATGTCGCCGCTGCTGACCAAGGCCGCCTGCCGGCCCTGGCGGGCGTGGGCGATGGCGAGGTCGGCGCGTTCGCGCTCCTGGGTCAGCGGCAGGTCGATGACCTCCTTGCCCGCCAGCCACGGCGCGATCCAGCGCAAATACAAGCCATAGCCCACCACCACCTCGCTGGCGGCGATGGCCTGCTGCGCTTGCGGGGTAATCAGGGCGGCATCGCCCGGCCCTACCGATACCAAATGCAGTACACCGTTCACGTCCAGTCCTCCCAGGAATCCAATACCACCGCCACCGCCACGCCGTTGTGGCTGATTTTCGGCACGGCCAGATGGCCGCGCGGACAGGCGATCAGCGCGGCGGGTTCGCACACGCCGTCCACGCCCAAAGTTTCGCGCACCCAGGCCGACGGCTTGCCGGCCCAGGCGCGGCACTCGATCTGCGCCAATGCAATAATGCGCAGCGGCAGGCGGTTTTGTTCGCAAAAGTCCAGCAGGCCCGGTTCTTCGGCTTTGACCGACACCGTCGCCACTTCGCGCACCATGTCCAGCCCCACGTCGCCCAACGCCATGCGCACGGTGAATTCGATCTCCTGGGCGCTGACGCCCTTGCGGCAACCGATGCCCAGCACCAGCGGCTTGCGCGCTTCGGTGGCGGTGGTCACCACCGGCATGGCGCCCACGGCGTTGGCGACCCGATAGGCCAGGCGGTTGGCGCCGCCTTCGTGCCCACCCAGCAACACCACGGCGTGGCGGCCGGCCTCGTCCACCGACACCACGCCGGGGTCGTAGCGCTTGTCTTGCAGCAAGCCGTCGACGTAGCGCACGGCGATGCCGGTCGCCATCACCAGCAGCCACTGGCGATACACCGGAAACACGCGCTGAAACTGCTCCAGCGGCGCCATGTCGGCCACCAGCCAGGGCCGCAATACGTCGCCGCCCAGGCGTTGCCGCAAGCGCTCGCCCAATGCTTCGGCCTCGGCGCGCACCAGCCAGATGCCTAGTTCATGGTCCATTACTTATCCTCCTTATCGTTCCCACGCTCCGCGTGGGAACGATGCTCTCGCCTACTCATCGCGCGCCCGCCGAAAAGCGTGCACATAATCCGCCGCATACAGCCGGGAATCATCACCGCTCTCATCCGCCAGCACCGGCCCGACCAGCAGCAGGGTGGTCAAGCGCCAGTCTTTACCTTCCACTTCGTGCAGCAGACGGCCCAGCACGCCACGGTAAATTTGCTGATCCGGCCAACTGACGCGGCGCAGCAGCGCCACCGGCGCGTCCGCCCCATAGCGCGGCAGCAAGGTCTCGACGGTTTGCTTGAGCTTGGCGCCGGATAAAAACAGGCACAGGGTCGTACCGTGCGCCGCCAGACTGTCCAGGCTTTCGCCGTCCGGCATGGGCGACGAGCGGCCCTCGCTGCGGGTGAGGATCACGGTTTGCGCCACGCCCGGCTTGGTCAGCTCGCTGCCCAGAGCGGCGGCGGCGGCGCTGTAGGAAGAAACGCCCGGCACTACCTGGTAAGCGATGCCCAGCGCTTTGAGCCGGCGCATTTGTTCGGCGGTGGCGCCGTACAGCGCCGGATCGCCGGAATGCAGCCGCGCCACGTCCCAGCCGTTGGCTTTAGCGCGGCGGTAGTGCCCGGTCTGCTGGTCCAAATCCAGCCCGGCGGTATCGATAATTTCCGCGCCGGCATGGCAGTACTGCAACATCTCCTGCGCCACCAGCGAACCGGCGTACAGCACCAGGGGAGCTTGTTGCAACAGGCGCATGCCGCGCAGGGTGATCAAATCGGCGGCGCCGGGGCCGGCGCCAATAAAATAGACGGTCATCGGTGGCGGCGTGGGCGGGGATTGCGGCGAATCAATAAAGTGGTGAGGTAACCGGCGGCGGGATCGATCTCCGCATCCGCCAGGGTGGGATACAGCATTTCGCCCGGCAAGCCGATGTGGCTGACCAGGGCGCAGTGAGCGGCGATAGCCATCTCGTCCAGCAAGGCTAACACCGACGGCAGGCGTTGGGCTACTTTCATCAACACCACGATGTCGTGGCTTTCGATATCGCGGCGTAGCGCCTGCATATCATCGGGACAAGGCAGGATCAGCACCCGCTCGCGGCCTTCGCCCAGCGGCCAATCCAGCGCGGCGGCGGCGGCGGCGTAGCTGGTGACGCCGGGATAGCTGCGATAGCGCAAATCCGGCAGCAAATCGCGCAGCGCCGCCAGGGTATAGCCGTAGGTGGAATAGGTCATGGCGTCGCCCAGCGTGACGTAGCCAACGTGCAGGCCCTGCCGCAAATCGGCGGCGATGGTGGCGGCCAGCTCGCTGTAGTGGTCTTGCAGGCGGGAGCGGTCCGCCACCATGAGAAACTCCACTTCACGGTATTTGGCCTCATCCAGCCCCAAACCGGCCAGACAGGTCTGGGCGACGGAAGCCTCGACCCCGCGCGCCTTGGGCAGATAGATGAGATCGCAAGCTTGCAGCGCTTGCAGCGCCGCCACGCTGATATAGCCCCGGCTGCCGGGACCGACGCCGACGCCGCTGAAATGGCCTGGTGAGTTCATCGGAAGTTTGATCAGGAAAGACAGGAAATAGAGAACCCGGCCATGATCCGGGTAGGGGTTGTGCTGGTGTGCTGGTTCCCAAGCTCCAGCTTGGGAATCCGGTCGGGGAAGCTCCAGCTTCCCGAAACACAGGCATTCTGCACAATCCGGTGCATCGGAACAATACCGATGCCCAGGCTTAAAACCAGGAAGCTACAGCTTCCAAGGCCGGGTTCCCAAGCTGGAGCTTGGGAACCAGCGGAAGATCCAGCTTGGGAACCAGCGGAATTCGGCAGCGTCCAGACCAGGGACCGGTTTGTCCTCCACCGCATGGGTCCTCAGCGTGCGTTTTCCTTGGCGCTGTTCCGCCAGCGCATCAAAACCCTCGCCCAATTCTTTGAACAGATTTCTTTTCACCCCTTGCCTCCAATTCGTTTTTCAGCCTATTTTTCAAAATCTTGCGCTCAGGAGGAGACATGTCGTCGAGTTCATCCTTGTGCTGGTTCCCAAGCTCCAGCTTGGGAATCCGGTCGGGAAGCTCCAGCTTCCCGAAACACGGGCTTCCCACGCAATTCTGCACCATGTAACAACACCGATGCCCAGGCTTAAAACCAGGAAGCTACAGCTTCCAAGGCCGGGTTCCCAAGCTGGAGCTTGGGAACCAGCTTAAACCAGGCTCCCTACCATGCCCGCGTAACCTCAATCAAGCCTTCCATACCGGCATAATTTCGCGCACTGGAATAGCGCCAGTGCTCGGGCTTGTCCACATAGCCGCGTTTTACTGGATTCTGGTGAATGTACTCCAGCTTTTGTCGCATTACGTCCTCGGATTCAATGAGTTGCGGGTGATTGCCTTCTTCCCAGAGCTGATAATGACTTTGGGTCTTGTGGAAACGTTTGAACAGCGCCAGCAAATCCAACATCTTGCGCGCACCCCGTGCTTCCAGATGTACCAGAATTTCCTGGGCAGTAAATGATTTAAACCGCTGCATATCCCGGCTCAGATCGTTCGACGCTGCGATGAGGTGTAAATGGTTTTCCAGGATCACATAGCCGTACAGCACAAAACCGGCCTCCCGCTGCAAATATCGCCAGGAATCCAGAATGATGTCCACGGTTTCCGGGCGGGTAAACAGGGGCATCCAGTGATTCACCGTTGCGGTCAGGAAATGCGGAGATTGTTTATTCAGCACGTGGTAACGGCTGCGGGGCATCGGTAGAACTCCAGAGGGTGGTAGGTCGGGCCGGTTTGCGCTGGTTGCGCTGATGCGCTGGTTCCCAAGCTCCAGCTTGGGAACCCGGTCGGGGAAGCTCCAGCTTCCCGAAGCACGGGCTTCCCACGTAATTCTGCACCATGTAACAACACCGATGCCCAGGCTTAAAACCAGGAAGCCACAGCTTCCAAGGCCGGATTCCCAAGCTGGAGCTTGGGAACCAGCGGAATGATCCACGCCAGCAGGGCGTGGCAATCCTCGACGGCTTTGGGCATGG
>SCQD01000265.1 GCA_004299145.1 Methylococcaceae bacterium | reverse complement strand
CTTCACCTACCGCGTCGGCGGTTCTGGACTGGTCGGCGGCGACAGCCTCAGCGGCGCGCTGAGCCGCGCCGCCGGTGAGAACGTCGGCAGCTACGCCATTGATCAGGGCACGCTGAGCGCTGGCGGCAACTACACCTTGAGCTTTACGGGCAACAGTCTCGGCATCACGCCGCGCGATCTGATGGTGACCGCCGATGCCTTGAGCAAAATGTATGGCGCCGACGATCCGGCCTTCAGCTACAGCGTCGGCGGTTCGGGACTGGTCGGCACAGACAGCCTCAGTGGCGGGTTGAGTCGCGCTGCCGGTGAGAACGTCGGCAGCTACAGCATTGATCAGGGCACGCTGAGTGCCGGCGGCAACTACAGCCTCAGCTTTACCGGCAACAACCTCGACATCACGCCGCGCGATTTGACGGTAACGGCCAATGCGCTGAGCAAAATGTACGGCGCCGACGATCCTGCCTTCAGCTACAGCGTCGGCGGTTCGGGACTGATCGGCACAGACAGCCTCAGCGGCGCGCTGAGCCGTGCCGCCGGTGAGAACGTCGGCAGCTACGCCATCAACCAAGGCACGCTGAGCGCCGGCGGCAATTACAGCCTCAGCTTTACCGGCAACAACCTCGACATCACGCCGCGCGACTTGACGGTGACGGCCAATGCGCTGAGCAAAATGTACGGCGCCGACGATCCGGACTTCAGCTATAGCCTCGGCGGCTCCGGCCTGGTCGGCGGCGACAGCCTCAGCGGCGCGCTGAGCCGCGCCGCCGGTGAGAACGTCGGCAGCTACGCCATCAACCAAGGCACGCTGAGCGCCGGTGGCAACTACACCTTGAACTTTACCGGCAACAGCCTCGGCATCACGCCGCGCGATTTGACGGTAACGGCCAATGCGCTGAGCAAAATGTACGGCGCCGACGATCCTGCCTTCACCTACCGCGTCGGCGGTTCCGGCCTGGTCGGCGGCGACAGCCTGAGCGGCGCTTTGAGCCGCGCCGCCGGTGAGAACGTCGGCAGTTACGCCATCAACCAAGGCACGCTGAGTGCCGGCGGCAACTACAGCCTCAGCTTTACCGGCAACAATCTCGACATCACGCCGCGCGATTTGACGGTGACGGCCAATGCGCTGAGCAAAATGTACGGCGCCGACGATCCGGACTTCAGCTATAGCCTCGGCGGTTCCGGCCTGGTCGGCAGCGACAGCCTCAGTGGTGGGCTGAGCCGCGCCGCTGGGGAGAACGTCGGCAGTTACAGCATTGATCAGGGCACGTTGACAGCGGGTAGCAATTACGACATCACGTACACCAGTGGTGCGCTAACCATTGATCCCGCCTTGTTGACCATCGCGGCGAATAATTTGAATAGAATTTATGGCGACGCCAATCCGACTTTGACGCTGACGGTCACGGGCCTGAAAAACGGCGATACCGACGCCATCCTGAGCGGATTGACCACGACGGCAACCTTGGCTTCCGGGGTGGGGGGCTACCTCATCGACGCATCAGCGGTGAGCGCCGGCAACAATTACACCATCACTTCCGCCATCAATGGCACGCTGACCGTCAACCCCGCGACGTTGACCATTACTGCGGACAACCTCAGCAAAACATACGGCGCTGCCAATCCTGAGCTGACCGCCAGCTACAGTGGCTTCAAGAATGGCAACGATGCCGGCGTGCTGCGTGGTTTAACGCTGACCACCGAAACCAGCAAAATTTCCAACGTCGGCAGCTACCCCATCACGTCCGGCGGAGCGGCGGCAAGCAATTACACCGTCCAATACCAGGACGGCACGCTCACTATCACCCCCTACGTCATCCACCTGAGCGGCATCCGCGCTTACGACGGCACGCTGGTGGTATCGGCGGACCACCTCAAACTCAGCGCGCTGGTTGGCGACGAAACCCTGATCCTGAATGGAGCGGGCAGCATCGGCGATGCGAGCGTCGGCAACGGCAAAGCGCTGACGCCGGACGACCTTACCCTGGCGGACGGCAGCGGCTTGGCGAGCAATTACACCTTCGATGGCGGCACGCACACGGTGGACGTCCCCGAATTCAATGCCTGGCGGAACGCCAATGGCGGCGATTGGGGCGATGGCGCCAACTGGCTGGCGGGACTGCCCACCAGCGGCAGCAGCGTGGTCATTCCCGGCTTTGACCATCCCATCAGCATCACCTACAACGTCGACGGCCTGACGCTCAACGCGCTGCAACTCTCGGCCAACCTCAGCCTGCAAAGCGGCCAGCTCGGCGTCAGCGGACTCACCCAAATCAACCCCGGTGCCGTGCTCAGCCTGGACGGCGGCCAATTCCAGCCCGGCCTGGTCGACAACGCAGGCACCGTCCAGCTCAACAGCGGCAGCTTGACCATCGCCGGCGGCAGCCAGAGCGGGCTGTTCAACCTGCTGGCCGGCACCACGCTCGGCTTCGACGGTGCCGCGCCCGCTTTCGGCGAGGCGGTGCAAATCCTCGGCGCGGGCAACCTGAGCATGAACGTGGAAGGCGATCTGGCCCTGCCGGTGATACAAGCGCAGAGTGCCGACATCAGCGGCGCCGGCAACATCAGCTTGCAAGGCCCGCTCAGCGTCAGCGACAGCCTGAGTTTCAGCAGTAGCGGCGCCGTTACCCAGAGCGACACCGCCGCCATCCAAACCCAAACGCTTACCCTGAACGGCAGCACGGGAAGCTATGCGCTGACCAGCGCCGACAACGACGTTGCCAGTCTGGCCGGCAACACCGGCACGGTCAGTTTCCGCGACGACAACGGTTATACCATCGCCGGGCTCAGTGCCGGCAGGATCACCCTGATCTCATCCGGCGCCGTAGTCCAGAGCGGCGCGCTGGTGGCCGGCAGTCTGACGCTCAACGGCAGCGGAGGTGCTTACACGCTGAACGGCGGCGACAACGCCATCGACCGGCTCAGCGGCAAAACCGGCAGCATCAAACTGAGCAACCACAACAGTACTACGCCGGGGGTGATGCTCATCGACGGCCTGACCACCGCAGGCGACATGGATATCGAAAACCATGGCGAAATGGATACGAAAAACGCCACCATCAGCCTGGGCGGCGGCATCGGTCTGCACACCCACAGCCCGCTGGTCATCGGTGGCGACTTGAAGGCCCAGGAAAACATCGTGCTGGAAGCCGGCGACGGCACCGACCCCAGCGACGTGCTGACGCTGCAAGGGGACTATACGGTCAGTTCCAGCGCCGGTGACGTTACCTTGAGCGCCGACAGCCTGATGCTGGCGGAAAATTTCACCGTGCAGGCGGAGAGCGGCAACATCAAACTGGCCTACCAAACCTCGCAGATCGACAATCCCCAAGCGTTTGTCGCCCCCCAAGGCGAGGTGGTGCTCGACCAGGGGGGCGTGCTGATACCGGTGGCGCAAAATCCGGATTCCAACCCTGACACCAATCCTGTGCCGGACACCAACCCGGATATCAACCCGGTGCCGGATTCCGGCCCTACCCCCAATCCCGATGCCGGCCCTGGTTCGCCGCCAAACCCAAATCCCGATGCAAACCCCGGTGCCGATCCTGTTGTGGAGGAACTGCAAATCGAGGAGATCATTGAAACGACGCAGACCGTACAAACGGACACGTTGAATTCCGTGATCACGATAAGTTCCACCGGCATGGGTGTATCGGGGTTGGGTGCAGCAGGATTGCCCGGCCTGTTGCCTGCTTCGTCCGATGGCGAGTTCGGCGCCGGCGCCGGTGCGGGTGACGGCAATGGCGGCGGTGCCAATCCCAAGCACCCTTCATCGCCATCCAGCCCAGTTGCCGGCAGCGGCACAACGGTTGCCTCCGCCGGCAATGGCGCTTCTGCGCCGGTAGGGGCTTGTCACTGAGGGGGGCGTACCATGGAATGCGCCGCCTCAAGCTTTGCGAGGCGGCGCCATGGCTATTCGAAACGGGAGATTGGCCGTCCAACGCTCCGCAATCCACGGCGGCGTCCGGGACCGCCGCACTCCATGGTGAGTAATCGTCACTCGTAGCGTCATGGCATTGCAATGATGACCCAATACCTGCACGTGCAAGGGGGGAAGGCAGGTGTTAAATAGGGGTTAAAACGCGACTTCCAGCTTCAAACGAAAGTCGCGCCCCTCGGTAGGCACGCCCAGCCGGCCCGGCACGCCGTCGAACACCGCGGGCGATAGAAACCGGCGATCCAACAGATTGTATACGCCGGCGGAGATATCCAGGCGGGGATGGGGCTGCCAGTTGAGCGTCAGATTGGCCAGCGCATAGCCGGCCACGTCGCCGTAATCGGAGCGGCGCGGTCCCAGGCCGAGAATTTCCACGCCGCCGTGCCAGGCCGGGCTGAACAGCGGCGTCAGCAGGTTTACCTTGAACAGATGCTGTGGCGCGTCGACCAGGCGTTGACCATTGCGATCCTGCGCGTATTGCTGGCTGTAGCTGGCGCGCAACAAGGCGCCGTTATCCCAGCGGCGCTCGATTTCGAACTCCCCGCCCCAACCGGCCTGGGAAGCACCGTTGACGGTCTGAATGAAGCCGGGGGCGACCTGAGCGGTGCTGATCAGGTGGTCCAGCCAGATGTAATACAGGGTGGTGCGCGTCGACCAGACCCGGGCGTAGCGCTGTTCCCACGAACCTTGCATGGTCTGGGCATTTTCCGGCGCCAGCTCCGGGTTGGCGAGTTTGCCGGGCGTACCGGAAGACGGCGCATAGGATTCGAACTGCTTGTAGGCATTGACGGAGCGAAACGACTCCCCATACAGCAGTTTGAAAGTGGTGTCCTCCAGCGCTTGCCAACTCAGCCCCGCTTTCGGGCTGAACATGGGCTGGCTGACCAGCGAGTGGTCGTCGAAGCGCGCGCCCAGCGTGAGATTGAGCTGCGGGGTAATGGCGATGTCGTCCTGCACGAAAACGCCGACGCGGTGGCTGTTTTTTGCGACGTCCACATAGACTTCGCGCGGGGTGGCGTTGCTGTAACTGTATAGATTTTGCGACCAATTTTGCTGGACTTCGATGCCGCCGACGATGTGCTGGTGCTCGAAGTGGCCGGACAGCAGGCGCAGTTCAAAGCCGGACCAGCTGGCATCGCTCCGGTACACATTGTTGGTGCCCCCATAAGGAAATACGCCACGGTAGTCGTAATCGCCGTGCCAAACGCGGCCGGTAAAATCCAGTTGCGGAGTCAGCGCCGTTTGATACTGGCCCTGGACGAAACCATACGTGTCCTGGTAGCCGGCTGAAGCGTCGTCGAAATCACTGAAATAGATTCCGCCCGGCAAGCCGCGATTGCGCCGCCCCCAACCGCCCAACAGCGAAAAATCGCCGTAGCCGGCCTTGGCGAAAAACTGCTTGTTGTGTTCGTCATTAGTGCCGGAGGTCAGGCCGTCGGCATTTTGCGGCGTGGCAAACTCAGGGTAGTGCAGATCCGGGCCTTGCGCATTGAGTCCGCTGGCGGATACCAGGTACTCCAGTCCATTGGCCTGTTTGCGGCCATAGCTGGCGCGCCCTTTGAAAGTATCGAAGCCACCGTAGGAAGCGGCCAGCCGACCGCCCTGCAAGTCCCTGCCGTTTTTGGTGATGACGTTGACCACCGCCAGAAAGGCGTTGCTGCCATATACCGACGAAGCGGGACCGCGCACAACTTCTACCCGCTCGATCAAGTCCACGTCCAACGGAAACTCGCTGCTGATGGCGCCTTCGTCGTACAGCGCGTCGTTGACGCGCATGCCGTCGATCATCACCAGAATGCGGCCGTTGAGGTCGGAATTGCCGTTCAGGCCGCGCACGCCCAGCGTGTCGTACATGCGGTCGCTGGTGGTATGCATGCCGGGGACGCTGCGCAGTATTTCCGCCAGCGTACGATAGCCGAAGCCTTTAATCTGATCGGCACCGACGACGGTGGTGGCCGCGGGGATTTCCGAGCTGCGCTGGATGTAACGGGAAGCCGACACGATTTCCACGTCCAGCAATTTTTCAAAAGGCACTTCCAGCAGCGCAGCCGCATCCTCACCGGCGCGGACGGAACCGGTATGGAGCAGAGCAAAGGCAAGAACGGCTGAAAAAATACGCATCGGAATATGTTAAACGGTTTTGCCGATTTGTCCGGCAGTAACCGTCCAGTCCCCCTTATATTAATGCCCTCACCCTAGCCCTCTCCCGGAGGGAGAGGGGATTGAAGGAGGG
>SCQD01000264.1 GCA_004299145.1 Methylococcaceae bacterium | reverse complement strand
CAGGGAGGGATGCAAACGGTAAAAATATTACCGTCGCCATATCGTCCTTAAAAACGCAATTTGTGGTTGCGTAAGGTGAGGTATAGTGTCCCTAAGCCAGGGTAAGTGTTCGGTTCCTTATCGCAAAAACAGCGGCGGACTGCACGATTTACGCGGCTGGATCGGTCAAAATCGGTGCTTTGGGAGGGAATTCATGAAACCACACGCCTTTGTCGCCATGCCGTTCGGTTCCAAACCGGGACAGGACGGCGCGCGCATCGACTTCGACGCCGTCTACCGCGACCTGCTCAAACCGGCCATCGAAGCCGCCGGGCTGGAAGTATTCCGCGCCGACGAAGAGCAAGCCGCCGGCGACATCAAAGCCGATATGTTTCAGGAACTGCTGATTGCCGATCTGGTGGTGGTCGATCTGACCCTGGACAATCCCAACGTCTGGTATGAACTCAACGAAAAAAATCAGGAGGTTTAGCCAATGGCCGAAAAAAATCCAATTATCGCCATCGTGGGCAACGTTACGACGGGCGACAACGCAATAACCGCCGCCGAGGACATTGGGCGGGAACTGGCGAAAGCCGGCTTTCGCATCCTGGTCTATTCGAGTGGCGCTGATTTTTTGGAAGGCGCCGTTGTGCGCGGTTACATCAGCAGCCAGACGACCGCCAATGGGGCCATCCAAGTGCGCTATCCCTTCGGCAAAACAAAGCCTGCCTTTCCCGAGCAGCAAAGTCACAAAAAAGTGTTTGAGTGGCATCCCGACGATAGCCACGAATGGGAGGTTTCCTTTTATCAATCTCTGAATGAAATCGACGGCATCCTCCTGATGGGCGGCGGTCCGTCAACAATGATCGCGGGGCTTGTGGCGCTGGGACATCGTCGCGCCGTCCTGGCCTTGACCGCCTTTGAAGGCAAGGCCAGCGACGTATGGAAATCACTGCGGCCTGGGCGCGATCTGGTCAGCCATGATGAGAAAGCACTGATGGCCCGGCCCGATTGGTCCCCAGAGTTGGCCGCTGAGTGCGTGCAAGCGCTCAAAGATCAACTAACACGCCGCGCCGAAGAAGACTTGCAGCGCCGCCTTAAAACTCTTCGTGAAGAGGCTTCGCTCAAATGGCATGCCATCATCGCGGTAATTTTGTTTTTGTTGTCGGTCGCTTGTGCGCCCTACGCTTGGGGCGAAGGTGAGGCGCTGGGTCGCCTCTGTGCGATGTGGCTATTGTTTCTATCGCCGCTGGTGGCGGGTGTTTCGGGAGCAACCATCCGCCTGCTTTTTGACCTGCGGCAAGGAACCGTTCCACTCAGTCCCCAATCGACCATCACTACCGCCGCGCTGGGTTTGATCGCCGGCGGCGTGGCCGGCCTGCTTTTCATCATTGCGCAAACCACCGCCATAGCGAGCGAGATAAGTGCTGTCCAAGCTGGTCGACTGGTTCCTTTCGGCATTGTCATTGGATTCCTCGCCGGCCTGACGCTTGATGCCGTATTCCGAAAGCTACTGTTATCCGACGTCATCGCGTTGTCCGCCATAGAATCAAAAAAAGGCTCCTGAAGCATGTCTGATGAAGTTAAAATCTGGATTTATTACAGTCATATTAATTTCCCATATCATGAAAATACCAGTTTTTGTATCTAGCTCAACAGTACTGAGCCAAAACCAAGAAAAATCTCGAGAAAAGCTGCTGGAGCTTCTCGATAAGTTCAATTTGGAACCTCGCGCGTTGGGTCGATCCGATTACCCAACAGAGTATCCTTTGCGGGAGGTCTATGTAATCGCAAAACATTGTGCAGGCGGAATAATACTTGGCTTCGAGCAAATCCGCGCTACATGCGGCTTGATAAAGCCATCAACGCCGGATGAGAAACAAATCTCAGAAATTTCTCCGGTATCGATTCCAACTCCATGGAATCATCTCGAGGCCGGAATAATCTTTGGGCTTCATTTACCGTTACTGATATTTCGCCAGGAAGGAGTCTTTGGCGGTGTTTTTGATAACGGTGTTACTGATGTGTTTGTTCATACAATCCCAGTTGAAACATGGATGCCTTCCGATGAGGTATCTCTAAATGCAATATTTCTAAAGTGGCATGCCAAAGTTATTGCTCACTATTATATGTAAAGAAAAGAGGTGTTTTTTTGTTGTGTGTAAAAAATAATTTATGATTATAAGACGCAGTGATGGATTTGCATGGTAGGAGCGTAAAACCCATACCATTACACACAACTTGAGCATTACCGCGTAAGCTACTGACTTCACGATGTAAGCGAGGTCGTAGTGAGCTGGGCGAAAGAAGAGTTCAAGGGTATTGATTTGGGCGACAAGCG
>SCQD01000263.1 GCA_004299145.1 Methylococcaceae bacterium | reverse complement strand
ACTTGGCTGGCATCATCAATAAACGCCACCGCTTGCGCCGACAGGCCAAGGAATCCCACGCCAGACGCTCTCAGGTAGCGCGGGAGTGAATCTGACAAAGTAGAACTAAGGCTTCTTGAAAGCCGCCGCGTCCTCGCGGAATCACTCAGGCTTCCTGCATTTGCATTTACCCCCAGGGTGCCGGGCAGGGATAGCCCGGCATGAAACGTTACGGACGGGGTAAATACCCCGTCCGGCTGGGTACAAACGCCACTCCGCTTCGAGTCATGGTACGCACAGCGTACCCTACGGGGCTACCCGGCTTTCACAAACTTCATCACCCCACCCTTCACATCAGCTTTTATGGTATCGCCCGGCCCAAAGCGCCCGGCCAGAATATCCTGCGCCAGCGGGTTTTCCATTTGCTGCTGGATGGCGCGCTTCAATGGCCGCGCGCCGTATACCGGATCGAAGCCGGCTTCGCCCAGTTTGTCCAGCGCCGCGTCGCTGACTTCCAGGCGCATGTCGCGGTCTTCCAGGCGTTTTTGCAGGTGGCGGATCTGAATGCGGGCGATGGCGCGGATCTGATCTTGGATCAAGGGGTGGAATACCACCGCTTCGTCGATGCGGTTGATGAATTCCGGGCGGAAATACTGCCCCACCACCTCCATCACCGCCGCTTTCATGGCGGCATAGTTCTCTTCACCGGCCAGTTCCTGTATCCGGTCCGACCCCAGGTTGGAGGTCATCACCACCACCGCGTTGCGGAAATCCACGGTGCGGCCGTGGCCGTCGGTAAGACGGCCATCGTCCAGCACTTGCAGCAGCACGTTGAACACGTCGGGGTGGGCTTTTTCCACTTCGTCCAGCAGGATCACCGAATAAGGCCGGCGGCGCACGGCTTCGGTCAGGTAACCGCCTTCTTCGTAGCCGACGTAGCCCGGCGGGGCGCCGATCAATCGCGCCACCGAGTGCTTTTCCATGAATTCTGACATGTCGATGCGCACCATGGCTTCATCGGTGTCGAACATGAATTCGGCCAGCGCTTTGCACAGCTCGGTTTTGCCCACGCCGGTCGGTCCCAGGAACAAGAACGAGCCGATGGGCCGGTTGGGGTCGGACAAACCGGCGCGGGAACGGCGGATGGCGTCGGACACGGCGCGTATCGCTTCGCCCTGGCCCACCACGCGCTGACCCAAGTTGCCTTCCATGCGCAGCAGCTTGTCGCGCTCGCCTTCCAGCATTTTCGACACCGGAATGCCGGTCCACTTGGACACCACTTCGGCGATTTCCTCGTCGGTGACTTTGTTGCGCAGCAGCGTCATTTCGTGCATTTCCGCCTGCGCCGCCAGGTCCAGCTCTTTTTCCAGGCGCGGGATTTCGCCGTATTGCAGCTCGGACATGCGCGTCAAATCACCGGCACGGCGCGCGGTTTCCATGTCCAGCCGGGCGCGTTCCAGCTTTTCTTTGATGCTGGCCGTGCCTTGCAGGGCGGCTTTTTCCGCTTTCCAGATTTCTTCCAGGTCGGCGAATTCGCGCTCCTGTTCGCTGATGGTTTCTTCCAGCGCTTCCAGCCGTTTGCGCGAGGCTTCGTCGGTTTCTTTTTTCAGCGCTTCGCGTTCAATTTTGAACTGGATCAAGCGTCGTTCCAGCCGGTCCATGACTTCGGGCTTGGAGTCGATTTCCATGCGGATGCGGCTGGCGGCTTCGTCAATCAGGTCGATGGCTTTGTCGGGCAGCTGGCGATCAGTGATGTAGCGGTGCGACAGCGTGGCCGCCGCGACGATGGCCGGGTCGGTGATGGTGACGCCGTGGTGGACTTCGTATTTTTCCTTGAGGCCGCGCAGGATGGCGATGGTGTCTTCGACGATGGGCTCTTCCACCAGCACTTTCTGGAAGCGGCGCTCCAGCGCGGCGTCTTTTTCGATGTACTGGCGGTATTCGTTGAGCGTGGTGGCGCCGATGCAGTGCAGCGCGCCGCGTGCCAAAGCCGGCTTGAGCATGTTGCCGGCGTCCATGGCGCCTTCGGCTTTGCCGGCGCCGACCATGGTGTGCAGCTCGTCGATGAACAGGATGATTTTGCCTTCCTGCTTGCCGATGTCGTTCAGCACCGCTTTCAGGCGTTCTTCAAAGTCGCCGCGGAACTTGGCGCCGGCGATCAGCGCCGCCATGTCCAGCGCCAGCAGACGCTTGTTTTTCATGCCTTCCGGCACTTCGCCGTTGACGATGCGCTGCGCCAAGCCTTCGGCGATGGCGGTCTTGCCCACGCCGGGTTCGCCGATCAGTACCGGGTTGTTTTTGGTGCGGCGCTGCAAAATCTGCACGACGCGGCGGATTTCATCGTCACGGCCGATGACCGGGTCCAGCTTGCCCTGTTCGGCGCGCTCGGTCAGGTCCACGGTGTATTTGCCCAGCGCCTGGCGCTGTTCTTCGACGTTGGGATCGTCCACCTTGCTGCCGCCGCGCAGCGTGTCGATGGCTTTTTCCAGCAGCGAGCGCGTCAGTCCGGCTTTGTGCAGCGTTTTGCCGAGGTTGCCGCTGTCTTCCAGCGCCGCCAGCGCGAACACTTCGCTGGAGATGTACTGGTCGCCGCGTTTTTGCGCCAGTTTGTCGGACAGGTTGAGCAGCTTGCCCAGATCGTTGGAAATCTGCACGTCGCCGCCGGTGCCTTCCACGCGCGGCAGACGGTCCAGCATTTCGCCCAGGGTGGAGCGCAATTGCGTGGTATCGACGCCGGCCTGGGTCAACAAGTGGCGCGTGGTGCCGCCTTGCTGGTCCAGCAGCGCCACCATGACGTGCAGCGGCTCGATGAATTGATGGTCGCGGCCCAGCGCCAGGCTGGAAGCATCCGACAGGGCCAGTTGGAATTTGCTGGTGAGTTTGTCCAAACGCATGAGGTTACCTGCTGAAAAATGGGGATTAGCCTGGAGATGGGTGCGAAATCGGGGGAATTCAAGTTGCGTGGATGGCGGCGGCTCAGCTTGCCGCTATCCGTCTGGCCGTGCATTGCGCCATTCCAGCGCCCATACGCGGTGGCGACTGTTGCAGCCTGGCCCGGCCTCCCCGTCAGGGGCGATGTCCCACCACCATTCAGCGGCGGGATTCATGCCGGCAAACAGGGCCGGGATAAAGTCGGTATGCGCCAGAACGTTTCCCGCGCGGTCCCGGCTGATCTGCTCGGCATCGGCGATCAAACAAACAGGGGCGTCGAATCGGCGCAGATACTCGATGTGGCGCTGCATCAGCGCCAACGCCAATTGATCGAACAAAGACTCGGGGTATTGCGGAAAACGCTTCAGCAACCACTGACAAGGCAACAGTGGCAGTTGCGACAATAAATTCACCGAAGCGACAAAATCGATATCCGCCTCCGGCAAAAACCGGCCTGGTTGCTTTAGCCCCAGGGCGGCGATGGTGTCGGCATGACTGCCGGCGGGCAACGCCAACACGTCCGCCAGGCATTCGGTGACGTCGTGTTCCAGCCAGCGCACATTGGCGTGGCGCCGCGCCTGGCGTTTGACCGACGGCGGGTGCAGCACGTCGACCAAGGTCACGGTTTGAAAGCGCCGCGCCAAATCCGCCAGCGGCACATCCAGCAAATCACCGGAACCCAGGATCAGCGCGCCACGGTGCTGTTTGCAAGCAGCGGTTGCGGCTAACAGCGCATTGCGGCTGTGTTGCAAGTGCGTTTGCCAAGCGGTTCGGCAGCGCCGATGGCGCGCGCTCAGGGCAATGGTTTCATGCAAATAACCCAGCCGCCGCGCCGCCGGCGAACACGGCGTCGTCAACCAGGCCCAAAGTTCGGCCAGCACGCCGATGTGTCAATCTTCCACCAGGTCGAACATGCCTTTTTCCGCGCCGCAATCGGGGCATACCCAATCATCGGGAAGGTCTTCCCAGCGCGTGCCGGGCGCCACGCCGGATTCGGGGTCACCCAAGGCCTCGTCATAAACATAATGACAAGCCGCACAGATGTATTGTCGATAAGGATGCGTCATGGCGTTTCTCGGCTGTATTTAAAGTGGAAGAAAGCGGGATTGTAACGCGCCGGTGCGGCAAGTGGCTTGCGCTTCTTGCCGGCTCTGCAAAAAACGTCGGCACAAACGGTAGAAAATAAATGCCGACCAGATCACATATCATGCTGATGTAAACATTAAACCCCAATAAATCAAGGTATTGAAGGCATTAAAACATTTGCAAAAAAAACTGGCACAACAGATGCTTCAAATCCGCCTGGACCATAGAAATCGGCTAAACAACCGGAGCCAAGCATATGACGACGCTGGAAATTATTTTAATGGCGGTTATGGCGATAACCATAGGCGCATTTATTGGATTGTGCGGGTTGCGCTATTCTGCTAAAACAGCAAGCGGTGCAGATGCTGCAGCGGCAGCGGCAGAAAAAAACCATTGTTCGGGCATTGAATAAAGTGGCTCGAACCACTCCTGGTGCGATAGAAACAATGTGCTTTTCCGAGGAAACGCCGACGGGAAAACAACAGGGAAATGCGCTGTTTTGGTAAACGCGGAATTACCAAAAACAATCGTTGCTTACGTGGATAGCCAAACTATAATTCGCAAATTGACTTGCAATTATCTGTTTGCCTCCTTCAAAAAGCCGGTGTTTTCCCATATGCATTGCTGACATTCGCGATGCGAAAGGAGTATCGATTTGAAAATCAAAGTACTATTAGCGGATGACCATCGCATAATACGCGAGAGTTTGCGCGCATTGCTGGAAAACGAAGCGGATATCAGCATCGTCGCTGAAGCCGGCAACGGAATCGAGGCATTGCAGTTGGCCGATCAACATAACCCGCACGTCGTGCTGATGGATATCAGCATGCCGGTATTGAACGGCATCGACGCTACCAAGCAATTACTCGACAAGCACGCGGGAATCAAAGTCATCGCTTTGTCCGCCCATGACGATCAGCGCTATCTGGTCCGCATGATTAAAGCGGGCACCAGTGGCTATATCATTAAATCCAACGCCAGCGCGGAATTGCTGCGCGCCATTCGAGCCGTGCACAACAACCAGACTTACTTTTGCGCGGAAGTTTCCAGTGCCTTGGCGGAGGCGACAAACCGGCACCCTTCGTTAGCCGCCCCCCCATTGGGACGGCGCGAAGAAGAAGTGCTCAAACTGTTGGCCGAAGGCATGCACGCCCCCGAAATCGGCTCGCATCTGCACATTGCCCCCAGCACCGTAGAAGTTCATCGCCGCAATATCATGCTCAAGCTTGGCCTGCACAATATCGTCGAGCTGACCAAATACGCCATACGCCAAGGCTTGGTGGAGTGTTAGGCGCCTCCTTCGGGTTTCGCCATACCTGAATACCCGTAGCCTAAATACACCGATCAAGGTATTACCATTTTGCGCTCCTCCATATTCGGCAATGCGGGCAACAGTGGCCTGTGATTGCCGCAAAAGGCATCTATACTTATCGCCGCTTACCGAATCAACCCATGGCGGACTGTAATGAACATACACGACACGCTTCCGTATGCCATAAAAAACGGTGAATTCGAGCTTTATTTTCAGCCCCAAGTTGAAATTGCCACGGGCAGGCTGAATGGCGTCGAGGTTTTGCTGCGCTGGAACAGTACCGATTTCGGGCAATTGACGCCGCCGCGCTTTATATCGGTGGCTGAGGAAGTCGGCCTGGTATTGCCGCTGAGCGAATGGTTCCTGGAAACCGCCTGCCATCAGGCCGTCGCCTGGCAATTGCAAGGCTTTCCTGAATTACCCATCGCCGTCAATTTGTCGGCGATACAATTCAGACACGGCAACCTTGAACAGATTGTCGGCAATGCGCTGGACGACAGCGGACTGGCCCCATATTCCCTGGAACTGGAACTGTCCGAATCGGCATTGCAACAGCAAATCGATGCCGGCTATGCCGACCTGCAATATATCAACGACCGTGGCGTCCGGTTATCTCTGGATGACTTTACCGTCAACTACTCATCCCTGTCATACTTGAAATTGTTCAATATCAAAAAGCTCAAGCTCAAGCAGTCGCTGGTGGAAAGCGTGGCGGACAACCCCGTCGATTTCGATATGCTCAGCAGCATCATGAAGGTCGCCAAAAGCCTGAACATTAAAACAATAGCTGAAGGCGTGGATAATTACCGTATATTTATGTACTTACACGACCTACGCTGCGACGAGGCCCAAGGGGGTTATTTTGCCCGGCCCATGTCCAATACCGAGTTTCTGCAATGGCGCAAAAGCCGCCATTCCGAACAAGCGCTTGCGGCATAATCCCAACCGGCATTCCTTTCGCCCGGAACGCTTGCCGCAGTCGTGTAAAATGGCCCGCCACAACCAAGAACGACGCCCATGCGCTACCGAATTATTCCCGTCACGCCGTTTCAACAAAACTGCACCCTGCTATGGTGCGAACACAGCTTAAGCGCGGCAGTCGTGGACCCCGGCGGAGACGTGGATGAAATTTTGCGGCAAGCCCATGCCCTGCATTTAAAACTGGAAAAAGTCCTCATCACCCATGCGCACATCGACCACGCCGGCGGGGCACACGAATTGGCCGGCAAGCTGAACATTCCCATCGAAGGTCCTCAGCGCGAGGATCAGTTCTGGATCGACGCCATGCCGGAGCAAGGACGCATGTTCGGCCTGACCCTGGGCTCATCCTTTGTACCGGATCGCTGGCTGGAAGACGGCGCGACGGTCACTTTCGGCGACGTGGTATTGGAAGTGCTGCACTGCCCCGGACACACGCCGGGGCACGTGGTGTTCTACTCGCCCGCCGACAAACTGGCCCTGGTCGGCGACGTGTTGTTTCAAGGCTCGGTAGGCCGCACCGATTTTCCACGCGGCGACTCAGCCACGCTGATTCGTTCCATCCGGGAAAAACTCTGGCCTTTGGGGGACGAGGTAACGTTTATTCCAGGCCACGGCCCCATCTCCACTTTTGGCGCAGAACGCCGCAGCAATCCATTTGTGGGCGATAACGCGCGTGCTTTGTTTTAACGCCGCCATCGGCCACGAAGAGCGCGAAGCTTAAATTTTTATTCGCGGTCTTCGTGGTAATCGACCGGGTTGGCACTACACCCGTTTCAACAGGGCTTCACCCTACCCCACCGCTTTGGGCACTATCGGCGTTAAACGCCAAATATCCTGGTTGTATTCGCCGATGGTGCGATCCGAGGAAAAACGCCCGCTGGCGGCGCAGTTGAGGATGCTCATGCGCGTCCATGCGTCCTGGTCGCGAAACGCGACCGCCGCGCGGTGCTGGGCATCCAGATAACTGCGGAAATCCGCCGCCGTCATCCACGGATCGTGCGGATTTTTGATGGAAGCGATGATGCCGTCGAAAATACCCGGCTCGAACTGGTTGAAATAGCCGCATTCCAGCAAGCGCATGACCCGGCTTAAATCCTCGTCCGCCGCGATGATGGCTTCCGGATTGTAATGAGGGCGCGTGGTTTCGACTTCCTCCGCGGTCAAGCCGAACAGGAAGAAATTGTCTTCGCCCACCTCTTCACGGATTTCGATATTGGCCCCGTCCAGCGTGCCTATGGTCACGGCGCCGTTAAGCATGAACTTCATATTGCCGGTGCCGGAAGCTTCTTTGCCGGCGGTGGAAATCTGCTCGGACAAATCCGCCGCCGGGCAGATGATTTCCATGGCCGACACCCGGTAGTTGGGCAGAAACGCCACTTGCAGGCGGCCATGGCTTAAAGGATCGACGTTGACCATCTGCGCGACGTTGTTGATCAGCTTGATGATCTGCTTGGCCATGGCATAGCCGGGCGCCGCCTTGCCGCCGATCAGCACGCAGCGCGGCGTGATGTCGGCGGAGTCGCCGTGCTTGAGGCGATCGTACAGGTGAATGACGTGCAGGATGTTGAGCAGTTGGCGCTTGTATTCGTGAATGCGCTTTACCTGCACGTCGAACAAAGCATCCGGCCCCATGTGCAGATTGATCAACTCGCTTTTGAAAGCGATCATCTGCTCTTTGTTGGCCAGCCGTACTGCCTGCCAGCGTTCGCGAAAAGCAGCGTCATCGGCCAGGGGTTTCAGCCGGCTCAGTTGGCTCAAGTCTGTGCGCCAGTCCTCGCCGATGGCTGAGTCGATCAAACCGCTCAGGCCGGGATTGCACCAGGCCAGCCAGCGGCGCGGCGTAATGCCGTTGGTTTTGTTGTTGAACTTTTCCGGCCACAGTTCGTAAAAATCGCGGAACAAGCCTTGTTTGAGCAGGTTGGAGTGCAACTCCGCCACGCCGTTGACGGAAAAACTGCCGACGATGGCCAGATAAGCCATGCGCACCTGTTGTACCGGGCCTTCTTCGATGATGGACATGCGCGTCAGGCGCTCGGTTTCGCCGGGCCAGTGGGTGGCGACCCGGCCCAGGAAGCGCGCGTTGATTTCAAAAATGATTTCCAGCAAGCGCGGCAACAATTGGCGGAACAAGGGTACGGACCAGCGTTCCAGCGCTTCCGGCAGCAGCGTATGGTTGGTATAAGCCATGCAGTTGCGGGTAATTTCCCAGGCATCGTTCCACAGCAGGTCGTTTTCATCCACCAGCAGGCGCATCAGTTCCGCTACGGCGATACTGGGGTGGGTATCGTTGAGCTGGAAGCAGTTAAGCGCGGCAAACTCAGTAAAATCCTTGCCATAACGAGACTTCCAGCGGCGCAGCACGTCTTGCAGGCTGGCCGAAGCCAGAAAATACTGCTGGCGCAGACGTAATTCCTTGCCGTTTTCGTTGGCGTCGTTGGGATAAAGCACCATGGTGATGTTTTCAGCGGCGTTTTGCGAAGCCACCGATTCGGCGTAATCGCCTGCATTGAATTCGTCCAGATCGAATTCGTCGGTAGCCGCCGCTTTCCACAGACGCAAGGTATTGACCGTGCCGTTTTTGTACCCCGGCACCGGCACGTCGAACGGCACGGCCAGCACGTCGTTGCTGTCCAGCCAGCGCACCCGGTCGCGGCCGTCGCGGCTGCGGAAAATCTCGGTGCGCCCGCCGAAGCGGATGCGCGCGGTCAGCTCCGGCCGTTCCAGTTCCCAGGGATGGCCGTTGCGCAGCCAGTGATCGGGGTTTTCCACCTGGAAACCATTGTCGATGGACTGGCGAAACATGCCGTATTCATAGCGCAGTCCATAGCCCATCACCGGCAGTTGCAAGGTAGCGCAACTGTCCATAAAACAAGCCGCCAGGCGTCCCAGGCCACCGTTGCCCAGCCCGGCATCCTGTTCTTCGGACACCAGGTCTTCCAGTTTCAGGCCCATGTCGTAGAGCGCTTTGCTGACCTCGCCGGTCATGCCGAGGTTAAGCATGGCATTACCCAGCGAGCGGCCGATGAGAAACTCCATGGACAAATAATAAGCGCGCCGCCCGCTGGCATCACGGTAGGCATCTTTCGAGTTGCGCCAGCGTTCCATCAGCCGGTCGCGCAAGGTCAAAGCCAGAGCGGTGTATAGGTAATGCGGGGCATCGCAGGGTAAATCCCTACCCAAGGTATAGCTGTAATGCTGACGAATGCCGTTGATCACGTCTTTGGAAGCCAGCCCCAAAGCGGGCAGCTCGGTAAGCGCACAAGGCGATGTTTTTTTTGTAGGTTTTTTAGGCATGGACAACGACTGTCGTTGGGTTGAGGGGAGTATTATGGAGCCGTTAGGGGGTGTTCAAACTTTCAACTTCAGCGTGTGTTAAACCGGTGGTTTGTGAAATCGTTTCGATGCTTAAACCGATGGCCAACATATTTTTGACAATCTCTGATCTGGCGTTGGCGGCCTGTAATTTAGCATTTTCAGATTCCAACCTGGCTTGCTCAGTTTCCAACTTGGCTTTGGCAATTTCCAACTCGGCTTCTTCAGCTCTGGCTCTTTCTTTTTCAGCTATGGCCCTTTCTTTTTCCAAAAACTCGCGGCGATTATATTCTTCGATCATTTCGTACCGTTCCGTGGGGGTAATGCCGTCTTTTTGAATGACGGTAAATATCCTTTGAATGATGGCGTTGTGATAATGGCTTTCATCGACTTCCTCGTCCAGGGTGTCCTGAATGGCATCCAGCCACTCTTTATAGGCCGCCGGCGTGTTGTCGTTGACGTATTTGGGGCTGAGATAAATCACCTTGTGCGGAATTTCATGAATACCATTGCCTTGCAAATCCTTGGGATCAAAGTCGATGGTCAGCACGTCCTTCTGATGCCTATCACCCGAAGTGAGCACCACAATGGTGAAGACTTTCAAGGCGGGGCGGTAGTTTTTGGCGTTGGCGATTTGCTCCAATAACGCCACGCAATGGTAGTGCAAAAATCTATCGTAATGGTCTTCGTTCTGAACGTGCTGTATATCGACAATAATCCGGTTTTTATCATCCTGCGCGAACAAATCAAAACGGGAATCGACATAGCCGACAAGCGGTTTAAACGATTTTTCCGTTTCGACCCGGTCTATTTCCACATGAACGCCCAAAACGTCCTGCACAAAAGCCGTAAAAATATCCGGTTGGGAAAAGGCTTTTTTAAAAATGACGCCGTATCTTAGCGAAGCGACTTGTTTCATCACGCCTCCTCAACTTTACGCCGCCGCACGGCGCGCTTTTTCACGGGCGGCTCCACCACAGGCGCCGGCAGTTCCTCGGGGGCGGATTTAACCGCCACTGCTTCAGGCCGTAACTGACTGTACAACGCGAGATAGCGGTCCGCGCTGTTTTGCCAGGAAAAATCCCGCCGCATGCCGGTGCGCTGCACGGCGCTCCAGGCCGCTTTGTCCTGGTACAACGCCAAAGCGCGCTTGACGGTTTTCAGCAAGGATTTGGCCGAGGCTTTGTTGAACACAAAGCCGCTGGCCTTGCCCGCCGCCAGCGTTTCCGGCGTGACATCCACCACGGTGTCGACCAGTCCGCCCACGGCACGCACGATGGGCAGGGTGCCGTAGCGCTGGCTGTACATTTGATTGAGACCGCAAGGTTCAAAGCGCGACGGCATGAAAAATACGTCTACCCCGGCTTCGATCTGGTGCGACAGGGCTTCGTTGAAACCCAGCACCACGCCGACGCGGCGGGGGAAACGCCTGGACCAGTACAGCAGGCTTTGCTCGTACAAAGGCTCACCGCTGCCCAAAAACGCCAGTTGCACCGGGCTGTCCAGCAGTTGCGGCATGGCTTTGAGCAGCAGGTCTATGCCTTTTTGCTGCACCAGGCGACCGATAAAGCCGAACAGCGGCACGTTGGCATCCGGCGTCAGCCCCAAGCGCAGTTGCAACGCTTTTTTATTGGCGGCTTTGCCTTCCAGGTGGTCAGCATCGAATGGCGCCGGCAAATGCAGGTCGATGGCGGGATTCCACTGCTCGGCGTCGATGCCGTTGACGATACCGCTGAGATCTTCGTGGCGCTGGCGCAGCAAACCCTCCAGGCCACAGCCGAATTCGTGGGTCTGGATTTCTTGCGCGTAACTGGGGCTGACGGTGGTAATGCGGTCCGCGTAGGCCAAACCGCCTTTCATGAACGACATCTGCCCGTGAAATTCCACGCCGTGCATGGACCATAGCTGGTGCGGCAAGCCCAGGCGCTGAAAAATTTCGTAAGGATACAATCCCTGGTAAGCCAGATTGTGGACGGTAAACACGGTGGCCGGGCGCTGCGCTTCCAGGCTCAACAGAGCCGGCACCAAGCCGCTCTGCCAATCGTTGCCGTGCACGATGTCGGCGCGCCAGTTCAGCCCTGCCCTATCTTGCGCCAGTTCCACGGCGGCGCGGCACAACAAGGCGAAACGCTCGGCGTTGTCCGGCCAGGGCTGGGCATTCGGCCCCATGTAGGGATTGCCCGGCCTATCATAGCCGGGGTGTTGCAGCAGCCACAGCAACGGACCGTTGGGCGCCAGCCGCCCTTCCAGCACCGCCACGTTTTGCCCGTGCACCTCGAACAGGGCCGCGCAGCGCAGTTCACTCGCTTTGCTCAAAGCGGCACGGTAGGCGGGCATCAGCACCCGCACTTCCTGGCCAAGTTCGTGCAACGCCATGGGCAGGCTATAGGATACGTCGGCCAAGCCGCCGGTTTTCAGCAAGGGATAAGCCTCGCTGGTGACAAACAAAACCCGGGCCACGGCGCTAGTCTCCGGTGGGAGCCAAAATGATGCCGGCCAGCGGCGGCAAGGTCAGGCGTACCGACCAGGGCAGTCCCATCCAGGGCACGGCCTCGGCTTCCACCCAGCCGTTGCCCAGGTTGCTGCCGCCGTAAAATTCCGAATCGGAATTGAGCAGTTCCTGATAAGCCCCCGGCTGCGGCACGCCCACCCGGTATTCCTGGCGCGGCACCGGGGTGAAGTTGAGCACCACCAGGCGAAACTGGCCGCCGTCGCGGCGCAGGTAGCTGATGATGGAGTGCTGCGCGTCGTTGCAGTCTATCCAGCCAAAGCCCTGCTGTTCAAAATCATCGCGGAACAATGCCGGCGTAGTGCGGTACAGGCGATTGAGATCGCCCACCAGCGCCTTGACGCCCTGATGCAAGGGGTAATCCAGCACGTACCAGTCCAGCGCATGGCTTTCGTTCCACTCATCGCCCTGGCCGAACTCGCTGCCCATGAACAGCAGCTTTTTGCCGGGATAAGTGAATTGATAGGTATAGAGCAGGCGCAGATTGGCAAAACGCTGCCATTCGTCGCCGGGCATTTTGCCCAGCATGGAGCGCTTGCCGTGGACGATTTCATCGTGGCTGAACGGCAGCACGAAGTTTTCGGTAAATGCGTACAGCAGGCCGAAAGTGAGCTGTTCGTGATGATGACAGCGATGTACCGGTTCTTTGGAAAAATACACCAGGGTGTCGTGCATCCAGCCCATGTTCCACTTCATGGAAAAACCCAGGCCGCCGCTGTGGGTGGGCCGGGTGACTTGCGGCCAGGCCGTGGATTCTTCGGCGATGACCAGCGCGCCCGGATGGCGGTCGTGGGCCACGGCGTTCAGTTCGCGCAAAAACGCGATGGCTTCCAGGTTTTCGTTGCCGCCATAAACGTTGGGCACCCAGTCGCCGGCATTGCGCGAGTAATCCAGGTAGAGCATGGAGGCCACGGCATCCACGCGCAGCCCGTCCAGGTGGAACTCTTCCAGCCAGAACAACGCGCTGGCCAGCAGGAAGTTTTTGACTTCGTTGCGGCCATAGTTGTATATCAGCGTGCCCCAGTCGCGGTGCTCGCCGCGGCGCGGGTCTTCGTGTTCGTACAAAGCGCTGCCATCGAAGCGGGCCAGGCCATGGGCGTCCTTGGGGAAGTGGGCCGGCACCCAGTCCAGAATGATGCCGATGCCGTGCTGGTGGCAATGGTCGACGAAATAGCGAAAATCGTCCGGCGTGCCGTGACGGCTGGTGGGGGCGAAATAGCCGGTGGTCTGATAGCCCCAGGAAGCGTCCAGCGGATGCTCGGTAATCGGCAACAGCTCGATGTGGGTAAAGCCCAACGGCTGCAAATACTCAACCAACTGGTGGGCCAAGTCGCGGTAATTCAGAAAATGACCGTGTTCGTCGCGCTGCCAGGAACCCAAGTGCAGTTCGTAGATGCTGGCCGGCTGGTGCAGCCAGTCCCAGCGGCTGCGCGCTTCCAGCCAGGCGGCGTCTTGCCAGCGGTAAATGTCGGGCGTCGGCACCAGCGCAGCGGTGGCGGGACGCAGTTCGAACTGGCGGCCATAGGGGTCGGCCTTGAGCAAAATCGCACCGTCCTGGCTACGGAGTTCAAATTTGTACAACGTTCCCGCCGTCATGCCGGGAATGAACAACTCCCACACGCCGCTGCCGCCGCGTACGCGCATGGGGTGGCAACGGCCATCCCAGTGGTTGAAATCGCCGACCACGCTGACGCGGCTCGCATTGGGCGCCCAAGTGGCGAACAGCACGCCTTCCACGCCGTCGACCACCCACGTCCTGGCGCCCAGCAAGCGGTGGATGTGCCAGTGGCGGCCTTCGCCGAACAAGTGCAGGTCGAAATCGGGTATCTGCGGCGCAAAGGTATAAGGATCGATGAAGGTGGTTCGGTTACCCATGCCGTCTTCCCAGGTCAGGCTGTAGTGGGCAGGCAGATTTTCGCCCTCAACCAGGTGATATTGAAATAAATCACTGCCCTCCACCCGATCCAGCCAGGGACCGTCCTCGCCCAGCCGCACAAAAGCGGCGCGCGGCACCAGCGCTCGCAAGACTTCGCCATCCGCGCGGCGATGACGGCCCAACACGCTGAACGGTTCGTGATGGCGCGCTTCCAGGATTTGCCGGCACTGGGAGTCCAGGCGGGAACGGGATGTAGTTGACCTCGATGACCCTTGCACTAGCTGGTAACCTCTCATGTTCGCTAAAATGGTGGAGAATTGAACCAAACGTCCTATTCGCCGGCCACTATGGTAGCAGAAACCGGCGTTATTCTTACCACGCAACAGGGAATCCCCATGTCAGACGTACGCCGTACCTCACGCTTTGTCAGCCGTCTTACCCGTCAAACCATGGCATTGATCCTGGCCGGCGGCCAGGGTAGTCGCTTAAACAAACTCACCGAGTGGCGCGCCAAACCCGCCGTGCCGTTTGGCGGCAAATTCCGCATCATCGATTTCCCCCTGTCCAATTGCCTCAACTCCGGCATCCGTCAGGTCGGCGTATTGACCCAATACAAATCCGACTCGCTGATTCGCCACATTTACAACGGCTGGGGCTTTTTGCGCGGCGAACTGGGCGAATTTATCGACATCCTGCCGGCCCAGCAGCGCATCAACCAAAACTGGTACGCCGGCACCGCCGATGCGGTCTACCAGAATCTGGACATCATCCGCCCGCGCAAGCCGGAATACATACTGATCCTGGCCGGCGATCACATCTACAAAATGGACTACGGCCTGATGCTGGCCAAACACGTGGAAACCAAGGCCGACCTCACCATCGGCTGCATCGAAGTCCCGGTCGAAGAAGCCAGCGCGTTCGGCGTGATGAAAATCGACGAGCAGCGGCGCATCCTGGAATTCATGGAAAAACCCGCCGATCCGCCCTGCATACCCGGTAAACCCGGCATTGCCATGGCCTCCATGGGCATCTACATCTTCAACGCGGCGTTTCTCTACGAACAGCTCATCAAAGACGCCGACAACCGTCATTCTTCGCGCGATTTCGGCAAAGACATCATCCCCTCGGTCATCGACAAATACCGGGTGCACGCTTACCCCTTCCTGGACACGGAAAGCGGCGTACAGCATTACTGGCGCGACGTGGGCACGGTGGACAGCTTCTGGGCCGCCAACATGGAATTGATCGGCCTGAACCCGGAGCTGAACTTGTACGACGACGAATGGCCCATCTGGACCTACCAGGCGCAAACGCCGCCGGCCAAGTTCATTTTCGACGACGACGACCGGCGCGGCATGGCGGTGGATTCCATGGTGGCCGGCGGCTGTTTGATATCCGGCGCGGAAGTGCGCCACTCACTGCTTTTTTCCAACGTCAGGGTCAACTCCTATTCCCAGGTTGCCGATTCCGTGGTGCTGCCGGACGTCAATATCGGCCGCCACTGCCGCATCAAGCGCGCGGTGATCGACAAAGGCTGCGACATCCCGCCCAACACCATCATCGGCGAAAACCCCGAAGAAGACCGCAAGCACTATCACGTCAGCCCGAGCGGGGTCACCCTGGTGACGCCCGACATGCTGGGACAGGCGTTGCATTATGCGCGGTAGTTAGTGGTCAGTGGTCAGTGGTCAGTGGTCAGTGGTCAGTGGTCAGTGGTCAGTGGTCAGTGGTCAGTGGTCAGTGGTCAGTGGTCAG
>SCQD01000262.1 GCA_004299145.1 Methylococcaceae bacterium | reverse complement strand
CAGCAGCGCTTTGAAACAAGGCGGCAAATCCGGTTGTACCTCCAGAATATCCGGGTGCGGTTCGTTGGCGATTTTGAACATCAGCGTCGCCATCGAATCGCCGGTAAACGGCAGTTCGCCCGTTGTCAACTGGTACAGCATGACGCCCAGCGAAAACAGATCGGAGCGGCCGTCGACGCGCTTGCCGGACAGTTGTTCCGGCGACATGTAGGACGGCGTGCCGAGGATGGTGCCGGTCCGGGTCTTGCTGGAATCGGTGATGCGCGCGATGCCGAAGTCGGTGATTTTGACGGCATCGGCATCCGGGTCGTACATCAGGTTGGCCGGCTTGATGTCGCGGTGTACCACGTTGTGGCTGTGGGCATAATCCAGGGCTTCCGCCGCCTGTATCATCAATTTGCACAGGGTGGGCAACGGCAGGCGGTTTTCTTTTTTGGTGTAGCGCGCCAGGTCGTGGCCTTTGAGAAACTCCATGGCGATGTAGGCCAGGTCGTGCTCGTCGCCGGCGTCGTAAATGGTGACGATGTGCGGGTGGTTGAGGCGGCCGGCCGTCTCTGCTTCGCGGAAAAAGCGCTCTTTGACTTCTTCCAGTTCGTCCGCTTCGAACTCCTGCGACAACGCCATGGTTTTGATGGCCACCACGCGGTTGATCTTGGGGTCGCGCCCCAGGTAAACCATGCCCATGGCGCCTTTGCCCAGTTCTTTTTCCACCTGGTAGCGCCCCAGCATGGGCTTGGTGGCGCCCTCCAGCACCATGGTGCCGCCCATGCCCTCGTTGCCGCGCGTGCCGCCACCACCACCGAGGACAATGGTTTCCTCCAACTGCTGCGAGCGGGAAATACGCTTTTGCAAATCGCGGAAGTTGGGGTTGTAGTCGGCCATGTATTGATACACCGCCCCGGCCTTGTTGAACTGGCGCTTGCGCTCGTAGTCCAGCGCCAGGTTGTAGAGCGGGTCCATGATGGAATCTTCCAGCGGACACTTGCGGAATTTCTCGAACGCCATGTCCAGCTGGCCCTGGCCCTGGAAAGCCAGGCCCAGCATGCGGTTGGTTTCCGCCGATTCGGCGTCGGCTTTTTCCTTGCCTTTTTCGGTCAGGAAGAAGCGCTTGGTGGTGAGCAGCATGTGGCCGGCCAGCAGCATGACGGCAGGTCCCACCAGTTCCACCCACAGCGATTGGCCCATCAGCAACAACAGCTCGCCGCCCAAGGCCAGCGCGATCAGCGCCACGGTGACGCCCGCCGCCGGTCCCGCCGCCAGGCGCGGCAACAGCAGCATCAGATAAGCCGCGAACGCCGCGAACGCCCCCAGCTTGGCCAATACGCCCCAGGCCGGCTTGAGCAAAAAGTGTTCGTTGAGAATGCTGGCCACGGTGTGGGCCAATACCAGCACCGGCGCCATGGATGAGGACACCGGCGTGACCGATTGGGTGCCGACGCCGGAAGCGGTGGCGCCGATCAGCACAATTTTGTCTTTGTATTTGGCGGCGGGAATTTTGCCTTTCAGCACGTCGTAAAACGAATCCACCGCGAACGCCGGCTTGCCGTCGTGGTCTTGGTAAAAGTACGGAAACATGCGCAGATTGGCGTCGCTGCCGATGTTCAGCTTGCCCAGCCTGATGCCCTCGCCCAGGCGCAGTTCGATGTCCGCCGCGCCGAGGTTCAGGCTTTTCGCGGCGATCATCAGCGATTCGGCGGGGAAATACTGGCCGTAATAATCCAGCGCCAGCAGTTCGTTGCGCTTGACGCCGTCCACGTCTTTCTCGTCGGTCAGGTGCCCGATCGCGGCGGCGGGTTCGCCCAGTTCGGCGATGGGCGGAATGGATGCCAGCGTCGACAGCGGCAGTTGCTCGTTCTGCACGGCATCCACCCGGTCGACGCTGTGGCTGAGTACGTCGCGCAGCACGAAAGCGGGCAGGGCGTTGTCCGGCTTGCCGATGGGCTCGCCCAGCACGTACGGCATGCCCAGCACCACGTTGCCGGCGGCGCCAAGGCTCTCGGCCAGCTTGCGGTCGGTGTTGAGGTCGTTTTCCGCCTGGCTCAGCATTTGCGCAAAGCGGAAGGCGTCGTCCTGGGCTTTTTGCGGCAGGCTGGACTGGGCGTAAAAGCCCGCCAGGCGCGCCAGCCAGTCTTTTTCAAGAAGCCTTATTGGGTCCGCTTCGCGGCGGCTTTCGGGAGTATCAGCAGGCAGCTTTTCGTCGATGGCGCGCGCCTCGTCCAGCAAACCATGCAGCGCCGCCATGTCCAGCGGCAGTTGCGTCAACAAGGCGGACTGTTGAAAAGCGGCGGACAACTCGCGGATATAGGGTAGGCCGGCGTCCTGCTGCGGTTCCAGGAAAAACACGGTATGGCCGATCACCTTGGGCTTGCCCTGGGTCAGCAGATCGATCATTTCCGCGTGCACCTCGCGCGACCAGGGCCAGCGGCCGATATTGGCGATGCTGGCGTCGTCGATGGCGATCACCGCCACTTTATCGCCGGGATTGCGGTCGTTGCTGCGCATGGCGAAATCGTAGGCGCTGCGCTCCATGGCGCCCATCAGTTCCGAGCGGGACCCTACCAGGAAGGCGAGCAGGATGATCAGCCCGAGAAACCAATCACTGCTCCAAAGCCGCCGCGTCCTCGCGGAATCACTAAGGCTGCTTGAAAACCGACTTTTCATGGCTACTCCGTATTGTTGTTATCGAGGCGAACGGGAAATGGCGGCTAATTGTCCGATGAATTAGGGTTTTGCGGTAGCGTTTCCTCGTGGTCATCGTCATCCCCCACCGTCGGCCACTGCTGGGCACCGTGCAGCACGCGCACAATGACCACGACTTCCGGCATGAGCAGGTAAACGGCGATAAACGGCGTTCCGGCCAGCACCGCTTCGCGCGTACCATCGACCCGTCCGGGCCGGCCACGTTCCGGGAAGTCGGTCAGCGTCGTCAAACGATCCAAAATTTCGCCGACCACGCGCCGCGCCGTGCCTGGCTTATCGCGTCGGATGTAATCCGCGATGCCGCGCAAATCGCGCCGGGCTTCCGGCGTGATTTCAAGCAGCAAGTTCGGCCTCTAATTCTCGCCGGAAAGCGTCGAAAGGCTGGGTGTCGCCGGCTTCCACCGACGCCAGGCCGGCGGCGACCTGTTCCCGGAACCAGGCATCGTGCTGCACCGCCTCGCGGCTACGTTGCATGGCGGCTTTCCGGTCCGGTCGTGGACGCCTATCCACGTTGGCCGTCTCCGGTTGCCATTGCACCAGCGAATAGCGCCCTCCTGCCAACCCCAGTTCGCGCACCGTCTCGAAGGCTTTCAGTGGAGAAAAAGGACGCGGCTTGCGGGTGTTGGTGGTTACCAGCAGCGCCGGACCGCTGCGCGTTTCAAATTCGACATAAAAGCGGCTGCCGGCGGGGCGGAGATCGGCGGCCAAGATGCCTCCGGTCTGTACGGCGGTTCTGGCTTGCGATAAGTCTAGCTGTTTCATGTTGCAATCCATGGGTTGATAGGTAACGTTTAATGATGTTCCGTTGGAATTCTCACGTCAAGACGGACGCAATGCGAGCCACTGATTAATCTTCGCGCTGGTTCCCAAGCTCTGCTTGGGTACCCGGTCTGGGAAGCTCCGGCTTCCCGTATCGACACAGCAGCGCTGAACAGACGCGAAGCTGGAGCTTCGTAGGAGTCGGTTCCCAAGCAGAGCTTGGGAACCAGCCAAATGCGAGCCACTGATTAATCTGCTGAGGTGGGTTGTTTCAAAACAGATGCGGCACACCCGTTTCTGTCCTGCGATGCTTTTGTGCACAACAGCGGGTTATGTACCGGATTGTAAAGATGGTAGCGGTTCTTCCCGGTTTGCTTGGCGATGTACATGGCTTGATCGGCATGACGCAATAATGTGTCGCCGTCCTCACCGTCCGAGGGGTAGAAAGCCACGCCCATGCTGGCCGATACCCTCACCTCATGGCCGCCGGCGACCATCGGCAAGGCGGCAATGTCCAGAATGCGGTCCAGCATCAAGTGGCACTCCTGTACACCGGCAAGCTCGTTAAACAGCGCTACGAATTCATCGCCGCCCAGCCGCGCCAAGGTGTCGCCGACGCGCAACGTTTGCTGCAGACGGTGGGTGATGTCCACCAGCAATTGGTCGCCGGCCTCGTGCCCAAACTGGTCGTTGACCTGCTTGAAGCCGTCGAGGTCTATGTAGCAGACGGACAGCATTCTGCCGTAGCGTTGCGCCCGCGCGATGGCTTGGCTCAGGCGATCGGCCAGCAAACGCCGGTTGGGAATGCCGGTGAGCGCATCGTAATTGGCAACCTGGCATAGTTCAAACTCGTGCGCTTTGAGATAACTGATGTCGGAAAACACCCCGACATAACGCTGTACTTCACCCCGGTCGTCGCAGATGACTGAAATGGAGAGCAGCTCCGCATAAATCTCGCCGGACTTGCGCCGGTTCCAGATTTCGCCGCGCCATGCTTTTTTTTCCAGCAGGGATTGCCACATCGCGGCATAAAACGCGGGGTCCTGACGGCCCGAACACAACAGCCTGGGGTCCCGGCCCATCACCTCCTCACGGGTATAGCCGGTGATCACGGTGAAGGCCGGGTTGACGTCCAGGAACCGGTTGTCGGCATCGGTGATGACGATGCCTTCCTGGCTGTTGTCGAACACGCCGGCGGTAATGCGCAGGCTTTCTTCCGCCAGTTTCATTTCGCTGATGTCGCGGCTGATGCCGAAAATACCGATAACCCGCTTACCCTCCCTGTCGAATACCGGCCACTTGCTGGTGCTGACCCAGCCCCGTTTGCCCTGTGCGTCGAAGTAAGGGTCTATCTTGTTCAGCAGGGGGATGCCATCCTGGAAAACCGGGAGTTCCTCTTCGTAGTAGATGCGCGCCGTTTCCTCGGGAAAGACCTCCCGATCATGCTTGCCTATCATGTCCCGCCAACCGGCGTGGCCGGTAATAACGGCCAGCGTCTGGCTGCAAAAGCGAAACCGGCTGTGCTCGTCCTTGAAATAAATGAAGTCGGTGGTGTTTTCCAGAAAAGTGACAAAATCGCGATTCAACTCGTGCAACGCGGCTTCGATCCGCTTGCGTTCGGTGATGTCTTGCCAGACGCCGACCAGCAGGCGCTTGCCGGGTAAATCCAGCATGCGCGCATGGATTTCGACATCCAGAATGCCGCCGTTCTTGCTGCGGTGACGGTTCACAAAAGTCAGCCCGTCCGATGCATCCACCTGACGCACCATGGCAACCAGTACCTTTTCATCCATGTCAACCTGGGTATCCGTCAGGCGCAAACCGAGAAATTCCTCGTGCGTATAGCCCAGCATGCGGCAGGCGGCGGGATTGCCTTCCACGAAACGCAACGACGCGGGGTCTATCAGTTCGATGCCGGTGGGTGATTGATCAAAAATGGCGCGGAACAACGCCTCGCGCTCCGCCAGCTGCTGTTCCAGTCGCTTGCGTTCCGAAATGTCGCGCAGGAAAGCGCTGAACTCATAACTGTCCGCCGTCTTGATCGGGGTAATGGACAATTCGATGGGAAATTCGTGCCCATCACGGTGCTGTGCAAAAATTTCTATGCGGGTGTTGACCAATGGCCCTGTGCCCGTGGTCAGGAACCGTTGCAGGCCACGGACGTGCGCCGCGCGGTAGCGCTCAGGCACGATCAGCTCGTGCATTTTTTGTCCGACGGCTTGCCGGCGCTGCCATCCCAACGTGTGTTCCGCCTGACTGCTCCAGTGGGTGATGATGCCCTGCGCATCCATCACGACGACGGCGTCGAGGGCATTTTCGAACATGGCGGCCAGAAACTTCTGCTGTCCCCGCAGTTCGGCTTCGGCTTTGCGTCGATGCAGGTCCGAGTAGAACAAGGTTCGTATGCTGAGGTAGCTGAGCGTGAAGAAAGCTGCCGCGTCCAGAATCACGGAAAGCGCGTGGTCAAATGCCGAATCAAAGTAGCCCGCGCGTTGCGCGGTCAGGCTGATCCATCCCAGCAGGAAGGGAGCGAGCAGTGATGCGGGCAGCAGAATGGCGGCGATTTTGCCGGCAGGGCCGCCACCGGTGAAAACACGCAGGTAGCCTTGATGGGGGTGGGCGAACAGAATGGCGGCAGTTAGCCACAGAAAGCTGATCGCGGTGTTGAACGCCATGGGAATATAGGTCCCGATGCCGACCAGCGTTTTGACGCCATACAGGTAACCGACCAGCGCGAGCAACGCCAGCAGTGTCGGGATCAGTGTGAGCGCCTGCGCGGCGGGGATTGCGGTTTTCGACCGGCTGCGCATGAGTTGCATGGCCCAGCCGAGCAGAAAAAAGCACAGGGCGGTATTGGGCGCCATGCGGTTGGGATGCCCCAGGTCATTATCCAGCTGCCCGGCAAAAAGCAGCTGATCGACACCGAATGCGGTGCCCAGCACCAGATCGCTCAGTTTCATGGCAGAGGTGATGACAACCAGCGCTATTGCCAGTTGACCGGCTTTGTCCAGCCATGGATCAGTTGAGCCGCTATGCCAGCGCAGCGCTTCCAGGCCCAGCAGGATGAATCCCACGGCGGTCGCCGGATTCATGGCAACACTGGAGGCAATGCCTTGTTGCAGGATGTTGCTGTCCAGCGTCCAGCCGATCAGCGCCAACGCTCCAATCATGATGGGCAGCGTTGGGAAAAGCAGCTGTACTTTGTTCACGGGAACGCCCAATAGCGATGAATGGTCATTAATGATAGCCGGGCCGGCTGGGGTATTCATCCTGGCCGGCTGTGCCTACTCTTTAAGACCCGGGCAGCGGGCGAAATCAGTCGGGGCTGAAGTCTGCTCCACTCGCCTTCAACGCGCACTCCTGGTCCGAATCCGGCCAATCTGGTGCGCTTCGTCGACGAACAAAGTCACGTCGGCCCGCTCCGGCATTTCTTCCAGCATGTGCCGGGTGATGCGCTCGTAGTGCATGATGAAGCGGCGGATGGCGGCGGCGTCCATGAGGCGTGTCGCGTGCTGCGGCGTATCGCGCAGGCTGGCGGCCAGTTTTTCTTCTTGCAGGCTGCGCCATTGGAATACGTGTTCCATGCTCGGCACTTTCAGCATCAGCAACACATCCAGTTGTTCGAACAGCCGGGCGTACTCGCCTTGCAACTGGGCGTTGACGTAGCGGCGCCAGCGGCCGTCGGGGTCTTCCTCGGTTTCCAGGGTGTTGATGGGCCGGCTTAGGGCGGCTGCGCTTTCGGGCCGGGCAGCCACGCACCAGCCTTCGAAGATGACGATGTCGGCCGGGCCATGAAAACGGCGCCATTGCTCGGGCGGGCAACGATCATCCTGTGCTTTGTCGAATACAGGAATGGCCACGCTGTCGCCTGGTTGTGCGCTTTTCAGTGCCGCCAGTACGCTCAGCGCCAAGGCCACGTCGTGGGTGCCGGGCACTCCGCGGGTGAGCAGCAGCGGGTGAACGCCGTCGGCCAGCTGCCGGCGTTCGGCGCGGGTTTTGTAAAAATCGTCGAGGGACAATCCGGCCACGCTCAGGCCGAATCCCTGCCGCAAAATCAATTGCAGCAAGGCGCACAGGGTGGACTTGCCGGAGCCCTGGCCGCCGTTGATGCCCACGACCAGGGTTTGCCGGGTTTTGCGCTGGACCAGCCAAGCCGCCAGCGGCAGGTACACGCGCTCCAGCGCCGAAGCCGGCAGTTCGGCGTCTATGCGTAATTCCTGAAGCTTATCGGCAAACAGCGGCGCCAGGCGCGCCGACAGGGCGGCCTGCTCAGCGGGGCGTAGGGTGGAACGCAACAGCGGTTCCGCCGGGTTCGGCGCTGAACCGTCATTTGCAACGCAAAAACTTGGGGGGGCTGACATAAATGATTTGTCGACGGTTAAGGTTCAGCTGGTGCTGAGCGGCTGTATTCGGAAATCGAACTGCTGAAAATGGAGCTGGACTGGCTAAAAAAGCCTGGACTATCTCTGTAGCGGCGGAGGGCGGGACGGTTGGTGAAGAAGACGAAGAATGCCAAAAAAGGACGGCGGGGTAATGCGTAGCCACAAAAACCCTCTCTACGTATTCACTTCGCGTGCAAAATATTGATGTAGGTGCAGTGACGAAAGGAACCGCATCGTTCACGATTGACGTGGTCCGCCGACTCACCGCGTCCTACGAGCTGACTTTTGCAGGCAACGGCTATGCTGGTTTCCACGGCGCTTCCTTTGTTTTTGTCGTTCCCCGTCGATCTTTAGTACTCACACAGGGTGTGGAATGCCCAGCCAGTATAGTGTGTGCGCTTACGCGCCACCCCGAAAAGGCGGTGATATCCACACGACCCGCGAAATACAAGTTATTACCTGACTCGCGTTCCGCTTGTTCCGCTTGAAGTAGCCGAATCAACTGGCGTTGATTCGTAAAGCTGGCCGGTGCACCCCACAGGCACAAGATAGCTGTTCAATAGCTTCTCAGCAATGCCTTCTTTTCAAGCGATGCGAGCAATTCTGCGCGATTCCATGACGTAAACCAACGATATTGTGCGAACCTTTTCTGCAGATCCAAAACATGGTCCTTGTTTGGTGTGGAGCTTGTCGCTGTCGAGATAAGTTGGCTTACTAAAGACCCTCGCCGCTTATCGTCAATAAAAGGGCAGGCAAGTATATCTAACAATAAGTATATTTTCTCTGAGCTGATACGAATATCCGACAAGTCAGAAAGAACGCTATCCACGTCCCTCAAAATCTTTTTCTTGATTTTTCCGTAGGAATTTTCGACATCGTTGCCAATATAGAAAAGCAAAGATGTAATTTCAAAGTAAGACATCTGTCTGTTTTCTGCAATGTTCACTATCTTTTCAAGGACTGCTCTTGAAACTAAGTATCGTTGTCCCAAAAGTTTGAGTGAAACAAGTATATTCAGAGCCTCAAGTAAAGCAAAATCAGAGTTATCCTTTGAGATTTTCTTGAATCCACTGCTTTCAAAAAAAGCGTTGGCCAATATGTATATTAGACTTCGAACTTCGTTTGCACTTTCAGGTATCTTTTTATCGAAATACGTGCACACAAGGTCCGTAATTATGCAGATCTTGACTGAGCCAGTTTGACTGGGGCTGATCGTATAAAAATGAAAGATCAGCTCAATGAGAATCAAAAAAAAGTCAACATGACTGTTTTTGGAGGCATCTTCCGGAAAATCATATTTTGAGTTACCTTCGCAAAACGAGATTATCAAATTTGATAACGAAGATATCAGGTAACCAGAAACCATTTCATAGGTCGATGGCGAACCAATGCAAGCGGACTTTATCTCATTAAGGAAAGCCACAATGAGTCGGCGTCTATTGAAAATTCGCTTTGGAGGAAACGCCAGTTCCGGTGTTTCGCTGCTTCTTTCTCCAATAAGCTTGTCAAATAGATTACGAAGACTTTTTTTGGCTAATTGCAGTGACCTGCTTTTGTCCGTAATGAAAGGCCTTGCCGCCTTGATTGTCTTTCCTGCGTTTAGGTTAAGTTTATACGCCTTAAAGCAATCTTCTACCGTCTTGGCGACAACATTTGATGTCTCATCGGAAGTGGAGAAAATGTATATATCATCGACGTACCTTCGTATAGTATAGTCGACATTATTAGAAAGATTTTTTTTATTTAATTCTTTAAGAATGTTTCTATCAACTCTTTGAAATATAATTTCCGAAAAAATTCTACTAACCTCGGGCCCAATGATGATGCCAGCGGTTTCGTTGTAGTTTGCACGCTGCATTAAGGTGTCAAAAATAGAGCCGAAGGTATTTTTGATACTTGAAATGGTTTTTGAGTGCGCTTTCGTCTTTAGGGCCCACGTTATCGAATGCGTGTACACACTGTCAAAGCAACGCGCTATATCGACAGACCAAAACGATGAATATTTGCGCTCAAGTGATATGAATTCCGCAGAGTCAAAAAAGTGATGCAGGCGGGTGTAGCCACGATACGAAAAATAGGAAGTTAAGTATTTGCTTTTGGTTTCTACCTGTCGTGTCGTTACGCCATCTGAACGGAATTTGTATTTGTTTTCAGACTCGTTTTTCACATAATATTTGCTTGCAATAGTGTCTGGACATCGAATGCTGAACGGACTATCCTTACATGCTAGAATCATTTGCTGGTCGAAGTTTTTATAGAACTCTATAAATTTAATCTGCGTGCTTGGATGTATCAGGGCCAGCGACCGATACGATTCGCTGTCTTTCCGCATCTTGTAAGGTAACGGAATGGTATAGTTAGAAATATCGTTGCCTCGAAATAGGAATTCCATTAATTCGTGGAACAAGCTCTTGCCTTCCTCGAATTTCTTCCAATGCCAATAGAATCCTACATTCGAAAATGTTACAGGTACATCATAGGATGAGGTTTCTGTAAGCAAGATTCTGGCGTAATCTTCTTTCTCTACTCGTCGTAGCGTTCTTGTCACTTTTGCCACGCCTCTTTCATTCGTTTGAGGTCTGCGTTAGAAAAGAAATGTAGTCGACGGTTGTGAAAACCGCCCGAGAACGTGTATCCAACCAGTTTGCGCCGATTATTCAAGCTGATCTTGGTTTGGACCTTAGCGGAAAGCTTGTGATGACGTGAAAAAAGAAGACCTCGCAGAAGAGCGTCGAGCTTCTTCAATGGACAGTCTCTTATATCGTTCTTATCGGCATAGTTGTAGTAAACACCTGTCTTTATGCGAATTCCGGTAACGGGATCTCTTATTATGTAATTTCCGGTTAAGGCTTTTATTCGGTTTTCCAACAAGTCAAAGGCATCCGGGCTGCTTGCAGAACTGATGTAACTCGTAAAAGAGGTGATGATTCTAGCGCTAAGCTTATCGATTTTTTCCTGACTAATGTCGATGTCAACTCGACGCCTGGATAGGCCAAGGATTTTATCTACTGCATCGTTCTTTTCAAAAATGGAAAATTGATAGCCAAGGTAGTCAAAGCAGTGTGATTTTTGTTCGGGCTTGTTGTCTTTTTCACCAGACTTTGGCACGGAGTGATGCGATACTTTTTTTCCGGACTTGTGGAGATTAAGTCCGGGGAATATGTTGCTTTCAAGAAGTTTAATGACTTCAGTCTTATGCAACTCCGGTGACGTTATCAAAATGATGTCATCGACGAATCGAGCGTAGAAAAATATGTTGTCTTCTTGCTTTATGGCCGCGTCGAATTCGTGTAGCGCATATTCAGATAGCGTTGAGCTGAGGCTTAGCCCCCTAGGGAGACCGGTAACCCCTTGTCGACCTAGTCCCTCAAATAGCTGAGAAAGAAGAAGTATGGTCTGCCGAGAACAGCGGCCATCATTAATCAGTCGTTTGGAAAGCTCGTCTCGGTTAATGCTCTCAAAGAAAGCTTCGATATCGAATCGAAATACTTGATATGGGCCGCTCTCCTTTAGAAATGAGATTAGATTCTTTATTATGATATTGCGATTTTGCTGTCTTATTTTGTAGTTGGCGCGAATGTTCTGTGATACGAGTCTCGTAGCGAGCGTCTGCTCAATGTTACTGCATTTGTAAGCCGATTTTCCACGAATATTAATTTCATTTAAATTCGTTTTAAAGAGGTTGCCTGCGTTAATCCCAGCGAGAGCGCAACCAGCCGCCTTCCATCGATTTGCATAATTTAGAAGCGTTTTATCATTGATTAAATCGCTGTAGTTAATGCAGCGTTCAAGTCTCTTTTGAGTGTAGGCGAATTCGATCACGGCTTCTCCTGTCGACTTATGCTTCCACTTGACGCCCAGTGGGCTTGTGATTGCCCGCTGTCGGATCACGCGGTTTTTGGGGATCTTGTTTTGACGGCAAGTGCCGTAGGCTAGGTTAACTTGACGAAAATCAGCATTTAGCACTTTGCATCACGCCGTCGGCTCGATTTTTGGCGGGGTTGCTGCGCCGACAGCCAAAAATCCCATTGCACCGGGTTTTCCAACTTCAAGGCCAATAACCATGGGCATTGCCGATACTCAGCAGACTTTATCGCCCGGTGTTTGGCCGGCGAAAAAAGCGTCGATGTTGGTCAGCACCCGGCGGCCCATGGCGATGCGGGTTTCGCGGCTGGCGCTGCCCAGGTGCGGCAGCAACACGGCGTTTTCCAGTTCCAGAAACCCCGGGTGCAGATCGGGTTCGCCTTCATACACGTCCAGCCCCGCTCCTTTGATGGCGCCTTGTTGCAGCGCGGCGATCAGCGCTGCGCTGTCCACCACGTTGCCGCGCGCGGTGTTGATCAGATAAGCGCCGGGTTTCATCAGCGCCAGGCGCTCCGCGTTGATCAGGTGATGGTTCTCCGGGCTGCCGGGGCAGTGCAGGGCGACGAAATCCGCTTGCTGCAAGACCTCTTCCAGACTGGCGCACTGGCGTGCCTGGACCGCGTCGATTTTGTCCCGCGGCGGCTGCGAGCGGTTGTAAAAAATAATGTCCATGTCGAAGCCGTGGCGGGCTTTGTGCGCCATGGCCTGGGCGATGCGGCCGAAGCCGATCAACCCCAGGGTTTTGCCGGTGACCTTGGTGCCCAGCAGGTGGGTGGGCCGCCAGCCGCTCCAGGCGCCGGCGCGCAACTGGCGCTCGCCTTCGCCGCCGCGCCGCGCCACGCTGAGCAGCAGCAGCATGGCGATGTCGGCGGTGCAGTCGGTGAGCACGTCCGGGGTGTTGGTGACGGTGAGGCCGCGCGCTTTGGCGGCGGGAATGTCGATGTGGTTATAACCCACGCCGAAATTGCCGAGGATGCGGCAGCGCAACGGAGCGGCGCTGAGCACTTCGGCATTGATGGAATCGGTCACCGTGGGCAGCACGGCGTCGTAATGAGTGAGCGCTTCCTTGAGCTGCGCCACGCTCAGGGGAATGTCGGATTCGTTGAAAGTGGCGTCGTAGCGTTGCGCCAGCTCCGCTTCCACTTCCTCCGGCCAGCGGCGGGTGACGAGGATTTTGGGTTTGCTCATGTGTCCTCCCGGCGAATGCGTATTTTATCGTTTTATCGTTCCCACGCTCCGCGTGGGAACGCAGCCCGGGACGCTCCGCGTCCCGATAGGGTTTCACGACGCGGCGGCTTGATAGATTAAAGCTGCATTTGACTGCCCTCTCCCGCCGGGAGAGGGAGTTTCGGCTCGTTCTCAAGCTTTGCTTGGGAATGCAGTCCGGAAAGCTCCGGCTTCCCGGCATTACCGGCGTGGTCACCCAAAAATTGGGTTTATGCTCATGTTTACGCCGTATGAAGAACTGCCGTCGCAGTTGGAACAGCTAAGGCTTATATAGCGCCGATGCTCCGTCCCGACTCGGGAAGCCGGAGCTTCCCGGGCCGGGTTCCCAACCTGGAGGTTGGGAACCAGCAACCAGCAGAACCGAAATCAACCGCGCTTGGCCAGCGGCTGCGCCGTTTCGCGCCAATAAGCGCCGGCGGCGGCGATGCCGCTGCCCGGCGTCACCGGGATGCCGCAATCCAGCATGGCCATTTCCGCGCCCATCAGCGGGCAAGCCAGACTCAGTTCGTTCAAATCGCCCAGGTGGCCGATGCGGAACAGCTTGCCCAGCACTTCGGACAGGCCGGCGCCCAGCGACAGGTTATAGCGGTGGTAGGCGTAGTGCATCACGTCGCGGGCGTCGAAACCCTGCGGCACCATGATGGCGGTGACGGTGTTGGAGACCAGTTTCGGATCGCGGCAGCAGATGTCCAGACCCCAGGCCTGGGCGGCGCGGCGCACGCCTTCCGCCAGACGGAAATGGCGGGCGTAGACGTTGTCCATGCCTTCTTCCAGCAGCAAATCCAGCACTTTGCGCAAGCCGTACAGCAGCGGAATCGACGGGGTATAGGGGAAGAAACCGTCTTTATTGGCGTTGATGTGGTCCATGACGTCCAAAAAGCAGCGCGGACACTTGGCGGATTCACGCGCTTTCAGTGCTTTGGGGCTGAAGGCCAGCATCACCAGACCAGCGGGCAGCATGAAGCCTTTTTGCGAACCGGCCAGACCCACGTCGATGCCCCATTCGTCCAGGCGGAAATCCAGGCTGCCGATGGAGCTGACGCCGTCCACCAACAGCAGCGCCGGGTGGCCGGCGGCGTCGATGGCTTTGCGGATTTCGGCCAGGTTGTTGGTGACGCCGGTGGCGGTTTCGTTGTGGCAGATCAGCAGGGCTTTGATCTCGTGCTTGGCGTCGGCGCGCAGCAAGGTTTCCACGCGGTCGGGCGAAATGCCTTCGCCCCAGGGGATTTCGTCGTACTGCACGTTGAAGCCCAGGCGCTTGGCCATGTCGATCCACAGATGGCTGAACTGGCCGAAACGGAAAGACAGCACTTTATCGCCCGGCGACAGGGTGTTGGTCATGGCGATTTCCCAGCCGGCGGTGCCGGTGGCCGGGAGTACGAAGCACTGGCCTTGCTCGGTACGGAAGACTTTTTTCAAATCCTGCAGCAGCGGCCTGACCAGTTCGGGAAAGTCGGGGCGGCGGTGATCTTCCATGGGCACTTGCATGGCGCTCATGACGGAATAAGGTACGTTGGTGGGGCCGGGGATATATAAATGGTTGCGACCTGCCATGAGGTTTTCCTTCGGTTGGAGTGGTTGGATCGTGTGGATAAACTGCGGAAAAGCAGCGGCGCCGTAATCGTTCACGCCCCCCACCTTTGTCCCCCTCTCCCACCGGAAAAGCCGCCGCGAAGCGGTATCACTAAGGCTTCTGGAGAGGGCTGGGGTGAGGGCATAAAAAAGCGGGGGATGTGAACGATTACGCGGCGCCGGGCGCCGATTGAGGCGCGGAATCATGCCACAGGGGCTGGTGTGCTTCAAGTTAACGAAAAGCCATGGCAGGCAAAAACCAGCGCTCGGGTTGTCCCGACAGTGGCATAAAACCGAAATGCCGGTAAAAAGCCGCGGCTGTTTCATCCTTGGCGGACACGATAATGCCGGCAACGGCGAGTACCTCGCTGGCCCGAACCACTTTCCGGCAAGCATCGGCCAACAGGATGGAGCCCAGCCCCAGTTTTTGGAATTTTTTATCCACTGCCAGACGGCTGATCAAAGCCACCGGCACGGGATAGCGGGGCAGTTGGCGCGCCAATGCAGGGGGAAGGTCTGAGCAACCGACACTGCCGGCATTCAGGGTAAAGAATCCCGCCAAGCGCCGCTCCTCCTCTTCCGGCGTGGCGATAAAAACGCGGGCCACATTGCGCCGCACATCCTGTGAGGCATAACGGCGGATATATTCGTCCAGGAATGGCTGCCCGCAATAGAAAGCCGCCGTATCGACCGCTTTATCCAGCGGGCGGATGGCAAAAATCGTCACTGGCGAACCTGCGCCGCGTGTCGTTCAAAGGCGCGCATCAATGCCGCATTGGGCGCGGTGGGCGCATCCAGGGCGGCGAGGAAGTTCTGAAAATCCGTCGGTTGCAATGTTATCGACTCATGCGTTTGCACGACCTGCTGCGCTGAAGCCAAGGCGTACGACAGCACGAATTCGGACACGCTGACGTGCGCATAGGCTGCGGCTTTTTCGAGCAATTGCCGCGCATGAATATCGCAGCGAATATTGAGTCGGCTTTCTTTGGTGATGGCAAGGCTCATATTTTTTGCAAGCGCTGATCAAGGAGTGGATTATTGTGCGCCATTTGTACGCACACGGCAACGCTTCGTGGTACGACGGGCCGGGGCTCGTGCGCTTGGTACTGGGTGAACCGAAAAGGGGGCACCCATTAGCCAGCCGGTGTCAACAAGCGAAAAACTATTCTGCCGATAAAAATCAGCATTATTAATTCCATGTGTGGCCCGTTTTCCCGATGGAGAGGTAAAAGTCAGTAATTTCTCAGGACTCTGACAAGGTACCTTGGCGATTGCCCGGAGCATGCCCGGTGTACAGGACGACGCAACCATTGCCGCCAAACCCGGCCTGAGCCCGGTGGACATCGCCCGCCTTGCGATGTTATCAATAATGCTGCTTCTTAATTGTTGATACGATGCTAAACCTGCCCCCTTAGAGCCTGTCTGGCAAAAATTTATCTGCATTTTGCAAGTGTTTTCTTGAGCATGGCGATGCGGACCATGTTTTCGGCTGTGCCGGTCAGGATTTCAAAATCCTTGCTGAGCCTACGGTAC
>SCQD01000352.1 GCA_004299145.1 Methylococcaceae bacterium | reverse complement strand
GTTTCATGCAGCGTAGCCGCATCCTAATCCACGAATCGAGTTTTCGGAAACGGTCGCCCATTCGGGTAAAGGGGGTGGCGAAATAGTTGGCCGTGCCGCGAATGACCTGATTGAGCCGCAGGATGAGTTTGGCGTCCAAGTTGTGAGAGCGACGGGTGATATCCCGAACTTTGTCTTTGAGCTTCTCTACCGATTTGTCGCGCATCCGCACCCCATTGGCGGTGATCTTGAAGCCGAGGAAATCAAAGCCACGTCCGAAGGAAGTGATCTTGGTTTTCTCAGGGCTCAAGGCCAGTCCCAGGGTTTCGAGATGTTGAGCGACCAGCGGCAGTGCCTCTTGAGCTTGGTGTTGGGTTTGGGTCAGTACCACGAAATCATCGGCGTAGCGCACAAAGCGCAGGCCGTGTTGATCAAGGTGCTGATCCAAGGAATGCAAAGCGAGATTTGCCAGGAGCGGCGATAAAACGCCGCCCTGCGGCGTCCCCACGGTGGTGGGTTTGAACACGCCGTTGAGCATAACGCCGGCTGTGAGAAAGCGCTGGACGAGGTTGAGGATGTTGCCGTCGGCGATGTGCCGGGTGAGGGCGGCCATGATGACGGAGTGAGGCAGATTATCGAAGAAGCCTTGGATGTCGGCGTCCAGCACGTAGCGGAAGCCGTCCTGATAGGCTTTGAGCACCTGCTCAACCGCCAAGTGGCAATTGCGACCCGGACGGAAGCCAAAAGAACACTCATGGAAGAGCGGCTCGAACAGGGGTTCGAGCAGTTGGCGCACCACTTCTTGAGCAATCCGGTCACGCACGGCGGGAATGCCGAGCGGACGCAGCTTGCCGTTCCCTTTATCGATAAAGACGCGGCGCAAAGGACGGGGCTGGAAGACCCCGGTCTTAAGGTCGCGCATCAGAGCGTCCAGGTTTTGGCCGAGGTTGGCCTCGAACATCTGGATGCTCACCTTATCGATACCGGCGGCGCCGCGATTGCGCTTGACCTTTTTGAAGGCTTTTTGCATGACTTCGGGCGTGATCCGACCGGTGAGCGAATGAACTTTAATGAGTCCCATGAAAATAATACCTGCTGTATCCCAATCACGATTGAACAACCGGGACACGAGCCGACCAGGGGCGTTGAGACTGTTGCTTAGCGACCTGTGGGATGTCCGCAAGAGGACGGACGGGCCATTTGGTGGCTTTACCCGGTGTGCTAACTGGTCCCTTGAACCTTGGTGTACCGCGTCCCTCTCTATAAGCGGAGCCTCCTATCGCTACCGTCCCTGGCGGCTACCACCGGAGGCGCTGCCATCCCCAAAGAAGGCGAGCCGGGAAGGCTATTCCTTCACCACCGCGTCGTCGCACCCTTTCGCCGGAGGCTTATAGGAGCGCCTTACCCCGTGGACGAGCCACGAAGACGGCGTGGGACTCTCGCCGGTGATACCGTCTGCCATTGTGTCCAGGCGACGCCACCAGTCACCCACACAGCCCCGGTTCGGTAGCCGTATACCCGGACCGGAAGAGGGAAGAGGCCTTCCCCCCGGTGCTTCAGCGCGGGAAGGGGTCCTGGCACGCTGTGCAGGCCGAAACGTGGCACCTCCTGAACTATCTTCGCCTGGCCCCTTCGTCACCGGTGGTTACCCCCCGACGCTGGCTGCGTACCCCTCCTTGCGGAGAGTTCGAGCGAAGACTTCCCCACGGGTACGGACCCGCAAGGGTAGGATTACGCCCTGGTTTCCAATTCCAGAGCGGCACCGTTTATGACTGAGCCGACGGTACCTGCGGCTCACACCCAACCCCGTTGGGGTTGATGTTTTCATGGGTTGTCGCGTAACCCAGGGTAGGCGCGCTGCGCGCCAACCCTGGGCTTTGGGACACAACCGCGTTGCGGTTGACAGAAATTGAATCCATAAACCGGGAACCCAAATGGGCTCAAAATTACCGAATTTCGACAGCCTACCCCGACCCTCTCCCAAAGGGAGAGGGAGTGAAGGTTGCCGCGCTTTCACGGTAATCGAAATGGCGCGGGTTGCGCGTGATAAAATCCGGGCTCGTAGGGCATGATTGTGTAATGCCATATAAAATCACGCCAAATTTATAATCAAAAAACAATCCGCAGATTAAATAAAGCCAGCCATGAAACAAGTCGCCTCACTACGCTACGGCGTTATTTTCAAAAAAGCCTTTTGTGATGTTGATGTATTTAAGGGTTTCGCGCGTGATATTTTGGGCATTCAGCTCGACATTGACAAAGTCGAGACGGAAAAAGTTTTTGATACGCCGATAGGTAGCGTAAAAACTCAATTCGATTTATTTGCCGAAGATAAAAAAAACCGCATCATCGTCGACATACAACATGAGCGCCACGCCGATCATTACGACCGGTTTTTGCATTACCATTGCGTTGCTTTGCTGGAACAAATCAAAAGCTCGGCGGATTACCGCTCCAATACCCGCGTTTATACGATTGTGGTACTGACGTCGGGTGACAAACACAAAAAGGACGTCTTGGTGACGGATTTTGCGCCGCACGATTTAAACGGCAATTCAGTGCATGAAATTGCCCATAAAATTGTTTTTTTGTGCCCGAAATACGTTAACGAGCAAACGCCCGCCGCTTATCGGGAATGGCTGGAAGCGATAGAAGACAGTCTGGACGGCGAAGTCGATGAAAATCATTATCTGCTGGCTGAAATACACGCAATATTCAACCATATCGAACAAAACGGCGTATCGCCTGATGAAAAAGCCCGCATGATCGAGGAATATCACTGGGAAGAATATAAACAAACGGGGTTTAATGAAGGCTTGGAACTGGGTGAAAAAACCGGGCAACTCAAAGCGGCGCAAACCATAGCCAAAGGCATGTTGGCGGAAGGTTTGGCGGTAGCCACCATTGCCAAATTGACGGGCTTGACGACGGATGAGGTTTCAGGCTTAACCTGAAACAAACGGTTTGGCCGCATTAAAAGCGAAAATCCGCAGATTCACGCAGATTTCCGCAGATTAAAACTCAGGTAAAAATCTGCGTAATCTGCGGATAATATTGCCGGCATCGCCGACCGAAAGGTACGCCGTGTGTACCCTGTTCTCCACAAGGCGCGCCGCCAGCCGTTCAAAAAACAGGACCGATGCAAGCGGGTACCCGCAACGCTCCGAACTGGAAAATGACGCGGCAGGATTTACCCCTTGCACGTCCGGTTGCGTCCGCTGCATTTGGCTTGATAAAGCGCTTGATCGGCGCGGTTAAGCAATGTGTTTATATCGGCGTCGGCGGGGATGAAGGTGGCAACACCCAGCGAAGCGGAGAAATGCAGCGTAAGCCCCTCCTCCAATGCCACTTCGCTGGCAGCGATGGCTTCCCGCAAACGCTCGATGACGTTAAAGGCCTGTTCGCTGTCCGTTTCCGGCAACAAACGATAGCGTCGCCATTTTTCGCGAAACCTGAAATGGGGTCCATCCGATTTCAGGAGCGAAAAATTGGCGACGAATTATTGCCTTCGGCTGCCCGCGTTCGTCCTGCGTCCGCCACGT
>SCQD01000261.1 GCA_004299145.1 Methylococcaceae bacterium | reverse complement strand
GAAGTTGTGCGGCAGTTTGTCGACGACATGGCGTGCCGCCGGCGCCATGGCTCGCAGTTGTTGCAGGATTTTTTCGGCGAACGCGGTGCTTTGCCGGGCGGTAACTTCATGGACGCATTCGGGATAAACGCGCCTGGAGCCCGTGTGGCGCTCCGCTTGTTCCAGGAATTGCGCAATGCCGGAGGTGATGCCGATTTCGCCGGCACCGTGAATGTCGGGATGGCCGCCGATGATTTGTTCGACCAGCGTGGTGCCGGAGCGCGGCATGCCCAGCACGAAAACGGGCAGCGTGGAAGCATGCCCGAAGCCGCTGCGCGCGGCAAAAAATTCGGCGGTAAAGGTTTGCCGAATGCGATTGCAGAGGCGGCGGTGATCTTCCGCCCGGTAGGTTAACAGTTGGCGATTGGCGGCGTTGGCCTGCTGCGCCAGTTGAAACGCTTTGGCATAGTCCTGGTGATGTTCCCAGGCGGACGCCAGCTTGAACAACAGGCTGGTGCGCACAGGTCCCGCCAGACTGGGCAACAGGGCTATTTTTTCGATATTTACCAGTATCTTGGGATCGTCGGGAAAGCGCCGGGCATCGATCAAGGCGCCGTAGCCGGCGACGGGATTCAGCTTGACGGTGGCTTCAAACAGGGCCACGGCTTCGTCGACGCGGCCCCATTGCAGCAACAAGTCACCCAGCCCCAAGTGCGCCGGCAGGTGGTCGGCGCAATGTTGTAAAGCCTGCCGGTAGTATTGCTCCGCTTGCTCCAGCGCCTCGCTTTCTCTGGCTACCCCCGCCATGGCTACCAGCGCTTGCGCGCGTTCGGCCCCCGTTTTGTGCTCGGTCAGCGCCAAAGCGTTCTGTGCCGCCTGCCGCACCAGCTCGGGGGCAAAATGGCGCTGGCCCAGTTGCGCCAATTGTGCCCACAGGGAAGGGTCGTCCGGTGTTTCCTCCAGTGCCCGCCGAATGCTGTCCAGCGCCGCGCCCATCTGGCCCGGCGCCGGCGGCAGGGTGGCCAAGTGCCGCAGCCAGCCGGCGATATCCAGGCCGCCTGGCGCTGTACTGTGGGTGATTGCCTGATGACCGTCGCAGTCACGGCGAAAGTTTTTGTGCATGCTGTGTAGCCTTAACTGGGCGGGGTTGCCATGAAAGTCGCAGCAGCCTTGTGCTCCCTCTCCCTCTGGGAGAGGGTTGGGGTGAGGGGAACGACCTTGGCGCGCGTGACGTTTCATGGTTAGGGGCGGCGCGCGCGCCATGGTCGTTGTGGGCAGGGAGCTGCAAGCCGGCGTCAAATCAAATGCGCCACTTTCAGCAACGCGCTGACGAATGGGTGGGTGTCGAAGTAAACGGTGCTCATGGCTGGTCCTTTGCTGCGTCGCGTCTATGATAAGCGTTTGCCGCCGATTCCGGCGGGAAAATGGGAAAACTCCCCGTTGATGGAAGCGAAACAGGCTCAGGTTGAGGGTGAACTCACGATCACCTATACTGGCGCGGCTTATTCCATTGCCAAAACGCCCTCCATCCGACATGCCCCGTTTGCTAGCCCGTTGCGCACTCCTTGCCGGCCTCTGTATCTCTTCCGTGCAGGCGGCGGAACCGTTCGTGGTGCAGGATATCCGCGTGGACGGTTTGCAGCGCATTTCCGCGGGCACCGTGTTCAGCTATATGCCCATCAAAGTGGGGGATTCGGTCGATGACCGCCAGGTGGCGGACGCCATACGTGCGTTGTTTAAAACCGGTTTTTTCAAGGACGTGCGTTTGCAGCGCGAAGGCGGCGAGCTGGTGGTGCAGGTGGAAGAGCGCCCGGCCATCACCAGCATCAAAATCGAAGGCAATCAGGACATCAAGTCGGAGGACCTGACCAAGGCGCTGAAGAATATCGGCTTGGCGGAAGGCCGGGTTTTCAACCGCCAGATTCTCGATAAAGTCGAGCAGGAATTGCGCCGCCAGTATTACAGCCGCGGTAAATATGCGCTGAAAATCGATTCGGACGTTACGCCGCTGTCGCGTAACCGCGTGGCGGTCACCATCAATATCTCCGAAGGCCGCGCGGCGAAAATACGCCAGATCAATATCGTGGGCAACAAGGTGTTCAAGGATAAGGACCTGGTCGGCCAGTTCGAACTCAGCACGCCCAATCTGCTGTCTTTCTATACCAAAGACGACCAATACTCCAAGCAAAAACTGTCGGCCGACATGGAGCGCTTGCGTTCCTATTACATGGATCGCGGCTATATCAAATTCGAAATCGATTCCACCCAGGTATCCATCACCCCGGACAAGAAAGACATTTACGTCACCATCAATGTCAAGGAAGGCGAGGTTTATACGCTGGAAGAGGTCAAGCTGGAAGGCAATCTGGTGGTGAATCCCGATGAACTGCTGCCGCTGATGGAAGTGGGGCCGGGCGAGGTGTTTTCCCGCAAGGCCGCCACCGAAACGTCCAAGGCGATTTCCGACCGGCTGGGGGATGACGGCTATATCTTTGCCAACGTCAATATGGTGCCTGAGATAGACGACGCCAAAAAAACCGTAAAAATCAGTTTTTACGTCGATCCGGGCAAACAGGTTTACGCGCGGCGGATCAATTTCAAGGGCAACAACCGTACGCGCGACGAAGTGCTGCGCCGCGAAATGCGCCAGATGGAGGCGGGGCTGGCCTCGTCGCAAAAAATCGAAAGGTCGAAAACCCGCCTGGAACGCTTGGGCTACTTCCAGGACGTCAACGTGGAAACACCGGCGGTGCCGGGCACGGCCGACCAGATCGACATCAATTACTCGGTCACGGAAAAACCTTCCGGCAACCTGATGGCAGGCATCGGCTTTTCGCAAACCCAGGGTTTTATCTTTAACGCCAGCATTACCCAGGACAATATTTTCGGCAGCGGCAAGCGGGTAAGCGCGTCGTTCAACAACAGCTCGATCTCCCGCATATACCAGTTCGGGTACTTGAATCCCTATTTCACCATGGACGGCGTCAGCCTCGGTTACGACATGATGTACCGGGAGACCAACGCCTACCAGGCCAACGTATCCCGCTACAGCACGAACAGCGCCTCGGCCTCGGCCAATATCGGCATTCCGCTGAACGAATACGACAGGTTCCGCTTCAACGCCGAAATCGAAAGCGTGCAGGTCAATACTTCCGACTATACCTCGACGGAAATTTTCGATTACCTGAACGCCAACGGCAGAAAATACGTGTTGTTCCCCATGTCCGTGGGCTGGTCGCACGATACTTTAAACCGGGCGCTGTTGCCGACCAGCGGCGGCGGCCATCAGCTTTCGGCGTTGGCGACCGTCCCGGGCAGCGATTTGAAATATTACAAGCTGAGCTACAAGGTTCAATATTACTTCCCCTTGTCGAAAGCTTTTACCTTGGGGCTGCAAGGCGAGGCCGATTACGGCGGCGGCTATGGCAAAACCGGCGAACTGCCGTTTTTCGAACATTTTTACGCCGGCGGCGTGCTCAACAGCGTGCGCGGCTACCAGGACAACAGCCTGGGGCCCAGAGACTCTACCGATCTGCCTTACGGCGGATCGAGCAAAGTCGTGGGAACGGCGGAGTTGTACTTCCCCATACCGTTCGTGGAAGACAGCAAAAACCTGCGTCTTGGCTTGTTCATGGACGCGGGCAACGTGTTCAAGGACATGCCGGTGCTCGGCGATCTGCGCTATTCGGCGGGCTTGACGGGCAAATGGCTGTCGCCTTTCGGTGCGATCAAGGTGAGCATCGGCCAGCCCCTGAATGCGGCGAGCGGCGATAAGACGCAGGCGTTTCAATTCCAGTTCGGCGCGGGTTTCTGATCAATGTCGCTTTACCAGTTCCGGTATCCATACTGTGCCACGGGGTGGGCCGTTTATTTTTGACGGTCGATCTAGGTACAATGGCTGCTTACTGTGTTCAACTTAAGGAAGCTTGGGTATACCGCCATGCGGCGGTTTGCCGTTGGGCGGTCGGGTGCACGGGGAAACGTAATTTAATTGGCTTTAATTCAGGTGAGAAAACTGTGATGACAACGAAACGGGTAGCGGGGCTATTATTCATCGGCTTATTCATGACCTCGGCCGTGATGGCGGGCGATTTGAAAATCGGCGTGGTGAATACGCAAAAACTGCTGGAAAAAGCACCCCAGGCGGAAAAAGCGAAAAAAGAATTGGAGCGGGAGTTTTCTCCGCGTGACAAGCGCCTGGTGGCCGAACAAAAGGACATCAAGCAAATGGAAGAGAAATTGGCCAAAGAAGGCGCTGTGATGAGTGACGGCGAACGCCAGAAGCTGGATAAGGAAATCCTGAACCGCAAGCGCGAAGGCAAGCGCTTGCAGGACGAGTTCCGTGAAGACTTCAATATCCGCCGCAACGAGGAACTGGGCAAGCTGCAGCGTGAAGTCGTCGAGGCGATCCAGCAGCTGGCCAAGGAAGAATCCTTTGATTTATTGCTGGCCGACGGCGTGGTGTACGCCAGCGATCAGGTGGACGTGACCGACAAAGTTCTGAAAAAACTGCAGTCCGGCAAGTAACGGCGGTTTCGCAGTTCGGCGGGGTCTGCCAAGTCCGCTTGGCGGTCCTGTCCGGTCGTGGCTTAGCGTTTTAATCGTCGTTCCCGCTTTACACAGCACAAACCCGGAGCGGCCGCCCCGCCGGCTTTGCCAGCCTTTCATCCAAGAATATCAACAAAGGATCTTAACTTTGGAAGTTACCGACATCATGCGTTTTCTGCCGCATCGCTACCCTTTTCTGCTGGTGGATCGCGTAATCGCCTGCGAACCGGGCAAGTGGTTGAAGGCCATTAAAAACATCACCTACAACGAGCCGCAGTTTACCGGCCATTTTCCCCATCAGCCCATTTTTCCCGGCGTACTCATCATCGAAGCCATGGCGCAATCCACTGGTTTGCTGGCTGCACAGAGCGCACCGGAAGTGCTGGGTGAAGGGAAAATTTATTACCTGGTCGGCGTGGACAACGTCCGCTTCAAGCGCCCCGTGGTGCCGGGCGACCAACTGACGCTGATCACCGAATACGTAAGGCATAAGCGCAATATCTGGAGTTTTTCCTGCCGTGCCGAAGTGGACGGCGAATTCGTGGCCAGCGCTGAAATCATGTGCGCCGCCAGAGAGCAAGAAGCTTGATCCACGCCAGCGCACTGGTCGATCCTGCCGCGGAACTGGCCGATGGCGTCGAGGTCGGCGCTTTCTCCATCGTCGGAGCGGGCGTACAGATCGACGCCGGCACGGTCATTGGGCCGCACGTCGTGCTGAAAGGCCCCACCCGCATCGGTAAAAACAATCGGATTTACCAGTTTTCGTCGGTGGGTGAAGACCCGCAGGACAAAAAATATGTCGGCGAGCCGACGCGGCTGGAAATCGGCGACCGCAACGTCATCCGCGAATTCACCACCCTGCATCGCGGCACCGCGCAAGACCGTGGCGTCACCAAAATCGGCAACGACAATCTGTTCATGGCCTATACCCACGTGGCACACGATTGCGTGGTGGGCAACGGCGTGATCATGGCCAATGCCGCTTCGCTGGCCGGCCACGTGCACGTGCACGATTGTGCGATTTTGGGCGGTTTTTCCTTGGTGCATCAGTTCTGCAAAATCGGCAAATACAGCTTTTCCGCCATGGGCAGCGTGATTGCCCGCGACATACCGCCCTATGTCATGGTCGGCGGCTCGCCCACAGAACCCCACGGCATCAACACCGTCGGTCTGGAACGGCGCGGCTTCAGCGGCGACGCCATCCGCGAAATCCGCCGTGCCTACAAAATCATCTACAAAAGCGGCTACAAGCTGGATGAAGCCATCGCCTTGCTGGCCGACATGGCTACCCACACGCCGGAACTGGCCTGCATGGTGGAATTTCTGCGCCAAACCGGCCGCAGCATCGTGCGTTGAAACAGCCGTTGCTGGCAGGCATCGACGAAGTCGGGCGCGGCTGCATCGCCGGCCCCGTCATCGCGGCGGTGGTGATACTCGATCCGCAACGCCCCATTCCCGGTCTGGCCGATTCCAAAAAACTCACCCCCGCCCGCCGCGCATTACTGGCCGGGCAAATCCGCCAAAATGCCATGGCCTGGTCCATCGGCCGGGCCGAAGCACTGGAAATCGACAGCCTGAACATTCACCACGCGACCTTGCTGGCCATGTGCCGGGCATACCAGAGCCTGGGAGTGACGGCGGATTTTGCCCGCATAGACGGCAAGTTTTGCCCCGACATTCCTTGCAACAGCCAGGCCGTGGTCGGCGGTGATGGTTTGCACGCGGAGATTTCCGCCGCTTCCATCATCGCCAAAGTCTGGCGCGACCGGGAAATGGCGGTATGGGACGCGGTCTGGCCCGGCTATGGCCTGGCCGGCCACAAAGGCTATCCCACCGCGTCTCACGTGGCCGCCATGGTCAGGCTGGGACCATCGCCCATACACCGCCGCTCTTATGCACCGGTGCGGGCGTTGCTGTAATCGCTTAAAATAGTCGGTCGGATTGCGCGGATATTCCTTGCTCATTCCGACAGTGATCAGCCGTTCCAACCGGCGTGTCATGCGTACCCTGCAATCAGCGCGTCCTTGTGTGGCAAGCATTGGCGTGAAAGGCGGGAGCACGTTATGGGATATCGTGCAAAACCGGTGTTTAACAGCAAAGTAAACTTATCTTTCGTCCGTATCAAAAGGATTTTAATCCATGCAATTATTTCGCAGCATTTTATTAACCGCACTGCTGGGCGCGAGTCTCAGCGCCAGCGCAGCCACATCAGGGTCAACCATGTCCAAGTCAGCCACCAGCGTCAAACTGCAAACCAGCCTCGGCAGCATCGTCATCCAGCTCGACCGCGAACACGCGCCGCTGACCACGGACAACTTTTTGGCCTATGTGAAAGAGGGCTTTTACGACGGCGTCGTCTTTCACCGCATCATCCCCGGCTTTATGGCTCAGGGTGGTGGTTTCAGCGCTGATTTTGAACAAAAATCCACCCACGCCCCGATCAAAAACGAAGCCGACAACGGTTTGAAAAACAAGCGCGGCACCATCGCCATGGCGCGAACTTCAGACCCGGATTCTGCGACGGCCCAATTCTTCATCAATCTGGTCGACAACACCGCGCTGGACTTCACCAGCGCCACGCCGCGCGGCTGGGGTTATGCGGTATTCGGTGCAGTGACCGAAGGCATGGAAGTGGTGGACGCGATGGCAAAAGTGCCGACCGGTTCACGCGGCCCGCACGCCGATGTTCCCAAAACCCCCATCCTGATCGAGAAAGCCACCGTCATCGGCGAATAGCCTTGCTGACAAAACAGGAAGTTTTATTCATCTCGGATTTACATCTAAGCGCTGCCCGTCCCGCGACGACGCAGCGCTTTTTGCGTTTCCTGCGGCAGCGCGCGCCGGCTGCGGAGCGCCTGTATATCCTGGGAGATTTATTCGACGCCTGGATAGGCGATGACGACGACAATCCGCTGAATGGCGCGGTGAAACAGGCTTTGCACCGCTTGGCCGATGCCGGCACGGCGGTGTATCTCCAGCACGGCAACCGCGATTTTCTGCTGGGCGAGCGATTTTTGCGGGAAACCGGCTGTCGGCCGCTGCCGGAATACGCCGTCATCGATTTATACGGCATGCCCACCCTGCTGATGCACGGCGATTTGCTGTGCAGCGATGACCTGGCTTATCTGAATTTTCGCGCCATCAGCCGCACGCCGGCCTGGCGGGACAATATTCTGGGCAAGCCGCTGTGGTTGCGGCGTTTGGGCGCACGCTGGTATCGCTGGCGCAGCCATTGGCACAAAGCTAAAAAAACCGCCGCCATCATGGATGCCAACCTGGATACGGTCAAAGAGACCATGCAAGGTCATGGAGTCACGCGGCTGATCCACGGCCACACCCACCGCCCGGCGTTGCACGATCTGATGCTGGCGGATGGCCGGCCGGCCCAGCGCTTCGTGCTGGCGGAGTGGGACGATCAGAGTTCGGTTTTGTGCTGGAACAGCGAGGGATATCGGCTGGAAAGTATCTAGTGTTTGGTTCCCAACCTCCAGGTTGGGAACCCTATCCGGGAAGCTCCAGCTTCCCGGGTCTCGTTCCCAAGCAGGCGCTTGGAAACGAATTGAGCGGCCAAGCTAATCGTTCGGCCAAAAATCGGCGTCCATAACTTGTTCAAAATCCCAGGGAAAAGACACGGGAAATTGATTCAGGATTCCGGTTTCGTTTTCAGCGATACGGGCAGCATCGGCCCACACGCCATCCCACCATTCCGGGTCTTGCAAATCCGCTTTTAAGCTGGGAGTTTTTCTGATGCGGATTGCGATCCGGTTGCGTTGCTCTTTAATGGTTCTTTCCCAGCTTGTACCACGATAACCGGGCTGGTACTGCCACTTGAGCAGGTGAGCCAGCAATAGAGCCATTCTGTTTTCAAATTCGCGCTGTTCACTCTTGCCCACGTCTTCAATCTCGTCCGCAATATGTTCAATATCCAAAAAGTTAAATTGGCCTGAACGCAATAAAGCGGCTTGCTCCCGTGCCCAGGCGATAACATCGAAATCATACGTCACCGTCGACATCGAATTGTGCTCCCTGATTCTTGGCTGATGAGAAATCGCTACTCTGCTTTCAGTAGAGACTTAAGATTGGCAAAAGGCTGCTGCGTAAGCTGTGCTTTGGGCTTGTCGCCGCCGCCGCCAAAACCGGCTTCCAGATAGCGGGAATGCTCGTTGTCGTGGCAGTAAAGGCACAACAATTCCCAGTTGCTGCCGTCGCTGGGGTTGTTGTCGTGGTTGTGATCGCGGTGGTGTACGGTAAGCTCGTGCAGATTGACGGTGGTGAACTCCCGCGCGCAGCGTCCACAAATCCAGGGATAAAGCTTGAGCGCCTGTTCCCGGTAGCCTTTTTCGCGCTGGTCGCGGTTGCGGCGGGCTTCGGCGACGACGCGGTCAAGCTTGTCGTGATTGGTGGGGGCGCTGGGTTTTGCCGGCATGGAGGTTTCCTGCAATCTTGGGTTGAGCGAGGGTTATCAAGGCAGACGGATGAAGTGTTCCCGGTAGTAGCACAATTCTTCGATGGACTCGCGAATATCGTCCATTGCCTGGTGGGAATTGCGCTTTTTGAAGCCATCCTTGAGTTTCGGTGCCCAGCGGGCCGCCAGTTCTTTCAGCGTGGATACATCCAGATTGCGGTAATGGAAATACCGTTCCAACTGGACCATGCCCTTGGCGAGAAAGCGGCGGTCCTGGCAGATGCTGTTGCCGCACATGGGCGAAACATTGGCGGGCACCCATTCCATCAGAAAAGCCAGCGTTTGCCGTTCGGCCTCGGCGATGTCGACCCGGCTTTCCCGCACCCGCTTGATCAGCCCCGATTCACCGTGCGTTTTCTGATTCCACGCATCCATCGCGGCCAGCGCTGATTCGGGCTGGTGGATAGCCAGTACCGGGCCTTCGGCCAGCGGATTCAAGTGTGCGTCGGTCACCAGCGTAGCGATTTCGATGATGCAGTCCCGCTCGGGGTCCAACCCGGTCATTTCCAGGTCGATCCAAACGAGGTTTTCCTTGTGTTGAGGCATGAAGGTGGCGTGCTAGCAAAATTGTTGGGCATTTTAGCAAAGGCCGGGCGGCGGTGTAGCGGAATCATGCGAGTTGAGCGCCGGGCTCGATGCGCGGGAAGTGCGTGGCCGTACTCGTGGTGACAGGGCTGGAGCCGGGTCTCGCAGACTCGGCGCAGCCTTCGGGCTACGGGCTGTGGCGTTCCCAGCCGGTCCATCGGGCGCTTACGAAGCGGCTGACATCCGGCGGCCAATAGATAGCCCCACGCCCATGCACAACACAAACAGCGCCACCGCCCCGTCACCGCTGACCAGCGATATCAGCGCGGGGCCGGGGCAGTATAGCCGGCCATGCCCCAGCCCACGCCGAACAGGGCGGCGCCCGACAGCAGGCGCAGATCCACGGAGCGCGGCGGCGGCAGGAAAAAACGCTCGCCCATCAACGGCGCGGCGCGGCGCAAAATCAGCGGAAAACCGACGCCGGCAATCGCCAGCGCTCCAGCCATGACCAACGCCAAGCTGGCATCCCAGTGACCCGTTACGTCGAGAAAACCGATAATTTTTTGCGGCTGCGTCATGCCGGCAATACCCAACCCCAAGGCAAATACCAAACCGCAGAGCAAGCTGGACAACAACGGTTTCATGGCCAAACCCCTTTGAGCAGGTATACCGTCAAGGCCCCGCTGCTCATAAAAGCCAGCACCGCCACCAGTGATCGCGGCGAGCGTAGCGCCAGCCCGCAGATGCCATGGCCGCTGGTGCAGCCGTTAGCCAGGCCGGCGCCCAGCCCGACCAGCAGGCCGGCCAGGGCCATGACCGGTGGGGAGCGGAACGCGGCGGTCGGGAAAGCGGCGGGGTACAGCGACAGCAGGGTAAAACCGCCCAGCAGCAAGCCCGCGATGAACGCCGCGCGCCAGGCCCACTCGCCCGGCGCGGGCGGCGCTAAGCCTGCGGCGATGCCGCTGATGCCGGCGATGCGACCGTTGCAGTAAAGAAAAGCGCAAGCGGCGCAGCCGATAAGCGCGCCGCCGAGCAGCGCGTGCAACCAGGATTCAGGCATGGGGTTCTCCATTGAAAAAAAAAGATATTCGGATTGCCGACGCGCATTTCAAGGGTATGCAGCGCGCGGCAAACCGCCGATAATAGCGCACAGCACCTGCATTCCTGCTTTGTTCTCTGTTGCTTGCGATTGCGCCAAGCGACTTTCATAACTTAAAGCTTATTCGTGACTATGTTGAACAGTGTTGGGTAACCGAGGCTTCCCGTGGTGACGTAACGCATGATCATAAGGCCGAATGAATACGGGAAAGTCGTCATGTCTCCGGTCAAAGTAGCGCATTCGGCATTGCAAGGTGAAATCGAGTTTTTATTGCGCTCCAAGCTGAAAAGCGGAAAAACTTTGCCGGAATGCGCCATCGCTACCGACAAAGGCACCAAGGTGGCGGATTTTCCCTCCAGAATCATGCTATGACCGTACTATCCCCTGAAGCCCGCGCCGCCAAACTGCGCGACCTGATCGAACACCATAATCGCCAATATTACCAACTCGACGCCCCGCTGATCAGCGACGCCGAATACGACGCGCTGCTGCGCGAATTGCAGGACTTGGAGTCGCAATATCCCACCCTGGTGACGGCGGACTCGCCGACGCAGCGGGTGGGCGCCGCGCCGGTGGACACCTTTGAGCCGGTCGTCCACGAAGTGCCCATGCTGTCTCTGGACAACGCTTTCGACGATGAAGAACTGGCGGATTTCGACCGCCGTTTGCGCGAACGCCTGAGCGTCGATGAGGTGGAATACGTGGCCGAGCCCAAGCTGGATGGTCTGGCGGTAAGCCTGATCTACGAAAACGGCCTGCTGGTGCGCGCCGCTACCCGTGGCGACGGCTATAGCGGCGAAAACATCACCGCCAACGTGCGCACCATCCGCGACATCCCCCTCAAGCTGCACGGCGCCGGTTGGCCGTTGCGCTTTGAAGTGCGCGGTGAAGTGTTCATGACCAGACTGGGCTTTCAACGCCTCAACGCGCGCGCCGAAGAGCAT
>SCQD01000260.1 GCA_004299145.1 Methylococcaceae bacterium | reverse complement strand
TGGCGGTGCGCGCCGTAGGCGAAGCCGCCACGCGCGTCAAGTCGGTGGAGTTCGGCAAAGTGCGCGACTATTTACGCGGCCCGGCGCTGACGCTGGCGGGCTTCAAGGGCAAACCACTGTCGTTTCGCCCTTGGGACGGCCAATTGCGCCAGCCCATACTGCTGGCCGACAGCCGCTCCATGGTAGCGGTGGCGCCGATGGATGGCTTCCTGCACCCCAGCAATGAGATGGACACGCTGGGCTACGACGAGCCGGAAAGCCATTGCCGGCTCATATCGGCCAAACCGTGAAATCATGGCTGAAAAAGGCGGTGGTATACGCTGAGCGTACCTGGGAGGATGGGTATTCCAGCAGCAAGCCCTTACTGGAACAACGCTGCGCTCAATTGAGCGCGCTTTGCTTGAAATCCCACCGCGCCCTGGCGAGCCGCCTTGCCCGCCTGCCTTGGCGCCGGCTGGCTCCTTATGCCGTCACGGCGCTGCTGTTGCTGACGTTCACCAGCTGGACCTGGCACCAATATGCCCAGCGTCAGGAGGCCGTACGCACGCACCTGAACGCTGCCGAGGCGGCGATGAACAGCGGCGATTACGCGCAGGCAGCAACGCACTCTGCCCAGGTTTTGCAAGTCGAAGCCGGCCATCCAGCCGCGCAACTGAACGCCCAAATAGCCGCATTGGCGCAGCGCATGGGGCAAGGCCTGGACACGAAGGCCGTCGCCGATGAGTTGGCGCAATTGCGGCAACTGGCGCCGGACAATGCCTACCTGCGGGTATTGCAAGGCAATTGGCACTACCAGCGCGACGAGTGGGATCAGGCCGGTCAACTGTATGACGCGGCCATCGAAAAGAATCCGCAATTGGCGGAAGCTTATTTCAACCGCGGCATGCTCAATCTAGCCAGCCATGATCCCCAACTGGTCGAGGCCGATTTTCGCGACGCGCTGCGCCTGGCCCCCAACACGCCTCAGTACCGCAACAATCTGGCTTATTTCTATCTGGAACAGGGGGATTACGCGCGGGCCATCGAAACCTACGGGGCGATAGAGGACCAGCCTTTGCCGGCGCTGGAAGCCGCCAAAGCGCACTGGGGCCTGGGCCAGTTGGCCGAAGCCCGCACCCGGCAAGAACAGGCGTTGGCCTGGCTGGACGATCCGCGCATCGCCGATCTACCGCACAACCAGACACCCTGGATTTTTGCCTTGTCGGCGAACGAAGGCGTGCGCCTGTCCGATCCCCAGGACAAACACTGTTATGCCGGGTTAAGCCTGGCGGCAACGCTGTACTTGCAAGGCGATACGGCGGGTACCGGCCGGCAGGTGCAAAACGCCCACTGCCCCAAAGCGGCGGCGGACATGCAGGATGTGGTCGCGGAGGATTTGCTGCGCTATGCGGAATACCGCCCTGAATTGGCGGATGCGGGGGTGGAGTTTCGCCGGCGTTATCTAACGGGAAAATAAGTGTGTGTCACGCCGTCGCCATCAACGGGATGGATCGCGCCGCAACAGCACATAGACCGCCCCGGTGCCGCCATGCTTGGGCAGGGCCGAACAATAAGCCAGCACTTCCCCGCATTGCGGCAGCCACTGGTCCAGCAAGGATTTCAAGACCGGGCGCTGCTCCGGGGAGCGATAGCCCTTACCGTGGATGATGCGCACGCAGCGCACGCCGTCGGACTGCGCCCGGGCAAGAAAACCCGGCAGCAGCCGGCGCGCTTCCATGACTGTTGCGCCGTGCAGATCCAGGTCGCGCTCTATGGCAAAGCGGCCTTGACGCAAGCGGTGCATCACCCGCTGCTGCGCGCCGGAGCGCCGGTGCTCCAACACATCGCCCAGCGCCAATAGTTCGCCGCTATCCGTTAAAAAATCCAGCGGCGGCGGAATTTCCGCACGGGTTACCGTGACTTTGGGGGCTGGGCGGCGGGGACTGGTGACGGCCTGTTCGTGATGCAGGCGTTTTACGGCGCCGATACTATGACGAAACAGCAGGCTATCTTCATCGCTAATCATGGCCGTAGAGGAAAGAATGTGCGTAGCGCCGGTAAAAACGCGCGTAGTTGAACACAAAACCCCACACGGCGTCACTTCACCCGGCGTATCGTGTAAAATTCCAGCCCTTCGCGCGCCTACATCAAGCTTTTCATGCACATTCTTCTCAGTAACGACGATGGTTACGCCGCGCCGGGTTTGCTCCGTCTGGCGGCGGCGCTGGAGCAGGTGGCGCGGGTCACCGTGGTGGCGCCGGAGCGCAATCGCAGCGGCGCCAGCAATTCGCTGACCCTCGATCAACCGCTGCGCGCCTCGCGGGCGGAAAACGGCTTTATCAAAGTGGACGGCACCCCTACCGACTGCGTGCACCTGGCCATCACCGGCTTGTTGGAGCAGGAGCCGGACATGGTATTCGCCGGCATTAATCACGGCGGCAACATGGGAGACGACGTGCTGTATTCCGGTACCGTCGCCGCCGCCACCGAAGGCCGCTTTCTGGGCTTGCCGGCGGTCGCCGTTTCCCTGGTCACCACTGAAGCGGAAACCCACCAGCATTTCGACACGGCGACGGCAGTGGCGCTGGAACTGCTCAAGCGCATACAGCGGCAACCCTTGCCGCCGGACATTATTCTCAACGTCAACGTTCCCAATGTGCCGCTGAACGAAGTGCGCGGCTATCAGGCCACCCGTCTGGGCCAGCGCCACAAGGCCGAGTCGGTGGTCAAAGCGCGCGATCCGCGTGGCCGGGACATTTATTGGGTCGGCCCAGCCGGGCCGGAGGCGGATGCCGGGCCGGGCACGGATTTTTACGCGGTGCGCACGCTGCACGTGTCGGTCACGCCCATGCAGATCGATCTGACCCGCCATGAAGCGCTGGAATCCTTACGCCGCTGGTTGCCGGGCGGCATAGCTTCATGAACCAGCGCCTGGAACTGGAAGGCAGCGGCATGACATCGCGGCGCACCCGGCTGCGCATGCTGGATCGTTTGCGTGCGCAAGGGATACGCAATGAAGCGATACTGGAAGTCATGCTGAACACGCCACGGCATTTATTCGTCGAAACCGGCTTTGCCGAGCGGGCTTATGAGGATACGGCACTGCCCATCGGTCAGGGACAAACCATATCGCAGCCATACTCCGTGGCACGCATGACGGAATTGCTGCTGGAATATGGGCGGCCGGACAATGTCCTGGAAGTAGGCACGGGCTGTGGCTATCAAACCGCCGTGCTGGCCAGTCTGGTGAAAAAAGTGAGTACCGTGGAACGCATTCTGCCGTTGCAGCAGCGCGCCAAGGATTTACTGTGGAGTCTTAAATACCGCAACATCCGCTTCAAGCACAGCGACGGCGGCTGGGGTTGGCCGGAGTACGGCCCTTACGACGGCATTCTGGTCACCGCCGCGCCCGCGGAAATTCCTGAAGCTTTGCTCAAACAATTAGCCAGGGGCGGGGTGATGATCATTCCGGTCGGCGCCGGCCGCGAGCAAATATTGCAGCGCGTCGTTCACGAAGAGCAGGGGCTGGTCGTGGAGTCCATCGAACACGCGACGTTTGTGCCGTTGCTGGCCGGGGTTATTTAGGTACTGACGACCATCAGCGGCACACCGTCACAATATTTGCGCGTCAGCAAATACGCTCTGGCCATTTGCGCATCCCACCACGTCATGGGAGAGCTGATCATCTGTTTGGATATATCGGTAACGGTGTACATGACACGACTCCTGTTGGATTGCAACGCCGCGTAGCGGACTTGCTTTTATTCCAGCAAATTGCATGCCCAGTTCCAAACAGGAGAATTCAAAGTCATGCCATGCATCGTTTGCATGCATACCATGAAACCACTTGCCGCCACAGGCAAATAACGGCAAAACCGCGCCGCTATGCACCGGCAATAAAAAAGGCTTTCGCGCCTTGCGGAACGCGAAAGCCTTTTCGGCAACATCGGAACGGGAACGGCTAATGAACCCGCACGGAGGGCTTAACGGCGACGATCCCTGTCACCACCACCACCAAAACCACCACCGCCGCCAAAATCCCGACGGCCACCACCGCCGGCACGGAAACCGCCTTCACGCCGTGGGCGCTCTTCGCGGGGACGCGCTTCGTTGACGGTGAGGGAACGACCACTAAAATCCTTGTTGTGGAACATCTCAATCGCCCGTTCCGCTTCTCCGCGATCAGGCATTTCCACGAAGGCGAAGCCACGTGAACGATTGGTCATTTTATCCACAACCACTTCGCAAGCACTGACGTTACCGGCCTGGGAAAACAGGTTAAGAACATCGTTGCTGGTGGCGGTGAACGGCAAGTTGCCTACGAATAGCCTAATGGCCATATACTAACGTCCTTTGCTGCGGTAGTGTGTTCCAGTGACTGTTCCCGCCCTCCGGGTTTCGGAATGTCGCCGCCAACTCAAGCGTGCCGTCCGACAATCTACCAGACTCACTGTAACCTGGATCTCTGCAAGCGGTCTAATTGTAGTCAAAACCCACGAATGGAGTCAAAGCCAACGCGCTTGAGGATTTCTGTCTACGGCAACCACAAACTGAAACAGCCGCCACCGCCGATCCCCTCATTGCTGATGCGCACATAACCCGAGCGCCCTTTGTTTTTGTGCAACCCCGCGACCATGGCGGCAAACCCCAAACCTAAACCGGTGCTGCCACCTTTGAAATCCGCCGGCGAAAACCCCGTCAAACTATGCGTCAGCATGCGGTCGGGATAGCCGGGGCCATCGTCGCGGATGGACAGCACCAAACCACCATCCTGCTCGGCGGCGCCGATTTGCAATTGGCTATGGGTATATTTATAGGCGTTGTTGATAACGTTGGTCATGACGCCGGATATCATTTCCTGGTCGAAAAACCAGGTCAGGCTGCGATCACAGTCGATATCCACATGAATCCCTTTATATTCCAGCATGATGGCGTGCACCTGCGCCTGTTCCGCCAAAAAATCGGCCACGTCCACTTCAGCAACGTGGGGCGACAGCTGTGCATTGTTGCCCCGGTATATTCCCAGCAACTGCGTCATGTCGTTGCTGATGCGCTGCCCTTCGTATTGCATTTTCAGCAAGCGGGTAAAACGGGGATCGTCGGCGGCCGTGTCACTGACCACGTCTTCCAGCATCCCTAAAAAAATGCAAATGGAGTTTTTCACGTCGTGCAGGCAACTGGCCAGCACCGTGGAGAAATCAAGACCTTCTGGGGAATGGGGGGTATTCATTATGGCACCTGGTAAAAGTCACTGGCTGGCTACCATATGACTGAGCAGCTCTTTGAGTTTTTGATATTTGGTATTGGCCACGTCCACGGCCTGTACCCGATTCAAGTAAATTTCGGCTTTATTCAGATAAGACTGGGTGACGCCGCGTTCGCGCATAAACATCACCAGCGATTGCGCGGCGTTCAGATTGATCGTCATATTCTCCGGCATGGCCGTGGCCGCTTGTTCAAACAGCCGGATGGACTCTTCCAGTTTGCCCTCCTGAGCCAAACGCACGCCCCGGTTGTTGATCCCCAGCACCTCCTGCGCCGTGGCTTCGATCAATGCCTGGCCTTCTTCGGCCAAGCCTACCTCGTTGAACATCTCGCGCACCCGCTTCTGGGTAACCGTATCTTCATGCTGGTTGCGTAGCGCATGGCGCAATAAATCCCGCGCGGCGTCGGCATTCCCCTGATGAAAACAGACTTCGGCCAAATCCATGGCCGTATCGCTGCCGACCTTGTCGGGGTGTCTTTGAAACAACTCGATCGCGCGCCCGGCGGCTTGCTGGCTGAGTTCCGCGTTGCCCAGCGCCTGTTGCACGACCGAATCCACCAGTGAGGTTTGCAACTGGGCGGCGGGATCGTCACGAAATTCCCGCGTCATGGTGTCCACCAGTTTAACCGCCTCCACAGCGGCGTCTTTTTTGACCAAAGTGCGTGCCAGGCCGGCAAACTCGGCGGGACCACGAAAACAGGACCCCTTGCCCACCCGCATGGCCAATTTAAATGCGCGTTCCGCGACGTTGAGGTCTTCGTTGCGATAAGCCATTTCACCGTGGCGGCGCTGGCGCAGAATGGACTTCGGCGAACGCTCCAGCGCTTTAGCCAAAACCTCCTGGGCTCCTTTGTAATCGTATTGCTTTTCCAAAACCATCGACAGCCAATCGTAGGCCGCGATCACCATGGGATGGCTGTCGATGAGCCGCCGCAGCCAATCCGCCGCTATGTCGTATTGCTGCAGATAGTAAAGCGTTTTGCCCAGCCCCAGCATGGCCCAGGGCACTTCGCGCACTTCGAGCAGCGCCTCATAGAGCGCCTTGGCCTTTTCGCACTCGCCCATGGTCAACAGCAATTCGCCTTTAAGGCGCAGCAGATCGAAACGGTTGGACGGATCCTGCTCGATCAAGATATCGCATTGCGTCAGGGCTGTCGTATAACTGCGCTGCTGCATGGCGTGCAGCACGGGGCGCAACCTTTCCTTTTTATCCAGCAGCTTGCGCAAGCGGGTTTGCAAAGTGGCTTTGGGAATGGGCTTGGAAATGTAATCGTCGGGAGAATATTCTGCGGCGCCCATGACCATGGGCGTGGAGGTTTCGGCCGTTATCATGACAAACAAAGCGGCGTAGGGCAGCAAGCCGCGGTGACGCACCTCTTCCAATACCTGCTGGCCGTCCTTGCCGTCGCCCAGATTGTAATCGCACAGCACGATGTCGAATTTGTTGGTTTCCATCATGGTCATGGCCTGATCACCATCCTTGGCCGTTTTGATGTCCTCCGCGCCCAGCGATACCAGCAGCGTACGCAGCATGGTGCGCATATCAGGCAGGTCATCGACGACCAGAATTTTTTTACCGCGTAAAGACCAAATTTCCACGCTCGTTACCGTACGAAAAACCGAATGGGAGTAATTATGTGCGATCGGACCAGGCACGACCACCTTGAAGGCCCGGCTACGTGACCATGGTCTCCTAATATAGCATCGCACAATTGCAGCCGATTCGCGAAGCCATGCCTGGGCATGGAGACATCGGGATTGACGCAGATGAGGCTGTCACGGAAAATAGACAAGTTGGGCGCGCCGGGTTGCCATGACCGTTACGGTAAGGCTATCCAAAGCGCCCGCCGTTCATTCAGCCTTGGTCGTTACCAGGCTGCACCGCTGCCGATTTTAATTTTTCAGCCATAAATCATTCCGTCCTTCGCAACCGCCGAGTTCTATCGTTAATCAGGCTTATCGTTTCCCAATAAATGCACTTCATGTTTAAGTTGACTAGATTTGTAGTGCTTCCCGCGATTAACAGCAGTGATTTCATTACCAATCGGCACACATGAAGGAATTTGACAGCGCAATGATCCACGAAAAAACGGAGCGCAACGCGGCTCCCGGGGTTGAGCAAACCGAGCTGAACCCGCCTCCTACAGCGATAGAAGCTACCGCTCACCCGATTCACAACGAACTTCCCGTCAGGCAAATTATCGACGCCAACGACAGAGTGCTGTTGTTGCAAGGACCGGTCGGGCCTTTTTTTCTCCAATTTGCCGCCTGGTTAAGACCCCGCGTGACCGCGGTCTGGAAGATCAACTTTAACGGCGGCGACTGGTATTACTACCGTGGTGACGATGCCGTCGACTATTTGGGCGGCGTCGAAGCATGGCCGGAGTTTCTCCGCGACTTTATGCGCCGCCGCCAAATCAGCAAAATTTTCCTGTTTGGCGATTGCCGCATATACCACCGGCTCGCGGTGGAGGTTTGCCGATCGTTGAACGTTCCGGCCATGATCTTCGAAGAAGGCTATATCAGACCGGACTCCATCACCCTGGAAGAAGGGGGAGTCAATGCGTATTCCTCTCTGCCGCGCGACCCGGCCTTTTACTGGGGATTGCCTGATTTACCGGAACCCGCGCTGAAACCTGCATTGATGCAGTTTCGCCGCGTAGCCTGGGAAGCCTCGGTGTATTACTGCATCGGTTTTCTGATGTCATGGCGCTACCGGCGCTACGAGCATCACAAAAATTTCAATCCGGTGCGCAAAGGCTGGCGCTGGGTGCTGGCGGGCATGCGCAAACTGATGTACCGGTCCAAAGACCGGGAATTGACCCAGTACCTGACCACGCAATGTTCAAGACGCTATTTTCTCGTCCCATTGCAGGTGAGAACCGACAGCCAGGTCATGGTGCACAGCCATTATCCCGATATTCGCGCTTTTATCGGTGAAGTGATGCAGTCGTTTGCCCGGCATGCTCCCCAAGACAAGCTGCTGGTTTTCAAGCACCACCCCATCGATCGCGGTTTCGAGCATTACGGCTCGTTCATTCGCAAACTGGCCAAGGCACACGGCATTCAGGACCGGGTGATCTATGCGCACGAACTGCACCTGCCCTCCTGCTTGAATCATGCGTGCGGCGTGGTGGTCATCAACAGCACCGTGGGACTGTCTTCGCTGCTGCACCACACGCCGGTGAAAACGCTGGGCCACGCGATTTATGACATGGAAGGCTTGACTTGCCAGCGCCCTTTGGATGAGTTTTGGCAAGACCCCGGTACGGTATCGGAAGAGTTGCACCGTAAATTCAGGCGCTACCTGCTGGAAAAAACCCAATTGAACGGCAGTTTTTACGGCCGTTTTCCGTTTGCGGATGATTGAAACGCCGGCGTCAGGTTCGCCGGCGGCGAAAAAACGCCCGCAGCCCTTCAGCGGCCTCCTGCGCCAACAGCCCGCCTTGGCACGCCACGCGGTGATTGAGAAAATCCGCCGCCCCTAAGCGTAAAACACTTTCTGCACAGCCGCGCTGCGGATCGGGCGCGGCGAACACCAGCCGCGCCACGCGCGCATGGACGATGGCCCCCATGCACATCACGCAGGGTTCCAGCGTCACATACAGCGTGGTTTCCACCAGCCGGTAGTTTTGCAACGCCTGCCCCGCCGCGCGCAGCGCGACGATTTCGGCGTGAGCGCTGGGATCGTGCGCCAAAATCGGCTGGTTCCAGCCGGTGGCGATGGCCGCGTCATTTTTCACCAATACTGCGCCGATGGGCACTTCCCCCGCCGCTTCAGCCTGGCGCGCCAATGCCAGTGCCTGATGCATCCAGGCGTAATCCGCCTCGCTAAACCTATCGTCATTCATCCTTTTTCACATTTCACAAAACACGAGAAAACCATGATTTTAAGTGAACTCCCTGAACTCGCTCTCAAAAAAGGCGCGGACCGCCGTTTGCACCACGGCCATCTGTGGGTGTTCAGCAATGAAGTGGACACGGCGGCAACCCCGCTGACCGGCTTTCAGCCGGGCGATCTGGCCAGACTGCTGGATTATCGGCGCCAGCCGTTGGGAACAGCCTACGTCAATCCCGCCAGCCTGATCTCGGCCCGCGTGCTGACCCGCGACAACCACACCGCCATCGATCACGCTTTCCTGGCCCGGCGCATCAAAGCCGCCTGGCAATTGCGCCAACGCTGTTACCCTGCCCCTTATTACCGGCTGGTATACGGCGACAGCGACGGTTTACCGGGTTTGGTGGTGGACCGCTATGGCGACGTACTGGCGGTGCAAAGCAGCACGGCCGGCATGGACCGACTGCTGGATAAAATCGTGGCCGTGCTGGAAGAGTTATTGCAACCCCGCGCCGTGGTATTGAAAAACACGTCCGGGCTGCGCCGGCTGGAAGGTCTGACGGAAGAAACCCGTATCGTCTCGGGCACTTTGCAGGAACCGGTGGAAATCCAGGAAAACGGTGCACGCTTTCAAGTCGATCTGGTCGGCGGGCAAAAAACCGGCTGGTTTTACGACCACCGCGACAACCGCCGCGATCTGGCGGCTCTGTGCCAAGGGAAGCGCGTACTGGATTTGTTCAGCTACAGCGGCGCCTGGGGCGTCACCGCCGCCGTACACGGCGCCAAAGAGGTGGTCTGCGTGGACAGTTCCGCAAGCGCACTGGCCTTGGTTGAATCCAACGCCGCCCTCAACGGCATGGCGGACACAGTAAGCACCATCGCCTGCGACGTGTTCGATTTTCTCAAGCAGGCCCGCGAAACCAAGGACCGCTTTGATGTGGTGGTGCTGGACCCGCCGGCGCTGATCAAGCGCAAAAAAGACCTGAAAACCGGGTCGGAAGCGTATTACCGCCTCAATCAGGCCGCCATGCAGATACTCAACTACGACGGCATCCTGGCTTCGGCCTCCTGCTCTCATCACCTGGCGCGCGACACGCTGCAAGAAATTTTGCGCGCCGGCGCCCGCCACGTCGACCGGCATTTATTGATTTTGAAAACCGGCGGCCACGCTGCCGACCATCCCATCCACCCCGCCATCCCGGAAACCGAATACTTGAAAGCCTTTCTTTGCCACGTAACCGCCAGTTTGTAGGCGAAACGAGAGAATTGACAACAACCCAAGTTTCGAACTACGCTCGAGCCTCCTCATTCCACTCGCTTTTTGGGTGCTATCTCATGACAGCCATTACCTTCGACACCCACAAGTTCATCCAGACCTTGCAGGAGGCCGGCTTCGATGCAAAGCAAGCCGAAGGCGTGTCGCGCGCCTTCAAAGAAGCATCGGGGGAAGCAGAGTTGGCGACCAGGCAGGATTTGCGCGAATTGGAACTACGCCTGGAAGCCAAAATCAGCGATATCAAATTCGACCTGGTAAAGTGGATCGCGGGCATGCTGCTGGCCCAGGCCGGGCTGGTGGCCGCGCTGGTCAAATTGCTCTGAACTTTTCCTCCATCAAGCGCGCGGCATCCTTCGGCAAAAAGCCGGATGAATGCGTGTCCAACCCCAACTCCCGCCTGACGCGGCGATAGATTGGTTTGATCTGGATTTCCAGTCCGATCAGATATTCGTCGAAATCGATGAAGTCGTAGTGCAAGGCATGTGACATAAGCTTTCCTGTGCTTTGGGCCGGTTTTGATTTTATCGCACGATCCGGGGGCCATCTGTTGCCACACTCCCACGACGAAGCTGAAACCACTTGACATTCACGTAGCGTCTGCGCTATGTATCGCCCGGCGTGCCCATCCGGTCACGCCACAAGCAACAAAAACATACATTCAATTGTGGAGGTTATGATGAATAAATACTTGATCGCCTTGATGGGAGCCGTGCTGCTGGCTTTTGCCGGGATCACCACCGCCGCGGAAGACCATACGATGCTGACCCTGCAACACACCAGCGCCGCCGTCGATTCCGGCAAAGCACTCGATGCGGCGGGCGTGGTAGCGCACGCTTCGGAGGCGTTGAAACACGCCCAGGCAGTCAGCAGCAATCCGCACATGGCGACCGCCATCACCCACCTGAATGCCGCGATTGAGCACGGCAACATGGGCCACGCAGCAGTAGCGGCCACGCACGCCCAGGAAGCCCTCAACCACGTCAAAATGGCTGGGCGTTAAACCACACCACCAGCAGCGTTCCCGCGCGGAGCGCGGGAACGCAATCAATCAATGCATGTTGTAGCCCACCTCTTCGTGCAGTGCGATGTCCAGGCCCTGCACTTCTTCATCTTCAGCCACGCGCAGACCGATGGTGCGCTCCAATAGTTTGAGCACGCCGTAGGAAACCACGCCGCTCCACAAAGCCGTCACCAGTACGCCGCTGATTTGCACGGCCATTTGGCCGGCGACGGTCACGCCTTCGGCCAAACCCATGCCGCCCCACTGTGGTGCGGCAAACACGGCGGTGAGCACGGTGCCCATGGCACCGCCGACGCCGTGCACCGGAAACACGTCCAAAGAATCGTCGATATGCCACACGCGCTTGACCGTGAGGGTGGCGACATAGCACACGCCACCGGCCAGGGCGCCGATAAACACCGCGCCCAGCGGGCCGACATAGCCCGAGGCCGGGGTGATGGTGCCCAGCCCGGCCACCATGCCGGTGACGATGCCCAACACGCTGGGCTTGCCGTAACGCACCCATTCGATGGTCATCCACACCATAGCACCGGCCGCCGCGCCCAAATGGGTCACCAGCAGGGTCATGCCCGCCGTGCCATTGGCCGCCAGCGCACTGCCGGCATTGAAACCGAACCAGCCGACCCACAACATGCCCGCGCCGGTAACGGTCATGGTCAGGTTGTGCGGCGCCATGGCCACTTGAGGAAAGCCTTTGCGCCGTCCCAGCACCAGCGCCGCCACCAGGGAAGCGATGCCTGCATTGACGTGCACCACCGTGCCGCCGGCGAAATCCATAAAGCCTTTATCCGCCAGCCAGCCGCCGCCCCAGGCCCAATGGCAGACCGGCACATAGGACAGCACCAGCCACAGCGCACTGAACCAGAACATGGCGGAAAACTTCATGCGCTCGGCAAACGCGCCGACGATCAGCGCCGGCGTGATGATGGCGAAAGTGAGCTGGTACATGATGAACACGGTTTCCGGCAGGCTGCCGGTGAGGCTGTCGCGCGTCAGACCGCTGAAAAACAGGCGCGACGCCCCACCGATCCAGCCGTCCCAGTCGCCGCCTTCGGTAAACGCCAGGCTGTAGGCGCCGGCGATCCACAGCAAGCTGACCAGCCCGGTGATGGCAAAACACTGCATCAACACCGACAACACGTTTTTACTGCGCACCAGACCGCCGTAGAACAACGACAGGCCGGGAATATTCATGAACAGCACCAAGGCGGTGGAAGTGAGCACCCAGGCGGTGGCGGCGCTGTCCAATTCAGCCGCCTCGACCGACAGAGGCAACACGGCCAGCAACGCCGCCCACCCCGTACTCAGCAGGACTTTAACCAGCGACGAACGCCGATAGTTTGTTTTCGCCATTTCAAATATGCTCCGTAACAGTGCAAAAAACGCCCGAATATGGGGCCTTGCCCCCGGTTGCAAGCTTCTTGCCATGTTCGATTTTGGCGCATTTCAGCGCCGACGCCCTTCAAAAAGCGCGCCAGTGTTGTGCATGCGCACCGGGATGAAGCAGATATGATTTTGTTTGAATGAAAGAGACAGGAGGAATGACCGGCGTTTTACAGCCCCTGATGCCTGACCCGGCAAAATCGGCTAGTATTGGCGACCTGCTTCAACCTTCACGAGGACTCATCATGGGCATTGGCATTTGGGAATTGGTACTATTGCTGTTGATCGTGCTGGTGCTGTTCGGCACCAAAAAACTGGGTACCATCGGCGCGGACCTGGGCAGTGCCATCAAGGGTTTTCGCAAAGCGATCAGCGACGATGACGCCGGCGCAAAAGCCACTACGACGGGTGAAAATCCCGCAGACAAAGCCCCGGCGGAATCCACCGGCACCGCGCCAAAAAGCGAGTAGTCCCGCCCTTTATTCAGGTAAATATCCACTATGTTCGACGTCGGCTTTTGGGAATTGATGCTCGTGGGTCTGGTGGCGTTGCTGGCGTTCGGCCCCCAAGAACTGCCGCGTCTGGCGCGCAACACCGTGCGCGTGGTACGCAAACTGCGCGCCGCCGCCAATGCCGCCGGCGACGAATTGCGCCGCGAACTGCAACTGGACGATCTGGACTTGGACTACCGCCGTCCCGGATCGCCTTTGGACCACGTGCGCGGCGTAGTGGACGAAGTGCGCCAGATCGCCGATGAAACCCGCCGCCCCTTGCCGCCCGCGCAAACCGTCGACCGCGACCCATGATGCCCACCGATCACACGCCGCTGGACGACCAGGAGCAACCTTTCATCACCCACCTGGTGGAATTGCGCGACCGCCTGCTCAAAGCCGCCGTCATGGTGTTGCTGGTCTTCATCGCCCTGTCTTTCATCGCCAACGATCTGTACAGCCAGCTGGCGGGGCCGTTGCTCAAGCAAATGCCGGCCGGCAGCCAGATGGTGGCCATCGACGTGGCTTCGCCATTTCTCGCGCCGTTCAAGCTGGCGCTGGTGGCGGCCATTTTTATTACCGTGCCGTTCAGCCTTTACCAACTGTGGGCCTTCGTCGCACCGGGCCTGTATCTGCACGAAAAAAAAATGCTGCTGCCGTTGCTGGTGAGCAGCACCGCGCTGTTTTACGCCGGCATGGCTTTCGCCTATTACGTGGTGTTTCCGCTGATGTTCGCGTTTTTGACCGCCACCGTGCCGGCCGGCGTGACCATGATGACCGACATCAGCAAATACATGGACTTTGTGCTCACGCTGTTTTTTGCGTTCGGCGTTTCTTTCGAAGTACCCATCGTCGCGCTGTTGCTGGTATGGAGCGGTCTGGTCAGCGCAAAAGGATTGGCCGAAAAGCGCTCCTACGTCATTGTTGCCGCGTTCATCATCGGCGCGGTGCTGACCCCGCCCGACGTGGTGTCGCAAACGTTGCTGGCCGTGCCCATCTGGCTGCTGTTTGAGCTGGGCGTGCTGGCGGCGCGCTGGATACCTGAACGCAAGGAAGACCACTTCCCCTCCACCGACACTTAAAGCCCACCATGGATACCGTAGACACCACCGCCATCACCCGCTTTCTCGCCGAAGACCTGGGCAACTGCGACCTTACCGCCGCCATCATCCCCGAGGACGAATGGGCCGAGGCCAGCGTCGTCACCCGAGAACCCATGGTGCTGTGCGGCAGCGACTGGTTCGACGCCGTTTTCCGGCAGCTGAATGAACACGTCACCGTCGCCTGGCACTATGGGGACGGCGACAGCGTGCCGGCCGGCGCGGCGCTGTGCGAACTGGAAGGCCCGGCGCGCAGCTTGCTGACGGGCGAACGCACCGCGCTCAATTTGCTGCAGACGCTGTCCGGCACCGCCAGCTTGGCGCGCAGATACGCTGAAGCGGTGCAAGGAACCGGCTGCACCGTGCTGGACACCCGCAAAACCCTGCCCGGCTTGCGCCAGGCGCAAAAATACGCCGTACGCTGTGGAGGCTGCGCCAACCATCGCCTGGGGCTGTATGACGGCATCCTCATCAAAGAAAACCACATTCTCGCCGCCGGCTCCATCGCCGCCGCCGTGCAAGCAGCTCTGGCGCTGAACGCCGGCGTCATGATCGAAGTGGAAGTGGAAACGCTGGCGCAGCTGGAACAGGCGCTGGCGGCGGGCGCCCCGCGCATTTTGCTGGACAATTTCAGCCTGGACGCCATGCGGCAGGCCGTGGCGCTGACCGCGGGCCGCGCCAAGCTGGAAGTTTCCGGCAACGTCGATCTATCCAACGTCCGCAGCATTGCCGCCACCGGCGTGGACTATGTTTCGGTCGGCGCGTTGACCAAACACGTCCAGGCGGTGGATTTGTCCATGCGCATCACGCTGGTGAAATAGCGCTTCAGCTCAACTTCGGTATAGCCAAGGTTATCGACTGCGGCGCGGTTTGCCGCGCTGCGGCATAGCCTTGTACGCCACCCGGCGGCCTTCCGCCGCATCCCCCGTTCCCGCCGGCTGCCAGGACGGCACCAAATGCACCTTGCCATTACCGATCAAATCGGCGCGCCCCATGCGTTTGAGGGCCTCACGCAGCATCGGCCAGTTGTTGGGGTCGTGATAGCGCAAAAACGCTTTGTGCAGACGGCGCTGCGTCAGTCCTTTCGGCACAAACACCGCCTCGCTGCTCCGGCTGATTTTGTGCAGCGGGTTTTTGCCGGTGTGGTACATGGCGCTGGCGATGGCCATGGGCGAAGGCAGAAACGCTTGCACCTGATCCAGCCGAAAATCGTTTCTTTTCAGCCACAGCGCCAGGTTGAGCATGTCTTCATCGGTGCTGCCGGGATGAGCGGCGATAAAGTAAGGAATCAGGTACTGCTCTTTGCCGGCTTCGCGGGAGAACTTGTCGAACAGCGCCTTGAAACGGTCGTAGCTGGCTATGCCGGGCTTCATCATTTTCGCCAGCGGGCCGGCTTCGGTGTGTTCCGGTGCGATTTTCAAATAGCCGCCGACGTGGTGGCTGGCCAGTTCCTTGACGTATTCCGGCGACAGCACCGCCAGATCGTAGCGCAGACCGGAAGCGACGAAGATTTTTTTGATGCCGGACAGGGCGCGGGCGCGGCGGTAGAGCCTGATCAGCGGCCCGTGGTCGGTGACCAATTGATGGCAGACCTGGGGATAAACGCAGGACAGCTTGCGGCAGGCGGCTGCTATGGCTTTGGAACGGCAGCCCAGCCGGTACATATTGGCGGTAGGACCGCCCAGGTCGGAAATATGGCCGCTGAAGGTCGGCGAGGTATCGCGAATGGCGGCTATTTCGTCGACGATGGAATCTTCCGAGCGGCTTTGGATGATGCGGCCTTCGTGTTCGGTGATGGAGCAGAACGTGCAGCCACCGAAGCAGCCGCGCATGATGGTCACCGAGTGCTGGATCATTTCAAAAGCGGGCAGCTTGGCGCCGCCGTAGGCATGGTGCGGCAAACGCGAATAGGGTAGTTCATAGACGCGGTCCATTTCCGCCGTGGTCAGGGGGATGGGTGGTGGATTGAGCCAGACCTCCCTGTCGCCGTGGCGCTGGATCAGGGCGCGGGCGTTGCCGGGATTGGTCTCCAGGTGCAGGGTGCGCGAGGCGTGGGCATACTGCAACGCATCGGCTTTGACCTGCTCATACGAGGGCAGGCGGATGACGGTGCTGGCCGGGTCGGTTTTGGTTTTGCGCTGAAACTGGATAGGCGCTACAGAACCGGCTTGTGCTCGGCAAGCGCTGGGAGCGTCATCGTAAGGACTGGGATGCGGCACCACCACGCTGGGCTGATCCACGTCACCGGCGTCGATCTCGGTCCAGCCCGCCGGCACGCTTTTGCGGATGAATGCCGTGCCGCGCAAATCGGTGATCTGGTCTATGGTTTCACCCTTGGCCAGGCGATGGGCGAGGGCGACCACGCTGCGCTCGCCGTTGCCGTACACCAGCAGATCGGCTTTGGCGTCCACCAGCACCGAACGGCGCACCGTATCGGACCAGTAATCATAGTGCGCGATGCGGCGCAGTGAGGCTTCGATGCCGCCGATGATCAGCGGCACGTCTTTATAGGCTTCGCGGCAGCGCTGGGAATAAACCAGCACGCTGCGGTCGGGTCGCTTGCCGGCCGCGCCGTCGGGGGTGTAAGCATCGTTGGAGCGGATGCGCTTGTCCGAGGTGTAGCGGTTGACCATGGAGTCCATGTTGCCGCCGGTCACGCCGAAAAACAGATTGGGCCGCCCCAGTTTTTGAAAGTCGGCCGCCGAATGCCAATCCGGTTGGGCGATGATGCCGACGCGAAAGCCCTGGGCTTCCAGCAATCGTCCTATCAGCGCCATGCCGAAGCTGGGATGGTCCACGTATGCATCGCCGGTCACCAGGATGACGTCGCAGGAATCCCAGCCCAGCGCCTCCATTTCGGCGCGGGACAACGGCAGTTGCGGAGCGATGCCGTAGCGTTTGGCCCAATAGGGGCGGTAGGAGAACAGGTCGCGGGGTGGAAGGGAAACGGGGATGGGGTTATAGTCCATTTATTCAAGTTATCAAGCTGCGTAGCTTCAATGCCTGTCAAATATTGCCGCCAGTGTTTTTGCATCCAGAATATTGTCTGTCCATATTTCCAATTGTTCGGTAGTCGCCTGGCCGATGCGCTGACGTACTTCATCGTTCACTGCGCCGAAGCGCTTGGTGAGCAGGCGCAATAGCAAGGTTTGTGCTTCTTCCATCCGCCCTTCACTAAATACATCCTGATAAAAACGGGTTTGTTTGAGTTCGACGTCTTGTATGCCGATCATTTGCTTGATCTCCTCTCGCGTGAGTTGAGGCAGTTTATAGACTAGTATGGTTTCGATGAAATCCAGCCATTCGGTGAATGGTACAGGTGGCGAAGCATGTGATGTTACACGCTTGATTTGTGCGCTGGTTTGCTCGGGTGGACAGACTATCAGGGTAATTAATCCGAGAGCGCCGCTGCTTTGATCTGGGAAATCCTCCAGATAGACACGCCGGACTTCAGGCAGGGTCAGTAGTGAACAAAATGCTGGCGGAGCGTCGGTTTTCATGCGTTGAACCCGCAGTACGTAATGAGTGCTACATGGCTGCTCATTTGACGATGCCCAAGAACATCGCCAGACAACGTTCAACCTCAAGCATTATCTTGTCCTCGACAGAACCAATCACTGGGCCGAGCTTGTCCCGCTTCACGGTTACAGCCTTATCCGCCATCACTTGCGACGGTTTTTGCAAACCGTTGGTTTCATCGGGTTGGACGGTCACGCGAAACAACGGCGCATCGATCAATGTGCTCGACACCGGCAAAACCGTAACGGTTGCATGCTCGTTAAACAGATCGGATTGAATAATCAAGGCGGGTCTGGGCTTGCCAAAATCGCCTTGCAAGGCGATGGTCACCAAGTCGCCTCGCTTCATTCGGTCCAGCCCTCCAGATCGATCAAAGTTTTATCCATGAAATCCAGCAACGCCACGTCCGCCATGTCTGCCTGAGCAGCCAGCCTGGATTGACGGCGACATTCCGCCGCAAAGTCGGGCTGCCTGGCGTCAGGCACCCAAAGTTGAACGGGGCGAAGCCCGGCCATGCGTAGCGCATCGCGCCGCTTTTTTACGCGTACAGCGACTGGGGCAGCCATGATAAAACCTCCTCTTGCTATCGTTACATGTATCACAATAACGTGCGATAACGTTACATGCAACAACAGGGGCCAGGGAGGATGGGCCAGAAATTCAGCCCCTAACAGGAAGCAAGAGCTTCCCGGGCCGGGTTCCCAAGCAGGAGCTTGGGAACCAGCTCCTGCTATAAGGCAATCCCGTTGACCAGCAACGCTTCAAATTGCTCAGCGGGGATGGGGCGGCTGTGCAGAAAACCCTGGCCCTGATCGCAGCCTTCCTTGAGCAGGAAGGCTTGTTGTTCCAGGGTTTCGATGCCTTCGGCGATGACGGTGAATTCCATGCTCTTGCCCAACGCGATGATGGCCCTGGCGATGGCGACGTCCTCTTTGTTCTGCGGCAGGTCGGACACAAACGAGCGGTCGATTTTCAGTTTATCGATGGGTAAACGCTTCAGGTACATCATGGAGGAATAACCCGTGCCGAAATCGTCGATGGCCAGCTTGACGCCCAGGCGACGCAGTTCCTGCAACACCGTCAGCGCATGATCGATGCGCTGGGAGATAAACGTTTCGGTAATTTCCAATTCCAGCGCCTCCGGTTCCAGACCGGTTTCCGCCAAGGCCTGGCGCACGGTGTCGACAAATTCCGCCCGCTCGAACTGGGGACCGGCGATATTCACCGAGATGCTTTTCAACGAATACCCCGCCTGCCGCCAGGCTTTGGCCTGCCGGCAGGCGGTGCGCAATACCCAGGCGCCGATGGGCACGATCAAGCCGCTTTCTTCGGCGATGGGAATGAAGCGGATCGGCGAAATGGAACCCAACTCGGGGTGCTGCCAGCGGATCAAGGCTTCGGCGCCGACGATGGTGTTGCTGTTCAGCAGCACTTGGGGCTGATAGTGCAGCACCAGTTCGTTTTTATCCAGCGCGTGGCGCAAGTGGTTTTCCATGAGCATCTGCTCGAACGAATTGAGCGTCAGCTCGGCCGAATAATAGTGGTAGGTATTGCGGCCTTGCTCTTTGGCCTGATACATGGCCGATTCGGCGTTGCGGATCAGCGTTTGCACGTCCTGGCCGTCGCCGGGAAACAGCGCGATGCCGACGCTGGCGGTGACGTAAAACTCGTGTTCGCGCACCTGCATGGAACGGCTCAAGGTATCGAGCAGTTGCCGGGCGGTTTTGCTCAATAGCTGGGCGTCTTCCACTTCTTCGATGAGCAGGGCGAACTGGTTGCCCACCAGGCGGGCCAGGGTGTCGCCGCGCCGAATGGCATGGCGCAGGCGATTGGCGACCTCTTGCAGCAGGGCGTCGCCGACCGGGTGTCCCAGGCTGTCGTTGATCTGCTTGAAGCGGTCCAGGTCGAATACCAGCACACCGACCATTTGCTTTTCCCGCTGCGCGACGGCGACGGCGTGCTCCAGCAGTTCCTGGAACAAGCGCCGGTTGGGCAGTTCGGTGAGCGGGTCGTGGTTGGACAGGTAGTCCAGCTGGCGCTGGGTTTCCTTGATTTCGCTGATGTCGGAAAACACCGCGATGTAATTGAGGATAGCGTGGTTTTTGTCTTTGACGGTGCTGATGGTCAGCAACTCGGGATACACCTCGCCGTTTTTGCGGCGGTTCCAGATTTCACCGCGCCAGCGGCCGCTGTTCAGCACCGACTGCCACATGGAGGCGTAAAAATCCTGATTGTGCCGGCCTGAATTGAGCAGGCGGGGATTCTGCCCCAATACTTCTTTTTCGCTATAGCCGGTAATGTCGGTGAAAGCCGGATTGACGGCCTCGATATTGCCGTGGTTGTCGGTAATGACCACGCCCTGAATGGTGTTTTCGAACATGGTAGCCGCCTGGCGCAGGCGCTTTTCGCCCTGATGGCGCTGGATGGCCGATGCAATCACGCTGGCGGCGGCCAGCAACGCGCCGACTTCATGCACCGACCATTCCCGCTCCTGCACGCAATCGTCGAAGCTGATGAAACCCCACCAGGCGCCTTCGATAAAAATCGGCACCACCAGGGTGGATTTGATGTCGCCCTGGGTAAGCACGATACGTTCGGTTTCGGGCAAATCGCGTATCGGGCTGGCGATAACCTGATGAGTGCCGAGCAACTCGATCCAGCGCTTGAAACCGCCGTCGCGATAAGAAGAATTTTGCTGAGAGGGATTGTCGATCTGTGGGCGGATGCCGTCGGCCACCCATTCATGACGCAGGTTGCAGAGTATTTCGCCATCTTGCGCCAAACTGTTTTCGAATACGCTGGTGCGGCTGACCTCGGCGGCGCGGCCCAGGCGATCCACCACCGTATTGATGACCTGGTTCAACCGTTCGGCGCGCAGCAGCAGGCTGGAGCAAAAACACACGGCGTCCAGAATGTAGTCGCGGCGGCGCAGCTGTGCTTCCACCGAGCGGCGTTCGATTTCCGAGGCCGCCATGGTGGTGAGCAATTCCAGCAGTTTTTGGCGCTGCGGGGTAAAGCGCGGTTTTTTCGGACTGCAAATGGCAAACAGCCCCAGCAAGCCGTTCTGCCGGTTGATGATGGGCAGGGCTAAATAGTGGTGATCGGGCAGTTCATGAATCAGCGGGTTGTAGTTGCTCAGGCAAGAAAGATCTTTTTCGCAACTGAAGCACTGGTGGAGGTTTTCGTAACAGCTGCAGGGCGGCAGCGGCAGGCGATAACAAAAGTCGGAGGCCGGCTGGTCGTGCGCGAATACCGAAATGGTGCAAACATACGCCTCGTTGTGAACCTCGCCGATCAGGCACAGCTCCGCACCCAGCCAACTGCAAGCCCAGCGGACGATGTTGTCCAGCAGGCGCTGGCCGGTAGCCCCGGTAATCGCCGTTACCAGGGTCTCCAGGGTTGCGATGTCCTGTCCGGGCTGGCCGGAAGGCGTGGAATCAAAAGGCTCCATCTGCAAACATTGTTTCTATATTGGGCGCAGTGAACGGCAAAGCTCGGATTATCGCACGGGTTAACGGCCATTGCGCACAATCCGTTGAGCTTGCGGGGCATGACAACTACAATCGCCGTTCTCCTCACTGCTGATTGCCACCGTGTCTACCGACGAACTGACTCTGCTCACCGCTGAACTGATTGCAGCCGGCCGCTACATCCACGGCCGTGGCTGGGTGCCGGCCACCAGCGGCAATTTTTCCGCCCGCCTGCATGATGGCCGCATCGCCATCACCGTGTCCGGCCAGCACAAAGGCCACCTGACGCCCGAGGACATCATGCTGGTGGATGAGGCAGGCCAGCCGTTGGACGGCAAACGCCCGTCGGCGGAAACCCTGCTGCATACGTCCTTGTACCGGCGTTTTCCCGAAGTCACGGCCGTGCTGCACCCGCATTCGCCCAATGCGATTCTGGCCTCGCGCCTGTTTCAAAATGAAATCGTCCTGGAAGACCAGGAACTGCTGAAAGCCCTGCGCGGCATCGACACCCACGAAGTCCAGGTGACGGTGCCGATTTTTCCCAACGACCAGAACATCGGCCGCCTGTCGTTGCGAGTGGATGAATACCTGCAATTGCACGGCGAATGCCACGCCTACATCATCGCCGGCCACGGCTTTTATACCTGGGGGAGTTCCATCGCGGAAGCATTGCGCCACCTGGAAGCGCTGGAATTCCTGTTCGACCTTGAAATTCGCCTGCACGGAGTCAAAAAATCATGAGCCTGCTCGTTGTTTATCCCCATGCCAACCCCGCCCAACCTGAAGTAATCGGCGACTTTACCGCGCTGGCCGCGCGCCTGGACGCCATCGGCGTGCAGTTTGAACGCTGGACCGCAGGAGCGTCTTTGCCGGCAAACGCCGATCAAAACACCGTACTGACAGCCTATCAAGCCCCGGTGGAACAATTAAAAAACCAGTACGGCTTCCAGTCGGCGGACGTGATCAGCGTAGCCCCCGACCACCCGGACCGGGCGGCGTTGCGGCAAAAGTTCCTGTCGGAACACACGCACAGCGATTTTGAAGTGCGCTTTTTCGTCGGCGGTCGCGGCTTGTTTTTTTTGCACCCGGACGAAACGGTGTACGCCGTGCTGTGCGAGCAGGGGGATTTGATCAGCGTGCCGGCCAACGTCAAACACTGGTTCGACATGGGCGCGGCGCCGCAGTTGAAGTGCATCCGCCTGTTCACTACCCCGGAAGGCTGGGTGGCGGAGTATACCGGCAGCGATATTGCCGAGCGTTTTCCCAAACTGGAACAGTTTATGGGGGATCACAAGGCTGGAACGGGTTTGTAACCCGTTACATAACGTTGTGTATAAGTCAACAAACGGGGTTTATACGTTCATCAGGGCTCTGTGGAAACAGAAAAGCTCACATAAAAACGCAAGAAGTTAAGTCATGGAAATGGAAAGTTGTTTACCCACCGTAGAAGCGACTTTGATCATGGAATCCAGCGTAATGGCTGTATTATCTGGATTCAACAGTCTATCCAGTGCCGCTCTACTCGTTTGCATGCGCCCCGCCATTTCTGTTTTGGATATCTGATGTTCTTCCATAAATTGCTGAAGCTGGTATGCCAACACGCGCTTAACCGCCACTGCTTGACAATGTTCGAATATACCTTCTTCTTTCAAAAAATCGTCGAAATCAGAACCCATGTATTTATCATTCATTTTAAGTACTCATGCAAAATTAATCCGGTATTGTCCGCCAAGGTTCCGGAAAATATCCTGGAGGGCGTCCTGCAGTGCTCCGAAGCTGGAATAGGCCTCCCAAGGCAGCCACTCATATTTGA
>SCQD01000028.1 GCA_004299145.1 Methylococcaceae bacterium | reverse complement strand
AACCGAATATCCACCACGCCGGCAGTAGGAATTTCATCCAGCGTTTCCCCCGTCAAGCGTTCGGCCAACCGCGTCAAATCCGGATTGTGCCCCACCAGCATCACGGTTGCGTCAGCATCGCCGGTCTCCGCCAGCACTGCCTCCAACGCATCCACGCCCTGCAAATAGAGCCGCGCGTCCAGTCTGATCTCAACCACGGGATAAGCCAAGGTTTCCGCCACGATCTTGGCCGTTTTGCGCGCCCGCTTCGCAGGACTGGAGAGCAGCAAATCCGGCTGCAAGCCTAGTTGTTTCAGGCGCAACGCCGTGGCGGGCGCTTCCCGCTTACCTCTGCCGCTCAACGGACGGTCAAAATCGTCGAGATCGGCGTTTTTCCAGCTGCTTTTGGCGTGCCGGATCAGTACCAGCCGTTTCATGAGGCTTTCTTCAAACGGATGGCCAGCACGTCGCACTGGGTATGGTGCAGTACGCTGGACGAAGTGGAGCCCAGCAATAATTGCAAACCGTGTTTGCCGTGCGTGCCCAGTACGATCAAATCCACGCCCAGTTCCTCGGCGATGCGGATAATGTCTTCTTTGGGACTGCCGAGTTCCACCCGGCATTGCGATTCGTCGATGGCCAGCCCTTTCGCCATGCTCGTCAAACGGCGATGGGCATTTTCCAACAATTGCTGACTCTGCTCCGCGTCGAACGGCACACCGGGTCCATAAGCCGCGTCGGCAATCGGCAGGTAATCCATCACGTGCAGTAAAGTCAGCCTGGCTTGATGGCGCTCGGCCATGTCGTGTGCGCGGCGCACGATGCATTCCGCGCCTTCCCCGAAATCGGTGGCCAAAAGGATGTGTTGGTAAGCTTGCATGGTGTGGTTCCTATGCGGTTGGAAACAAAAACGCCATCAGCTGAAACAGCACCGTGGTATACAGCACAGCGACCGCAACACCGATGCCGATCGGCTGGGACAAGGCATGGCGCAAAATGTGGGCCATGATGGCGATATGCCAGATCAGCAGCGCCAGCCACAACAGGGCTGCGAGGGGTTTGCCGCCGGCCCCGGCCAGCATTTGCAAGGGCGGCATCGCCAGCGCGCTGACCAAGGCATCGGTAGCCAGCAAAGCCGTGACCGTTTGCCGAAAGCGGGCCAAACGCCCCACCGTCGCCAGCAAGCCGCCCACCAGCGCCAGATCCATGACTGCTTCCAGCGCCGTTTGCCACAGCGCCTGCGCCAGACCGGTATCGGGCGTCAACAACAGCGTGCCCACCCCCAGATACAGCGCCAACACCAAACCCAGCAGAAACCGCGAATCCGGTACGTCCTGCGGTCCTTTGCGAAACAGGCAAATATCCACAAACAGGTGCAATAACAGCATGATCAATCCTCGTTGGTCTCGTTCCCACGGGCTCCGTGGGAATGCAGTTTGGGCGCGCCGCGCCCCGTAAACGATGAGCGAAGCTCGTGAGCACCCGCCTATGCTTTGCGCTGCCGCCCGCCGGCACGCGCCTTGCCGTTAGCTCCACCTTCCGGCTGGACGGGGTTTACCACCCAGTCCAGCATCTCTCTGGCGTGCGCCAGGGTTTGCTCGGTGATGCGAATACCGCCCAGCATGCGGGCGGTTTCCGGGATGCGTTCGTCCTGGGTCAACTCGCGCACCGCCGACTGGGTAACATCGCCCTGCTGGGATTTTTCCACCAGCAAGTGTTGATGACCGTGGGCGGCGACTTGCGGCAAATGCGTGACGCAAAGCACTTGCTTGCCGGCACCCAGCGCGCGCAGTTTTTGGCCGACGATTTCCGCCACCCGCCCGCCGATGCCGCTGTCCACTTCGTCGAAAATCAGCGTAGGCGTGGATTTGCCGTCGATAACGGCCACCTGGATCGCCAGGCTGATGCGCGACAGTTCGCCGCCGGAAGCGACTTTGTTCAAAGGCCGGGGCGGCAAGCCGGGATTGGCGCTGACCAAAAACTCCACCTGATCCAGGCCATGGGGACGCGGCTCATCATCCGGCATGGGCGCGATCTCCACCACAAAGCGGCCCTGCGGCATGCCCAGCTCGTGGATGGTGGTGGAAATTTGTTCGTCCAGCGCCAGCGCCTTGGCTTTGCGGCACCGCGACAATTCGGCGGCGTCGGCGCGATAGTCGCTTTCCGCCTGCGCCAGTTCGGCGGCCAGTTTTTCCAGCCGCTCACCGCCGCCGGCAATACCGGCCAATTCAGCGCGCAGGGTTTGCAAGTGCGCCGCCAGCTGTTCAGGACGCACCTGGTGCTTGCGCGCCAGATCGTGAAAAGCGCCCAGTTGCTGTTCCAGCCGGGTGAACTCGGCCGGGTTGGGTTCCAGGCTGTCCAGATAACGCCGCAAGCCGTGGCCGGCCTCTTTGACCTGAATGTGCGCCTCCTGCAACAGCGCGATGGCGGGTTCAAAAGCCGGGTCTATCCGGCTCAGTTCGCC
>SCQD01000027.1 GCA_004299145.1 Methylococcaceae bacterium | reverse complement strand
CTGCCGTTCGCCTGGCGGGAAGCACAAGAAGGCCGCCGCCATGGCAGCTATGTCTGCTTTGCGGACGGCAGTCCGATACCCAGCGAAATAGTGCTGCAAATCGCCGACCTGGGTGCGCGGCTGGGCACAGCCATTCCCTGGCAGCGCGGCGACATCGCCATGGTGGATAACCGCTACATGCTGCATGGGCGGGATGAAATCGCCGACCAGCGCCGCACCCTGTATCTGCGCATGGCCGATAAATTGCGGCAGCCGCCGTCCGGACCTGTCATCGAACCATCACAATCCGCGCCTACAATCACCCGCTTCAGCCCGGCCGCCGGGTGCCGCGATCCCCACCTTTTCGCCCGCATCCGGACAGGGGCGTTTGTACCGTTTAGTTATTCGGTGAAGTAAGACAGGGCGCGCATGAAAAAAGACAAAGCCAAAAAACACAAGCTGTTGTTGCGGAATCTGACCCTGGACGACTACGGCCAGATCGCCGAGTTGATGAACCACGTCTACGGCAACCTCGGCGGTGCCTGGAGCAAGGAACAATACACCTCGCAGGTCACCCGCTTTCCCCAGGGGCAGATGGGCATCGAAGACAACGGCGTGCTGGTCGCCGCTTCGTTCAGCATGATCGTCGATTATGCGCGCTTCGGCGACACCCACACTTACGCCCAGATCACCGGCGAAGGCCACCTGACCCACCATGACCCCAACGGCGATACGCTGTACGGCGTCGATATTTTTGTCCATCCCAAACATCGCGGCTTAAGGCTGGGACGCCGGCTCTACGATGCGCGCAAAGAACTGTGCCGCAACCTGAACATCCGCCGCTTCATCGCCGGCGGACGCATTCCCGGCTATGCCCAGTACGCGGGTTCGCTGACGCCGGTGCAATACATCGAACAAGTCAAAAGCCGGGAAATTTTCGATCCGGTGCTGTCGTTCCAGTTGGCCAACGGCTTTCACGTGCGCAAGCTGCTGACCGGCTACCTGCCGGTGGACAAGGAGTCGCAAGGCTACGCCACCCTGCTGGAATGGCTGAACTTGGACTACGTCGAAACCAGCCGCTCCATCGGCAGCCCCAAAAACATCATCCGCCTGGGCGTGGTGCAGTGGCAGATGCGCACCTTGAGCAGCGTGGAAGAACTGTTGCGGCACGCCGAATTTTTCATCGACGCGGTCGCCGGCTACAACGCCGACTTCGTGCTGTTCCCGGAATACATGAGCGCCCCGCTGATGGGGCTGTTCAACGACAAGCACCCGGCCGACGCCATCCGCGCCCTGGCCGGCTTCAGCCGCGACATCCGCAACGGCCTGCTGAACATGGCCATGTCGTACAACATCAACATCATCGCCGGCTCGCTGCCGGAATACAGCGCCCACGAGCTGTACAACGTGTCCTGGCTGCTGCGGCGCGACGGCACCTTCGAGGCGCAATACAAAATCCACGTCACCCCCGACGAAGTCAGCTGCTGGGGCGTCAAAGGCGGTGACGCGCTCAAAGTGTTCGACACCGACTGCGGCAAAGTGGCGGTGCTGATCTGCTACGACTCGGAGTTCCCGGAGCTGGCGCGCCTGGCGACGATACAGGGCGCGCAAATCATCTTCGTGCCGTTCTGGACCGACACCAAAAACGCCTACCAGCGCGTGCGCTATTGTTCCCAGGCCAGGGCCATCGAAAACGAGTGTTTCGTGGCGATAGGCGGCAGCGTGGGCAACCTGCCGCACGCGGAAAACATGGACATTCAATACGCGCAGGCGGCCATTTTCAGCCCCAGCGATTTCTCCTTTCCGCACGACGCGATACTGGCGGAAGCGACGCCCAACACGGAAATGACGCTGATCGCCGACGTCAATCTGGAACTGTTGCGGCAGGTGCGCACCCGGGGCGCTTCCCGCAACCTGAGCAACCGGCGCCTGGATTTGTACCGGTTGGAGTGGCATTGACGAATAGGCATCGCATGGCTTTTTAACCCAATTACCTTATGGCGCAGCGTCGGTGTGAGTGTACGCAGCGACAATGCGCCGAAAGCCGCCGCGTCCTCGCGGAAACACTCAGGCTTCTGGAGACGGGTTGCAACCCCGTGCCAGCCGAGTACCATTGCGCTTCGAGCTACGGTACGCACAACGTACCCATGACTGATGGCAGGTGTGTAACCGTGCCGGTTCATGCAGGACGTGATGTGTCACCCATTACCAGCAAGCCGCCCCGTTTTGCGTGTGGGCACGAGGGTAAATAATGACCGCAAAGTATATTAATACTTACACGTATTTTTGCTTTAAAAAACTGTTTGGCGAAGAGGGAAGCAAGGATTTGTTAATGGATTTTTTAAATCAATTATTGCCATCTTATCATCAAGTGGCGGAGTTGAATTTTAAAAATCCTGAAAGAATCCCAAGCACGCACAAAGAACGCAAAGCCATTTTTGATATATTCTGCAAGAATGTCAAAGGCGAATGTTTTATTGTGGAAATACAAAAGCCAAGGTGATTTTTTTCAAAGACCGTTCACTTTTTTATTCAACTTTTCCAATTAAGGAACAGGCTAAAAAAGGCGTTTGGACTTTTGAATTAATGCCGATTTACTTGATTGCCATTTTGGATTTTCATTATAATGAAGAGGAGAAAATCCGTAAATTCAGGCGCGATGTGTGCTTGAAAGACCAGGATGAAGATATTTTTTATGACAAACTGCACTTTAAGTTTTTACAAATGCCTTATTTACCAAGCAAGAGCATGAATTAGGTAATAATCCTCCATGTCTTCAAGACCCTGCTCAATGATTTGGCGCAAGTAGTAAGCCTTGGTACGCCCCGTATGCTCGGCCAGAAAATCAAGCCGCTGCTCGGTTTCTGGAGCAAGGCGAATCGAAGTAGCCATGTCACAACCTCATTTTAGATATGGGTATTGGACGTTAAGCTTAGCAGGATGCGCTACGTCGGCGAAGCGCATCATTCGCGGCCTCCTCGCGCCACGAACGATGCGCCTTCGTCCGGCTTGGCAGCCATGCCGTTGAATTGCCGTCAAACCAACCCCCAATACTTGCGCTTGCGCCACAGCGTCGCGCGGCTCATGCCCAAGCGCTGGGCGGCTTCATCCAGTCTGCCGCCCGCCTGTTCGATGGCCTGGCGTATGCGCTGGGCTTCATCCGCTCCCGCCGGGGCGGGTTCGGGCCGAGCCGGCCGTTCACGGAATTCCGGCGGCAACTCGTCCAGGCGCAGCTCTTCGCCGCGCCCCACGGCAAATCCGTATTCCACCACGTTTTTCAATTCGCGCACGTTGCCCGGCCAGCGATAGTCCAGCATGACGCGCATGGCTTCCGGGGCGATGCGCTGGATGCGCCTGACGCCCATGGCGTTGTGCAGGCCGATGAAGTGCCACAGCAACAGCACCACGTCCTGGCGCCGCTCGCGCAACGGCGGTAAAAACAACGGCACGACGCGCAGGCGGTACATGAGGTCTTCGCGAAAACGGCCGGCTTTGACTTCGGCGCGCAGCGAGCGGTGAGTGGCGGCGACGATGCGCACGTCCACGTCGACGGCGCGGCTGCCGCCGACGGGGATAAAGCTGCGCTCCTGCAACACCCGCAGCAGCTTGGCTTGCAGTTCCAGCGGCAGTTCCGCCACTTCGTCCAAAAACAAGGTGCCGCCGTCGGCGCGCTCGAACAAGCCGGCGTGATCCTTGACGGCGCCGGTAAAAGCGCCGCGCACGTGGCCGAACAGTTCACTATCCAGCAGGCTGGGCGTCAGCGCCGCGCAGTTGATGGCCAGAAACGCACGGCCGACGCGGCTGCTCTCCTCATGGATGGCGCGCGCCACCAGTTCCTTGCCGGTGCCGGATTCCCCGCGCACCAGCACGGTGGCGTCGCTCTGGGCGACGTTGCGGATCATGGTAAACGTGTGGCGCATGGTGGGATCGCGGCTGATCAGGCCGTGGAAACTCACCACTCCGGCGGCGTCGGCGCCCTCCCCCACGTGCGCCGCATCGGTCACGAAGCGGATGATCCGGCACGCTTCGCCGCAAGCCGCTTCCAGGCGCCGCCCCCATAAGCGCCGGCCATCCGGCAACAGCCAGCAGCAGTGCAAGTGCGCTTCGTCGTCGCCCACCGCGCACTCGAACTGCATCACTTCGTGCAAGGCCCGTCCGACCAGCGACGCCGCCTCGCAGTGCAGCATGCGCCCCGCCGCCTGATTGGCCAGCACCACCACGCCGGCACGGGAGGCGATGACGGGATCGTCCGACAAATCCGCCAACGCTTGCGGCAGCGATGTTTCATCTTGTTTCATGATGTTTCACTGTATGTTGCAACATGCAACGTATCATGCAACATAGCGGTTGCCGACGCAAACACTTTTTTCTTGTTATTCAATTGGTTGGCTAGGTTGACTACTTTGGCACGGCAATTGATATATCTGATCGCAGTATCACGACTGGTTCCCAAGCAGGAGCTTGGGAACGAGCGCGGGGCGCGGCGCGCCCCAACTGCGTGCCCACGCGGCGCGTGGGAACGAGTAAATCAACATCAACTTACTGGAGTACCCCATGATCTTTGAACAATTATTCGATGAAGACACCAGCACCTATACCTACTTTCTGTGCTGCGAGCGCACCCGCCAGGCCGTGCTCATCGACCCGGTACTCAGCGAGCAGGACAACTACCTGCATCTGCTGAAAAAGCACAATGCGCAACTGGTCTACACACTGGAAACCCACGTACACGCCGACCACGTCACCGCCGCCGCCAGCCTGCGCGCCATGCTGTGCAGCCGTAGCGTGGTACACCAGGACGGCGGCGCCGCCTGTGCCGACGTGCTGGTAAAAGACGGCGACGAACTGAGCGTGGGCGATCTAAAAATCCGCGTACTGCACACGCCGGGCCATACCAACGGCTGCGTCAGCTACGTGGTGGACGACAAAGTATTCACCGGCGACGCTCTGCTGATCGGCGGTTGCGGCCGCACCGATTTCCAACAGGGCGATCCCGGCAAGCTGTACGACAGCATTCACGAAAAACTGTTCAGCCTGCCGCCGGAAACCCGGGTCTATCCCGGCCATGACTACCGGGGCAATACGGTCTCCACCATCGAACAAGAGATGCACTGCAACGAGCGCTTGGGCCGTGAGCGCAGCCGGGAGTCTTTCATCCAACTGATGAACAACTTGAAATTGGATCTGCCGCGCCACATCCATTCCGCCGTGCCGGCCAACCAGGCGTGCGGCGGCAGTCTGGCCGCCTGACCGGTCATGGAGCACGCATCGTTTCCCCATGAAAGCACTCGCACCATGACCGCTTTCCCTCACCCCGCCCCTATCCCAAAGGGTGAGGGAGAAACAAGGTCGCCACGATTTTTACGATGGAAAATATCATGACGTTGACTATCGGAGGACTTTCGCTCGGCATCGGCCTGTTGCTGGGCCTGCTGGGCGGGGGCGGTTCCATTCTTACCGTGCCCATGCTGGTTTATCTGGCCGGCATGGACCCCAAAGCCGCCATCGCCACGTCTTTGCTGGTGGTGGGGCTGTCCAGCGGTGTCGCCACCTTGCCGCACGCCCGGTTGGGCAACGTCTGCTGGCGCGCCGGCGCCGCCTTCGGCTTGGCGGCCATGGCCGGCGCCTATGTGGGCGGACGCCTGGCGGCATTGATTCCCGGCCAACTGCTGATGCAGATGTTCGGCGTCATGATGCTGGTCACCGCCTGCGCCATGCTGTTCAAGCGCCGTGAAACCGAAGCCAACGCCACCTCAAGCTGCCCCCGCAGCCCCTGGATCTTGTGGGCCATCGCCATTCAAGGCGGCGCGGTGGGCTGTTTGACCGGCCTGATAGGCGCGGGCGGCGGCTTTCTGATCGTGCCGGCGTTGACCCTGATGGGCGGCCTGTCGATGCGCGCCGCCATCGGCACCTCGCTGCTGATCATTACCGCGAACGCCTTCGCCGGCCTGACGGGTTATTTGAATCACGTACAGATCGACCCCACGTTCGCCGGCGGCGTCACCACGCTGACCGTATTGGGCAGCCTGTTCGGCAGCCGGCTGGCGCCGCACGTCAGCAGCCAGGCGCTACGCAGCGGGTTTGGCTTGTGCGTCAGCGCCATCGCCCTGTACATCCTGCACCGGGAACTGGACCTGCCGCTGCTGGTCAAACTGCTGGGCATACACAAAGAGTTTTGGCTGGGCGTGCTGACGGTGATCTCGACGGTATTGCTGTATCGGCTGTCGGCCTGGCTGAAAAAGAACGGTGCGCAGCATCATCTGTAGTCGATTGACAAGCGCAAATGGTTCCAATAAGGTCCATAGTGACTGCAACTTTTGATCGTCGCCATGACCACCATCACCCTGAAAAACGTACCCGAACCCTTGCACCAGCGCTTGAAAATCAGCGCGGCGCAAAACCATCGCAGCATGAACCGGGAAATCATCGCCTGCCTGGAAGCGCATCTGATGCCGGCCAAACGGGACGTCGCGGCAAAGCTGGCTGAAATCAGCGCGCTACAACAACGCATCCCTTTGTGGACTACGCCGGAGGAAGTGGAAAGCTTTATCCAGGAAGGACGCCAGTGATCGTCGCCGACAGCAACCTGGTGGCTTATTTACTGCTGGAAGGCCCCATGCTGCATTTGGCAAGGCATTGCGGTAAGCCTGCATGAATTTGCCGCCACCGACAACCCCAGTATCCAGTAACCACCCCTGACAGAGAGAGAAACCATGAGCGACAAAGAGCACTATCAAGTCATCGTGATCGGCGGCGGCGCCGCCGGCATGTTCGCGGCGGCCAGCCTGCTGCGTAGCGGCAGCGTCACCGACCTTGCCATCATCGAGCCGTCCGAAACCCACTATTACCAGGCGGCCTGGACCCTGGTCGGCGGCGGCATCATGCAGCGCGAAGACACCGCCAAACCCACGGTCGGCCTGATCCCACCCGGCGCCACCTGGATCAGGGACTCGGTCGTCAGTCTGGCCCCCGACGACAACCGCGTCACCGTCAAAGGCGGCAAAACCTATAGCTACGATTACCTGGTGGTCGCGCCCGGCATCCAAATCAACTGGGGCCAGATCAAAGGCCTGCCGGAAGCCATGGGCAAAAACGGCGTGTGCAGCAACTACAGCTACGACACCGTCAACAGCACCTGGGAAACCATCCAGAATTTCACCGGCGGCACCGCCCTGTTCACGTTTCCCGCCACGCCGATCAAATGCCCCGGCGCCGCGCAGAAAATCATGTATCTGGCCGAGGAGCACTTCCGCAAGCAGGGCTTGCGCGACAAAACCCAGGTCATTTACATGTGCGCCGGCCCCGGCATCTTCGCCGTCAAAAAATACGCCGCAGCCTTGCTGAAATACGTGGTCGGCCCGCGCCAGATCGAAACCCGCTTCAAGCATAACCTGATCGAAATTCGCGGGGAAGAGAAGGAAGCCGTATTCGTCAACCTGGAAACCCAGGAACCCATCACCGTCAAATACGACATGATCCACGTCACCCCGCCGATGGGACCGCCGGATTTCATCAAGGGCAGCCCGCTGGCCAACGAATCCGGCTGGGTGGACGTCAACAAACAAACCCTGCAACACGTGCGCTATCCCAACGTATTCAGCCTGGGCGACGCCAGCAGCCTGCCGACCTCCAAAACCGCCGCCGCGGTGCGCGCCGAAGGCCCGGTGTTGGTGGAAAACCTGCTGGCGGTGATGAAAAAACAAAACCCCGGCGCCAGTTACGACGGTTACACCTCATGCCCGCTGGTCACCGGGCGCGGCAAGCTGATACTGGCGGAATTCGATTACGACCTGAATCCCAAAGAAACTTTCCCGTTCGACCAGGCCAAGGAACGCCTGAGCATGTATCTGCTGAAGCGTTACATACTGCCGATCATCTACTGGAAAGGCCTGCTCAAAGGACGCCGCTGGCCGTTGGAAGGGGATTGAGCACAGGCTCTGGTTGCGATGGTTACGGTAGTAGCACTGGTTCCCAAGCTCCAGCTTGGGAACCCAGCTCTGGAAGCTCCGGCTTCCGGTTCGCCGAATACATCCAGCCCAGCGAGGAACGAAGCTGAAACGGGTTTGCAACCCGTTGCGTAACGACGCCCTCGTAGGTACGCACAGCGTACCTACGTATCGCTGGTCACGCGCATTACTTCTTCGATGGTGGTCAGCCCCTCGACGGCTTTGCGCAAACCGTCGTCCATCATGGTGTGCATGCCTTCGACCAGCGCGGCTTCTTCGATGTGGCGCGCCTGGGCGTGCGCCATCACCAAGCTGCGGATGGCGTCAGTCATCACCAAAAACTCGGTGATCGCCAAACGGCCCCGATAGCCGGAACCGCCACAGATCTCACACCCCACCGGCCGGTACAGCAGCACGTCGCCGCTGGGTACAAAGCGCCGCAGGCTTAATTGCTCCACCGCTTCCGGCAGCGCCGGGTGCGGCTGGCGGCAGTGCATGCACAAGTGGCGCACCAGGCGCTGCCCCAGTATGCCGCTGACGGTGGAAGTGATCAGGTAGTCTTCCAGCCCCATGTCCAGCAGGCGGGTCACCGCGCCGGCGGCGTCGTTGGTGTGCAGGGTGGACAGCACCAAGTGCCCGGTCAGCGCCGATTGCACGGCGATGCGCGCGGTTTCCAGGTCGCGCATTTCGCCGATCATGATGACGTCCGGGTCCTGACGCACGATGGAGCGCAGCGCATTGGCGAAGGTCAGGCCGATCTGCGGTTTGGCCTGGATTTGATTGATGCCTTCCAGCTGGTATTCCACCGGGTCTTCCACGGTGATGATCTTGCGCTCCGGCGTGTTGATCCTGTGCAGCGCCGTGTACAAAGTGGTGCTCTTGCCGCTGCCGGTGGGGCCGGTGATGAGGATGATGCCGTGCGGCAGCGCCAACACTTTCAAAAAGCGCTGCAATGCTTCGCCGTCGAAGCCCAGCGCGGCAAAATCGAATACGATGCTTTCTTTGTTCAGCAAGCGGATCACCACGCTTTCGCCGTACATGGTGGGCACGGTCGAGACGCGCAAATCCAGCTCCTTGCCCTGCACCTGCAATTTAATGCGGCCGTCCTGCGGCAGGCGGCGCTCGGCGATGTTGAGCTTGGCCATGATCTTGATGCGCGAAATCACCGCCGCCGTGGAGCGCACCGGCGGGGCGTCGACGTTGCGCAGCACGCCGTCGACGCGCATGCGCACCGTCAAAGCGTGTTCGAAGGGCTCGATGTGAATATCGGAAGCGCGCCGTTCCACCGCTTCCTGGAATATCGTGTTGACCAGGCGCACCACCGGCGCTTCGCTGGCCAGGTCTTTCAGGTGTTCCACGTCGGTCTCGTCCAGCGCCGCGTCGATGGCGCCGTCGGCAGACTCGCTGGGTGGCTGGGCGCCGCCGCTGTGCTGCTCAATGGCCCGTTCCAGCTCGGACGGCAAGCCTACCCGCACTTGCACCGGTTTTTCCAGCGCCAGCGCCAGCGCGTCGATGGCATAACTATCCAGCGGATCGGCGGCGGCCACCACGTAGCCATCGGGCTGCTGTTCCAGACCGGCCAGCAGAAACTCTTTGAGAAAGCGCGGCGAAATCGTTTCCGGCAGCGGCGATGCCGCCGGATAAGCCGCCGACTCCACGATGGGTTGGCCGCTCAGCTTCGCCAGGGCTTCGGCCATGTCGCGCTCCGACACCAGCCCCATTTTGACCAGAAAGCGCGGCAGCGGCACGTGCTCCACCTGCGCCGCTAAACGCCTGGCGCGCGCCAGTTCCGGCGATTTCAACTTGCCGCTGTCCAGCAGCAATTCGCCCAGCGGGGCGTAAATATCGTTTTCCACGGCTACGGTACTGATGACAATCTCCTGCTCGAATCGGTGGGGGGCGTCAATGCTGTTGAAGTAAGCTCCGCTTGCGGTGAGAAATGTAGGGTACGCTGTGCGTACCTTTCAACGCCATTGAAGGTACGCACAGCGTACCCTACGAAGTTGGCTCCCAAAGGTGTCCTTCACAACGGCATTGGGGGGATCGGCCCTGGATGCTCCGCATCCCGTATCATAGCGACAGGAAATCCACCTGGACAAATAAATCGGGCAATGCACTGCCGACACGGCCGCAAACACCCGCATGGCTTATTTTGGTAGGATGACGCCCACTTTGCCGCACGAACGACGCAAGGCCGAATCCTCGTTGAGTCTGTCCGAAACCCTGTACGCCTCTGATTGCCTCATGACAACCCCACGCCTGTTTGGCTGGATCACTACTGCATCCAAGGCCGGCACCCATGCCTGATCACGCCGCCATGAATCTCGATCCCCGCACGATGATCGTGATGATGTCCGTGCTGAGTCTGTCGTTTTCCGGCCTGCTGGCGCTGGCGGGACTGCACGCCGACAATATACGCGGCATACGCCTGTGGGCGCTGGCCAGCTTATTGATCAGCGTCGGTTTCAGCGCCGCCTACATCATGTTCGAGCCCGGCGACGGCTGGCTGATTACCGGCAGCGCCACGCTGGTGGGGACCGGCATGAGTTTGCAATACACCGGCATCCAGGCCTTCAAAACCGGCGGCTGCGATTGGCGCTTTCCCTGTCTGATAGCCGTTTGGATGTTCGCGCAAAACGCCTGGTTCAATTCCATCCATCCCGACGTGCAAGCCCGCATCATCGCCAATTCCTCGCTCATGGCGGTGATCAACGTGGTGTGCGCCCGTGCCTTGTTGATCCGCATCGAATCTCCCCTGCGCACGGCGTACTGGTTTACCGGTGGAGTGTTCGTTACGCAAGCCTGCATGATGCTGGCCAGAGTCGTGTGGGTATACCGGGCACCGCCCGGCACTTACGGCTTGTACACCCAAGCTCCCTTCAATCCAGCGCTGTTTTTTATCAGCAGCCTGACGCAGTTATTCGTAACCTTCGGCTTTGTGCTGATGCTGAACTACCGGCTCGCCACCGATTTGCACAAACTGGCCTTGCGCGACGGCCTGACCGGCGCGCTGAACCGGCGCTGTCTGGAAGACGAAGCGGTGCACTTGCTGGCCCGCTGCCGGCGCACAGGAGAAACGCTGGCCGTCATGATGATAGACATCGACCACTTCAAAGCCATCAACGACCAATACGGCCATCCGGCGGGGGATGAAACATTGCGGCGCCTGGCCGCTATTGCGCCGGTATCCCTGCGTGGCGACGATTATTTCGCCCGCTACGGCGGCGAGGAGTTCTGCGTGCTGCTGCCGGCCACCGGCGAAACGGAAGCCTTTGCGTTGGCGGAGCGATTACGGAAAAACTACGCCGCGACGACCATCGAATTCGGCGGTCATGGCCTGTGCAGCACCGTCAGCATCGGCGTCGCCGACTCCAGCCGCCTCGGGCTGGATTTCGCCGCCCTGGTCGCCGCCGCCGACCAGGCCATGTACCGCGCCAAGCAGGAAGGGCGTAATCGGGTAGTGAGATATTCTATTTGCAGTGATAACATGCGCACCTTCCCGCTAACGCTATCGCAACCAACGTAAAGGAGATTTTCATGGTGATTCCATCCTTGAGCAAACTGACGGGCATCGAGGTCCACCATTGGGTTCCGGCCTTGGCCGCCGTGCTGCTGGGCAGCGCACTGGTGCTCGCCGTGGGCTTTGCACCGATGCAGGCCGTGCACAACGCCACCCACGATACCCGCCACGCCGCCGCTTTTCCCTGCCATTAAATCGCCCCGTGTTCAGCCGCATTTTATTGCCGGCCCTGCTGGCCGGCAGCTTGGCCGCCCTGGTATTGACCGTGGCGCAGGCTTTGTGGGTTACGCCGCTGATACTCCAGGCGGAAACCTACGAAAACGCCGTCGTGCATGAACACGGGCCAGCCGAAGCCGAGGCTTGGCAACCGGAAACCGAAACGCAGCGCCTGCTGGCCACGGCGCTCGGCAACACCGTGCTGGCGCTGGGCTATGGCTTGATATTCATGGGCCTGTACCTGCTGCGCAGGCCGGCCAATGCGTTGCAAGGGCTGGCCTGGGGCTTGGCGGGGTTCACGGTGTTTTTTGCGGCGCCCAGCCTGGGGTTGCCACCTGAGCTGCCGGGTACCGCCAGTGGCGAATTGCTGACCCGCCAGCATTGGTGGTTGAGCACGGTGGCGGCTACCGCGCTGGGACTGGGATTGCTGTTTTTGCAGCAGCGTCGGCCTTGGCAAGCCTTGGGCGTGCTGCTGCTGACGATGCCTCACCTGATCGGTGCACCCCAAATCGCCGAACCCATCAGTCTGGCGCCGGAAGCCTTGCAAACGCAGTTCCGTCTGCTCACGCTGGCTTGCAATGCACTGTTCTGGTCGCTGCTCGGCCTGCTGTCCGCCGCCGCTTTTCGGCGATTTTGCCGGTAATTCCGCTGAAATGGCACCAGCGCGCGTTTGTGCGCGCCGGAAAGCCCCCCCAAAAAAATCGTCCCAACTCAGACTGTTCACCCCGCTGAGCGTGGCGATTTGTACGGCAGCGCCGGTACCGCTGCCATTGCCACCGCTCAATACGTCCCCCCATCGCCGCCATTCAAAACCAGCGGTTTTTTGTCAGTTGTGATAACCGGACATGAATTGTATTCGGTAGTCAGGCACCACCACTGGATTGGCAAAAGGCGTGGTCGATTTGGCCGCGCTGCCGTCGTTTGGCGACGTAGTGGTATTATATTCGCTCAACGTGGCTGGATTGCAGGGCGCTGTAATACTGGATGTATATGAATAAGGGCCACGGTCATATACCAAAAACACTCCGGAACTTATATTGCCGACCAATGTATAAATATTGGAATAACTGGTCGATGTGATATCCGCCGCTTTACTGATTGTCTTCAGCCAAGCGATGCCGGGTCTGCCGGAATTTTTTATGCTGTTCCCGTTGCAATCGGTGACAAAATTACCGATCAATTGAGCGGAAGTTACTGCCTCGCCCACGGGCAGCCAATAAACCTCGTACAAATTATACGGATACAGCGGGTCGGCCTCGGCGCCGGTAACGGTGACGGCCACTTTGCCGGAACGGCTGACCTGAATTATGCCCCGCGTCAGATCATCTCCGCCGCAAGAATCGGCGCTGGAACCGACATAACCGGTTTCGCTGCATCGATCAAGATCGTTGCTGCTGGCGGCCTGGGCATCGACCACCGCCGTACTCACCAAAGCCAATATCGAGACTATTACACGCATGATTTTCATGAATCCATCTCCTGTCGATAAAAGAAAAACGCTTGGAAAATTGCAATCAGAGGGGGAGCGCGATGGCAAAATGTCACTTACCCCGAAGGCCGACATACTTGCAAACCGCGTTGATCAAAAAGGCAGGGTAACCGTTTAGCCTTCTGTCCATTGCCACCCGCTCCTTTTGACGGAAGCGGGCCGGGGTAGGGGCATCACAACAGGGGGAGCCAAACGGTTACACCTGCATGGTAGCACTACCCACGCATCTGGCAAGTACATTGTTGACCTATTTTCGTTCTGTTTCGCCATGCCCCTTGGGTTAAACTCTGCGCCGCTTGATTTATCTGGAAAAAGTTAGGGTGACATGGGCATGATGAAGTTTAAACGCCGCCTGGCCGCATTCCTGCTCTGGTCGATTGCGGGGACGGCAGTGGCCGACACGGCGTTCGATGAACGCTTTAATGCATTGCAGGAAGCCTGGCAGCAGGCCTACTATCTGGCGCCGGACCGGGAAAAAGCCGAACGCCTGGAAGTGCTGCTGGGAGGGGTCGAGCAACTGCGGCGCGATTATCCCGAACGCGCGGAAAGCTGGATCATCCAGGCCATCGTGCTGTGCGTCTACAGCGGCGTCAGTTGGGGGTTCGATGCTTTGTCCAATATCGAAAGAGCGCGCCAGTTACTGTTGCAAGCCAAGGACATCGATCCCTTGGTCATGGAAGGTTCAGCCTTCATCACGCTGGGCGCGCTATATTATCAAGTACCGGGCTGGCCGATTTCTTTCGGCGACGACGATCTGGCCCGCGATTATCTACTGAAAGCACTGCAACTGTTCCCTGATGCCCTGGACAGCAATTATTTTTATGGCGATTTTCTCGTCAGCCATGGCGAGTATGAACAGGCTTATCCTTATCTGTTACGCGCGGCCAGGGCGCCGATTCGTAGCGGCTTGGCCATCAGCGACAGACAGTTAAAGCAGGACTTAGCGCAGTTGCTGCACAAAGTGCACAAAAAATTGCCTTACCTGGATTCGATCAAGTCCGTCGGTTTGCGATAACACCAGGAGCCCCTCCATGACCAGTCAGCGTATTTCCACTGCCAAAGAAACCCGCCATTTTCTCAATACCCCTTTCGATGAATTGATGCATCAACGCATGCGCGCCGACGCCCAAGCGGCGGTACTTGGCCTGTACCGCAATACCTTGCGCGATGCCCCCGCCTACCGTGAATTCCTGCTGGCCCAGGGCGTCAATCCGGCCGGCGTAATGGGCTTTGCCGATTTTCAACACCTGCCTTTGATGACGAAGGCCAATTATATGCACGCTTATCCCCTGGCGGATCGCTGCCGGCGGGGGCGCCTGGATTCTTGTTGCCGCATTGCCGTGTCCTCCGGCTCCACCGGCACGCCCACGTTTTGGCCCCGTACGCTGCAGGATGAATATGACGTGGCCTTGCGATTTGAACAGGTATTCCGCGCTTTCCATGCTCACCAGTGCCGAACCCTGGCCGTTGTGTGCTTCGCTTTGGGCAATTGGGTGGGCGGCATGTATACCACCTCCTGCTGCTGGCATTTGGCACAAAAAGGCTATCCTCTGATGGTTGCCACGCCGGGCAATAATAAACAGGAAATCTTCCGCGTCATTAAGGCGCTATCCTCCCAGTTTCAGCAAACCGTATTATTGGGATATCCCCCATTTATTAAAGACGTGATTGATGCCGGTTTGGCCGAGAGCATCGAATGGCACCGCTATGGCATAAAGATGGTGTTTGCCGGCGAAGTTTTCAGTGAAGAATGGCGCACATTGGTCGCTGGACGCGTCGGTGCGGCGGATATTTGCTACGATTTTGCCTCGCTGTATGGCACAGCCGATGGCGGCGTACTGGGTAACGAAACACCTTTGAGCGTAGCCATTCGCCGTTTTTTGGCTGCCAACCCCGCTGCCGCCCATGAATTGTTTGGCGAAGCGCGCTTGCCGACGCTGGTGCAATACGATCCCATGAGCCGCTTTTTTGAAGAGTACCAGGGTACGCTGGTGGTATCGGGCGATAACGGCGTGCCACTGGTACGCTATCACATAGCCGACAAAGGCGGCATCATCGACCATCAGCGTATGATGTCTTTTTTGCAGGCGCACAACGCCAATCTGGTGGAGTATGGCCTGGACGAAGCCCAGCCCGATTATCCGTTGCCTTTTGTTTTCGTATTTGGCCGCGCCGATTTTACCGTGTCCTATTATGGCGCCAATATTTACCCTGAAAACATCACCGTGGCATTGGAACAGCCGGATATCAGCGCATGGATCACCGGCAAATTTGTTTTGGAAACCGAGGAAAACGACGACGGCGATAAGCTCCTCAAAATTACCGCGGAATTATTACCAAACGTGAAGGAGGATTCCGCCATGGGTTTACGCATGGCGGAATCGATACGGCAAGAATTGCTGCGTTTGAACAGCGAGTTCGCCAACTATATTCCAGCGGACAAGCAAATACCGCGCGTTGACCTGCGCGCTTTCGCGGATCCGGAATATTTTCCGAGCGGCGTAAAGCACCGCTATACCCGTAAACCAGCATGAACCCGCCCTGTCCTTGTTGCAGTGGCTTAGCCTATGCGGAGTGCTGTGAACCTTACCACTCCGGCATCGGTACCGCGCCTACGGCTGCAATACTGATGCGCTCCCGCTATGCGGCTTACGCGCTAAACTTAACCGATTATCTATTAAAAACTTGGCATTCCAGCAGCCTGCCGGCCTCTTTGAATATGGAGGATGGTAATATCTGGTACAGATTAGAAATATTGCACATCGAAGACGGCAAGGAAAACGACGATAATGGCCTAGTGGAGTTTAAAGCTTACTGGCACAACAAAGGTCACTTGGGACATTTGCATGAGATCAGCCGGTTTATAAAGGAAGACCGGCGCTGGTACTACCTGAATGGCGCTATTCGGCCTACGCCCGCAACCATCAAAATTGGGCGCAACGAATCTTGTTTTTGCGGCAGCGGCAAAAAATATAAGCACTGTTGTAGCCGGTAATTTTCATTCGGCATTTCTAAATGCTTGAATTCCCCGCTCCTGCGGCAGGCGTTTTTCATCCCACACGCCCACAGCCCAAGCCAATAATTCATCGACTGGCGCCCCACGCAATGTTTCCGGCGGTACATGCCCCAACAAGGACAGCAGATAAAACAGTGTTGCCGTTGGATCGAGTGCAGCTATCGACGCAGCACCGGTTTGTTTGCTGAGCTTTTGGCCGTTGGGGGCGAGAATAACCGGCAAGTGCAGGTATTGCGGGGTAGGATAGCGTAAGGTTTGCTGCAAGTATTGATGGCGTGGCGTGGAATCCAGCAAATCGACGCCGCGCACTACGTGGGTAATGCGCTGATCATAATCATCGACCACTACTGCCAGATGATAGGCGTATACCTGATCGCGGCGATAAAGTATGAAATCCCCCGCTTCGCGCGCCAAATTCACGCCGTATGCTCCCTGCAGACGGTCAAAAACGTTAATGACATAGCCTGGGGTAATAACGCGCAAAGCGTGGGGCTGATGGCGGGACCGGCTCTTATCCCTGCATTGGTTGGGGTAGCGCTCGCCTGCATAACCCTGTTCTGCCAGGTGTTTCCGCGAGCAAGTACACGCATACACAAGGCCGCGCAGATCCAACTGTTCCAAAACCTGACGATAGCTATCCAGCCGGCTGCTCTGCTGGACAATGGATTCGTCCCAGTACAAGCCAAAGCGTTCCAAGTCCTTAGGAATGCTTTCTGCCGCTTGAGCATGGCTGCGGTAAGGGTCTACATCCTCAATGCGCAGCAGCCACACGCCGCGATGGCTTTTCGCATCCAGGTAACCCGCCAATGCGGCCAGCAACGACCCAAGATGCAAAGGGCCGGTCGGCGAGGGAGCGAACCGGCCCCGATAACCGTCCCCCGTGGTTCCAGACGTGCTCAGCCCATTTGCCTTTCGCGCAATTCGTCCAAGGTTTTGCAATCGATACACTGCGTGGCTGTGGGACGGGCTTCCAAACGGCGGATACCGATTTCGATACCGCAGGTTTCGCAATATCCGTATTCTCCGGTTTCTAAGCGCTCCATCGCTTCTTCAATTTTTTTGATCAGCCGGCGTTCCCGATCTCGAGTACGCAGCTCCAAACTGAATTCCGACTCCTGAGTGGCACGATCATTAGGATCAGGAAAGTTAGCCGCTTCATCCTGCATATGATGCACGGTACGATCGACTTCCTGCATTAATTCACTTTTCCAGTTCAGCAATATGTTGCGGAAATGGTCAAGCTGGGTTTCGTTCATATATTCCTCACCATCAGCTGCCTGATAGGGCTGATATTGGTAAGGGGTTACCAAGCTTTCGCTGGCAAGTCTATTGGACATCCTTCGCTCCTAACCGGGGATTTTAAGGCCGCCCATTCTCACAGAAAGCAAAAAAAATGCAACCTTTGATATGAGCAATTATGTTGTAAAAACAATCTTTTTTGCCTTCTAATACCTTATTGTACAGGCAATAAAAAACCCGACCTTATGGGGTCGGGTTTTAGGGATAAGCGCCTGGCGGTGTCCTACTTTCGCATGGATTTAACCACACTATCATCGGCGCTAAGCGGTTTCACTTCCGAGGTCGGGATGGGATCGGGTGGTTCCCGCTTGCTATGGCCACCAGGCAAAG
>SCQD01000259.1 GCA_004299145.1 Methylococcaceae bacterium | reverse complement strand
AATCGAGCAAGCGCGCGGCTTTCGTCAACACCGTAACCTCTGAGCGCATCAAGTGGATATCAAAGGTTCGTGAAAACATATCCAACCTTTGTGCATTGTGCGATCAATGGATGATGCATCGTCCTCAGGATGCCTCCGAACTCCAACGGAAAATTGAACAACTAAAAAGCGAAATCCGACTCCAGCTCAACCCAAATGATCCGGAAGACAAAGACATCGAACGTCTCATTGGCCGCCTCCCTAACTGGACCCAGTCAATGACTCCTGAGGATTACTGGAAACTGCAAGGCGCATTAATTACTGCAACCCAAATCCTGCTCAAGCGAGAATGGGATAAAGTAAAAGATGAATCCACTAAAGGCGATTTGCGTTCAAAGAAATAATGACAGTGAATCGTAAGCGCGAAAATATGTCGCCCAATCGGGTAAGGGCCGGCATCTCTCCGGCCCTCCCCACACCACCTAGCATGCGGGTCCGCACTAGGCGGTTGAAACAGGGTAATGAAAACGTACCCACTGATCTTTAATCGACACCAAGCCTTGCGCGGTTAACCACTTGTTGCTCATCGCCATTTGCGTGATCGGGGTGCGCGACATGGCGTAGGGTCCTTTCGAACTCACACCGGTTTTGATCGCTTCGTTCAGGCTGACGCCCAGACTCACCAGATGATTGATCTTGGTGCGCGGCCACCGCCACTGTTTCCAGTAGCAGCAGCGCAGCCGCCGCCGTAACCATTCATCCAGTTCGGGGATCGGCCGGTAGTACTCCGACAACGCAAAGTAGTTCAGCCAGCCCATGACGTAACGACGCAGTTCGCGGTAGCGGAAGCCTGGACTCACGCCCCACGACCGCCCTGTCAGTTGCCGGATTCGATGCTTGAAGCGGCTGAGCGCCTTGCCGCTCCAGACGATCTTTGTTCCTCGAAAACAGAACCCGAGGAATTCCAGTTCGTTGCTGGTACAGATGCGGCTTTTGTTGACGTTAACGCACAGCTTCAACCGGTTTTCCAGAAAGCGCTGGACGTTTTCCTGCACCCGTTCGGCCGCACGCCGGCTACGCACGCAGATGACAAAGTCATCGGCATAACGCGCAAACTTGTGACCGCACCGGTGCAAGTAGACATCCAGTTCGTGCAATACGATGTTGGCGAGCAGTGGCGACAAGGGCCCGCCTTGCGGCACGCCCCGGGGTGTGGCTTGCCACTGTCCGTTTTCGATGACGCCAGCCCGTAGATAACGACCGATCAGTTGTAGCACGCGCTTGTCGCGTATGCGTTGCCTGAGTAGCCGCATCAAGACGTCGTGATTGACGCTGTCGAAGAACGCCGCCAGATCGATGTCCACCACCATACGGTATCTGGCCCGAAGGTAGTCGCGCACCTGCTTTACCGCCTGATGCGCGTTACGTCCGGGGCGGAACCCGTAACTGTGGTCGCTGAACTCGCGCTCGAAATGGGGCGCGAGCTGTTGCGCGATGGCCTGCTGGATAATGCGGTCCGCCACGTTAGGAATACCCAGTGGCCGTTTGTCGCCATTCGGTTTGGGTATCCACACGCGTCGTACCGCCTCCGGTTGATAGTCGCCGTTCAGCAATTGTTGCTTGATGGTCGGCCAGTGTTGACGCGCCCATGCCGGAAAGTCCGTCACGGAAATCGCATCCACGCCGGCCGCGCCCTTGTTCGCCTTGACGCGCTTCCAGGCGCGTTGCAGGTTCTCTCGGGTGACGATAGCCTCCAGTTGTCGTTCCAGGGCGTGCACGGAGGTCATACGCCGGTCCTCACTTCCCGCGTGGCGCAGGCGGCGTGAAGATCGAGTACGGCCAGGCGCTGCCCTGTCCTGTTTCTTTGGTCCTTCGCGTGGATGGTACTCCGACCTTCCCCGCTACTATGACCGCTGCTGACTTCTGCCACGACACACCCGGCATTACTGCCGGGCGCGCGGCTCCAACGGAACCGCCTGCGTTGCAGATCTCCCCAGATAAGAGCATGCACTGTCACGACACAACCGCCGGATTTACTGTGCAGCGCGAATTCGTGGTCTTCGTTGTCATGTGCCAACTTGACCCTGCG
>SCQD01000258.1 GCA_004299145.1 Methylococcaceae bacterium | reverse complement strand
GATAAATCGCGCCCCTACAACATTTCCCGATCAACAGTGGAATGGAATAACAGACAAAAGGAAACTGCCATGAGTCACTTGCCGATTACCAGCAACAGCGCCCAACCGGCCGCGAGGGGGGCACCGGGGGGCATCGCCCCGCTCCGCAGCGACCCTTCCACGGTATCCGGCAACGCCGCAAACGGGGCGCAAACGGGGGGCGGCGCGGCAGATGCCCAGGCGGCGGGCGTACAGGCCACCGGACCTTTCGCGGCACTGCTGGCGCGGCAAATTGTCGAGACCGGCCGCCTCGACGGGCTCAAGACAAGCTTGTTCGCCCCGGGTGCCGCGCAAGCCGCTATCGCCGTTGACAGCGGTGCGGCGGACAGCGACGCAGACCGCACCGCCAGGGATGTATTGGATCAGGCCGCGGTTGCCGCCAATACACCGGTCGATCCGGCAAACACGCTGGCCGCCATGCTGCTGCAACTTCCCCAGGAGTCGCGCGCCCCGGTTACCGGCGATGCGGCGGGCGGCGCGGTATCCCCCACAGCGGGCAACGGCAATGCGGCGGGGATTGATATCGCCATGTTCAAGGCCGCTTCCCGCAACGATCCCCCCGCCATAAAGCCGGGCACAGACACGGTAAAACCGGACACGGCGAATACCGCGCCGGGCAAAACTGATGCGCCGCCCATCGTGCCCGACAGGCCAATCATCACTGGCGCCTTGGGCCGGGATGCGTCCGGGCGCGTGGAATTGCCGGCCGGCCCGCCCCAGCCGAACCCGAACATTATTCAGGCGGCAGCCTCGCCGGCAATATCCGCCGCAATGCCCGCCATACTGGCCGGCAGCAAACCCGCCGACAACCTGCAAACCGTCGCCGCCCCGCTGGGCAGCAGCGGCTGGGCAGGCGAGTTTTCGCAAAAAATCAGTTGGATGTGTACGCAGCAAAACCAGGTTGCCGAACTGCACCTGAATCCGCCCGACTTGGGGCCGCTGCACGTGGTATTGAAAATTTCCGACAATCAGGCCACCGCCCTGTTCACATCGCCCCATGGCGCGGTGCGTGAAGCGGTGGAAAACGCGCTGCCTAAACTTCGTGAAATGTTGGCCGATAACGGCATCACGCTGGGCAACACCACGGTCAGCGACCAGTCCCCGCGCGACCGCAGCACGGAAAGATCCATGAACCAGGGTTTCGGCGCAACCGCACAACAAGAGGCTTCCGGATCGACCGCCCCGCCACCGGCAACCACGCAGGCCGCACCGCTGCGGCGCCACAACGGGATGGTGGATACTTTTGCCTGATCAGAGGACAGAGGCGTTGTCGCGGCTATGCCGCGCTCTTGTTATGGTGTGCCGCCATGCGGCACACAACAGCCTGTCCTCTGTCTTCTGCCCTCTGATACCAAAAGCCCAAGCTGATGGTGGATTCCAGCGTTAATCGGGTTATCATTCGCACCGGTTTTTCCCCATAATCCGACCATCGACAAGGAATCAAAATATGTCAAAAGCCGCAAAGCCAGACGCAGCAAAGCCGGGTGCAGAGGCAGCCGGTGCGCAGCCCAAGAAGGGCAAGAAAAAGCTCATCATCATTATCACGGCCGTGGTGCTGCTGGTAGGTGGCGGGGCGGCGGCGTTCCTGTTGCTGAACCCGGCAGAACCGACATCGCACGATGAGGCGGCAACGGCGAAAGCCGAGGAAGAAGCCCGCGCCAAAAACCCGCCGAAATTCGTCGATCTGGGCACGTTCACCGCCAACCTGGTCCGCGAAGATGGCGACCGTTTTCTGCAAATTGCCATCTCGCTCAAGATAACCAAGCCCGAGCTCGAAGAGAAAATCAAGGCGAGCAGCCCGGAAATCCTCCACCACGTGAACATGGTGCTGCAAAGCAAGCGCCCTTCCGACATCAACACTTTCGAAGGCAAACAAGAGCTGGCCGAACAAATAAAGGGGCAGGTGGAATATGTGCTGGGCATGCGCAAGGCCCCTCCCGCCATCCACCCCGAACAAGCCGCCGGAGCCGCGCCGCCCGGGGCGCGCAAAATCAGGAGCGACATAGCCGAAGTGTTGTTCACCTCATTCATCATCCAATAGAAAAATGAGCGAATTCCTCTCACAAGACGAAGTCGATTCCCTGCTCAAGGGGGTGACCGGCGAAACGGATGATGTGGCCGATCATCCGTCCGCCGATGCGGAAGGCGTTCGCACATATGACCTTGCGTCGCAGGAACGCATCGTGCGCGGGCGTATGCCCACGATGGAAATCATCAACGAGCGTTTTGCCCGGCTGTTCCGCATCGGGCTGTTCAATTTCATCCGCCGCACCCCGGATATTTCGGTCGGGCCGGTTCGGGTATTGAAGTTCGGCGAATTCATCCGCAACCTGCACGTCCCCACCAACCTGAATCTCATCCAGGCCAAACCGTTGCGCGGCCACGGTTTATTCATCTTTGACCCGAACCTGGTGTTCCTGGTGGTGGACAACATGTTCGGCGGCGATGGGCGTTTCCATACCCGCGTCGAGGGCCGGGAGTTCACCCAGACCGAGCAGCGCATCATTCAAAAAATGCTGGCGGTCGTGTTTGAAACATACGGCAAATCCTGGGAGTCCGTCTACCCGCTGGAATTCGAGTTCGTCCGTTCGGAAATGAACCCGCAGTTCGCCAACATCGCCACCCCGAACGAAGTGGTCATCGTCACCACTTTCGACATCGAACTGGGCGGCAATGGCGGCGCGTTCCATGTTTGCATGCCTTACTCCATGCTCGAACCGGTCAAGGATTTGCTCTTCAGCCCCATGCAGGGCGAGCACGTGGCCATGGACCAGCGCTGGCTGCAACTGCTGTCCAAACAGGTGCAGTCCGCCAATATCGAACTGGTTGCCACGCTCGGCCAGGCCAGCGTGACGCTGGAGCAGGTATTAAAAATGCGCAATGGCGACATTATTCCGCTGGAAGTCGCCGAGAACATCATCGCTTCGGTAGATGGTGTGCCGGTCATGGAATGCAAATATGGCGCGTTCAACAACCAATATGCGTTGAGGGTTGAAAAAATGCTCTCGACCAGCGAAGGAGAAAGTCATGCCTGACGAAACCAGCACTGCCACCGACGCAGCGATCACCGCCGACGATTGGGGCGCGGCCATGGCCGAACAGGCCACGTCCACCGACGATTGGGGCGCGGCCATGGCCGAGCAGGCCGCAGCCGCCAGCCCGCCGCCAGCCAAGCCGCACGCATTCGAACAATTCGGGCACGGCGGACCGGCGACCACACAGAACGACCTCGACATGATCCTGGACATCCCGGTGCAACTGACCGTTGAACTGGGGCGCACCAAGATGCCCATCAAAAACCTGCTGCAATTGGCCCAGGGCTCGGTGGTCGAGTTGGCCGGGATGGCCGGTGAACCATTGGACGTAATGATTAACGGCTTCCTGATCGCGCAAGGCGAGGTCGTGGTGGTGAACGACAAGCTCGGCATACGCCTGACCGACGTCATCACGCCATCGGAACGCCTGCGCCGCCTGAACCGATAGCATGCTTCCCGGATCGCGCCACTTCGCCGCCACACTGCTTGCCATTTCCGGGCACGCGTTTGCCGTCGAGGGTGCGCGCCCCGCCTATACGCCGCCTCCGCCCGCCGTGAGCTCGGGCAGCATCGTGCAAATCATCTTCAGCTTGTTGCTGGTGCTGGCCGCCATCGTGCTGGTGGCCTGGCTGCTCAAGCGCATGAATGTGGCGCAACAGGGCCAGGGGAAGCTGCTCAAGGTATTGGGCAGCGTGGCGGTAGGGCAACGCGAGCGCGTCGTGCTGGTCGAGGTGAACGACACCTGGCTGGTGGTCGGCGTGGGTCCGGGGCAAATCCGCACGTTGCACACGCTTCAGAAGATGGAGGACAGAGAACAGAGGACAGCAGACTCTTCCGCAAATCCCCTGCCATCCGAAAACAAATTTACCAGCCTTCTGTCGTCGGTCATCAGTCATCGCAAACAGGGAGCGGAGACCAAATGACCGTATCAGAAGACAGAGGTTTTGTTGCCGCTGCGCGGCGATCTTTCAATAAGGGCGCGGCAAAGTTCTGTCTTCTGTCTTCCGTCCTCTGTCTTCTGATCGGCGCGACACAAGCCGCATATGCGGAAGTTGGGTTGCCCGCGCTGACCAGCACGCCCGCGCCGGGCGGCGGCCAGACGTACAGCCTGAGCCTGCAAACGCTGCTGCTGCTCACTTCGCTGAGTTTTCTGCCGGCGATCCTGCTGATGATGACCGGCTTCACGCGCATCATCATCGTATTGAGCCTGGTGCGCTCCGCCATCGGCACGCCCACTTCGCCGCCCAATCAAGTATTGATCGGCCTGGCTCTGTTTCTCACATTCTTCGTCATGTCGCCGGTGTTCGAAAAAATCTACACCGATGCCTATTTGCCCTTCAGCGAGAACAAGCTCGATTTCCAGCAGGCCGTGGAAAAAGGCAGCGTACCGCTTAAGACCTTCATGCTGCGCCAGAC
>SCQD01000257.1 GCA_004299145.1 Methylococcaceae bacterium | reverse complement strand
ACGCGGTTGTGTAACTAAGCCCAGGGTTGGCGCGCGGCGCGCCTACCCTGGGTTACGCGGTAACCCAGAAACCCTCAACCCCAACGGGGTTGTGTCGTCCGGCTGCGATGTAACCCTACGCTTCACCATCAAGATCAGGACGCAACCCCGTTGGGGTTGGGTGATTCTATGGGGGAACACCTACCCAGGGTAGGCGCGCCGCGCGCCAACCCTGGGCTGTGTTACAAAACCCCGTTGGGGTTTATTTTCTCGAAAGCCGCCGCGTCCTCGCGGAATAACTAAGGCTTAATTAAAGCCGCCGCGCAGCGGAATAACTGATGAGCGCTCCGAGTGGGAACGATAAATACTCGTGGCAAAATTTGGAGCAAAAATAGCGTAATGCGGTTACTTAAACTCGCCAATTTTCATCGGCATAAACCATCGGTGGTAGCGTCGCTGCTGGGGGTGATCTGGCTGGTGTTTGCGCTGCTGGAATTCAGCAACTCCTGGGAGAACTGGAAGAACAAGGAATTCGATTACCTGAGCGTGTTGACCGCGCCGGGAAAGTCGACCTTGCCCATTACCCTCGTCGGCATCGACGAAGCTTCATTTGCCGACCTGGGCTTGCAGTGGCCGTGGCCGCGCAGTTTGCACGCCCGCCTCATCGACCGCTTAAGCAAAGCCGGGGCGGCGGTGATCGCTTTCGACGTGATTTTTGCCGAATCGTCCAATCCCAGGGAAGACCAGCAACTGGCCGAGGCCATCAAACGGGCCGGTACCGTGGTGCTGGCCGCGGGACAGGTGTATGAAGAAAGCGCTTATGCCAATCAGTGGATACGCGTCGATCCCCTGCCGCTGCTGCGCAAAAACGGCGGCCTGGCGGGATTGGCGGATTTGGCGATGGACGGCGATATGGTCATCCGCCGGATGCCGGACAGCCAGGATGCATTCTGGCGCCAGGTGATCGCCGCTTTTTATAAAGCGCGGCCAGGGCTATTACCCCAACGCCCCGCCAAGCCGCAGGCCATGATCCGCTACCTTGGCCCATCGCACACGACTTTCCCTTACGTGTCCTACCATCAGGTCGTCAAAGGCGATAAAGCCTTGCCGGCGGATTTTTTTCAAGACCAGATCGTGCTGGTCGGTCGCGACGTGCGCGCCAGCCCGGACGCCGGCGCGGCGCAGGCCGATACCTTTGCCACGCCGTTGCTGGGGCAAAACAACCGCTTGATGCCGGGCGTGGAAATCCAGGCCACGCTGATCGAGAACGTCCTCAACCAGCAGACTATCGCCAAAGCGGACTACAAATTCGCGCTATTGCTGCTGACCCTGGTTATGGTGCTGGCCGGCATCGGCGTGACACGCTGGCATCCGTTGTACAGCGGTATTTATTTGTTGCTGCTGCTGGCCATGCTGGCTGGCTTGGGCGGGTGGCTGTTCGGCCAACGCAATTACTGGCTGCCGGTCGCACCCGCCATGTCCGCCGTCGTCGCCGTCTATCTTTGCACGGCCATGCTGTCCTATTTTTTCGAGCAACGGCGGGGCCGGGAAATCAAATCCGCTTTCGCGCGCTATGTTTCCGCCGAAGTGGTGGAGGAAATGATCGCCCACCCGGAGCGGCTTAAACTGGGCGGCGAACGCCGCGAGCTGACCGTGCTGTTTGCCGACATGGCCGGCTTTACCGCCATCTCGGAAAAATTGCCGCCCGAGGTGGTGGCGAAACTGGTCAATGCCTACCTCACCGAAATGGCCAGAGTGGTGATGGCATACGGCGGTACCGTGGATAAATTCATCGGCGATGCCGTGATGGCTTTTTGGGGCGCGCCGCTGCCGGACGATTTACAGGCTTTGCACGCTTGCCAGGCGGCGCGCGACATGCAGACGGCGATGGCCGGGCTGAGCCCGCTGTATGCGCAACACGGCGTGTATGCCGTCTCGATCCGCATCGGCGTGCATTCGGGGGTTGCCACGGTGGGTAATATGGGTTCCGAAGCGCGTTTCGACTACACGGCGCTGGGCGATACCGTCAATCTTGCTTCACGCCTGGAAGGCGTCAACAAACTATACGGCACCCACATTCTGCTCAGTGCCGATACGGCGGCGGGCATGGATAAGCCATTGGCGCTACGCCTGGTCGACAAAGTACGCGTCAAGGGCAAGCAGCAGCCGGTGGAAATATTCACCCTCTGCGACAACGCCGAGCTCAATCGGCTGACCTTGCGCGCCATTGCCGAATACCGCCAGCGCCATTGGCAGGCCAGTCTGGCGTTGTGGACGGAAATCGGCGCGGAATACCCCACGGATGGCGTGGCGCAGGTGTATTTCAAGCGCATCCGGGAGTTTCAGGAACAAAATCCGCCCGGCGATTGGGACGGTTCGGTGGCGCTGGATAAGCTTTGAGCGGGATGTGATATAACGGCTGCATTACAAAGGCAGGCTGTTGCAAAGACAAAGGCGAGGCAGTCCCATGGAAAAAACCGGCAAACTCATCGTACTCGCCGCCCTGGCTGCCGGCTTGCTGGCGCTGGCTTACTGGGTGCTGAGCCCATTCATCGCGCCGATGAGCTGGGCCATCATCCTGGCCTATACCACCTGGCCGCTGTACGAACGCCTTACCCGGCTGACGCGGGGCAATCGCACATCCGGCGCCCTGGCGATGGTGTTCGTGCTGTTGACCGCCATTATCGTGCCTTGCGTCTGGCTGAGCCTGCTGCTGCAAAACGAATTGGGCGAAGTTTACCGCAGCGCCGGCGAGTGGCTGAGCCATAAACCGGCATTGCCGGCATTCGCCGGCAAGCTGCCGCTGCTGGGCGACAGCGCCCAGCGCCTGCTGGATCAACTCACCGATCCCGCCACCCTGCAAGCCCGCATCCTGCCGTGGCTGAAAAGCTTTTCCGGCCGCTTTCTGCAATTTCTCGGGGACGTGGGCTATAACGCCGCCCAACTGTCCATCACCCTGCTCAGCGTCTTTTTCATATACCGCGATGGCCGGCAAATCGTCCGCGAAGTCAGCTGGGCTTTACACCAGGTCATGGGCGAGCGCAGCGCAGCCTATATCGCCACCGCCGGCTCCACCGTCAAAGCCGTGGTCTACGGCCTGGTGCTCACCGCCATCGCCCAAGGCGCCGTCGCCGGAGTGGGTTATGGCCTGGTCGGGCTGTCGTCGCCCGTGTTGCTCAGCCTCATCACCATGCTGTTCGCCATGATCCCTTTCGGCACCCCGCTGGTATGGATCAGCGCCGGTTTATGGCTGTTGCTGCAAGGCCAGCAGTTGGCCGGCATCGAACTACTGGTGTGGGGGGCCACCCTGGTCAGTACGGTGGACAATTTTGTCCGCCCCCTGGTGATATGCAGCAACTCCCGCATCCCTTTTCTGCTGGTGTTTTTCGGCGTGCTGGGTGGACTGGCGGCGTTTGGCTTCCTCGGCCTTTTTCTGGGACCGGTAATACTGGCCGTCGTGCTGGCCATATGGCGGGAATGGCTGGATCAGCGTCCAGTTCCTGACGCGTGAACACTATTACGCGCCAATCCGTTCCATAGCAGAACAAGTGCGCCCTGATTGCCGGGTTGACAGACTTCCATGCCTGACCTAGATTGCCTGCCTTATGCACGGAACTCTCATACATAACAGGCCGATGAATCATGGAGCGCCCCTACTCCGCCATGATTGAATCCCTCCCTCTCCGGCTTCCGCCGAAAATCCTGGTCGTCGACGATCAGCGCAGCATCCGTGCTTTTGTCAAAGCCGTGCTGCAAGCGCTGGATGCCGAATTCGTGGAAGCCGCCAGCGGCGAGGAAGCCTTGCAGGCCATCGACGCGCAAGAGTTCGATGCGGTGCTGCTGGACATCAACATGACCGGCATGGATGGGCTGGAAGTCTGCCGCCGGGTACGCGGCAATCCCGATTTCATGTACCTGCCCATCATCATCATGACCGCGCTGGACACCCAGGACATGGTGGTGCAGGCCTTCGACAGCGGCGCCACCGACTACGTGCACAAACCCATCCATCCCCAGGAATTGCTGGCGCGCACCCAGGCGGTCATCGCCCGCCGCCAAGCCGAAAAATCCTTGTACGAAGCCAAGCAAGAAGCGGAACAAGCCAATCGAGCCAAGTCGGAATTCATTTCCAGCATGAGCCATGAACTGCGCACGCCGCTGAACGCCATCCTCGGTTTTGCCCAGTTGATGGAAACCGACGAAGAAACCCCGCCGGCAGAGGAACATCGCGAATACGTGGAGCAAATTCTCAGCGCCGGCTGGCACTTGCTCAAGCTGATCAACGACATACTCGACCTGTCGAAAATCGAAGCCGGCATCCTCAATATCGACCCCACCTCCGTAGCCATCGACGACCTGATCGACGAAAGCATCGCTTTAAGCCAAAACCTGGCCGCCCGCCACGGCATCAAGCTGACCTATTGCCCCGCCACGGAAAATTACCTGATCCGCGTGGACGAAACCCGCCTGAAACAGGTGCTGATCAACCTGATATCCAATGCCGTCAAATACAACCGGCCCGGCGGCTCGGTCACCGTTGCCGCCGGCCAGCCGCAGCCGGGACGGGTGCGCTTGAGCATTACCGACACCGGCGTCGGCATTCCAGCCGGCAAATTGGCAGATTTATTCCAGCCGTTCAACCGGCTGGGCGCCGAATACAGCGCCATCGAAGGTTCCGGCATCGGCCTGGCGCTGACCCGGCGCATCGTGGAACACATGCAGGGCAAGATCGGCCTTGAAAGCACCGTGGATGTCGGCAGTACGTTTTGGGTGGAGTTTGCCTTGGTTGCCGATGCACAACCGCTTCCCACCTGACCCTGGATGCGGTTTTTGATCATCACTGAACAGCGCTCAACCGACCGCCTCGACCAGCGTGCGCGACAAAGCGGCCACGCTGAACGGCTTGGTCAAATAAGCGCAAAAACCCACGCTTTTTGCCCTTTCGGCATCGTGGATCATGGCTTCGGCGGTAACGGCAACCACCGGAATACCAACGGTTTCCGGCAGGGCTTTCAAACAACGGGTGGCTTCCACTCCGTCCATGCCCGGCAATCGAATGTCCATCAATATCACGTCGGGGCGGTGTATCCGGGCATAGGCTATCCCTTCCTCGGCCGTCCGGGTCACATATAAATCGACATTGCCGATCCGGTTCAAAATATTGCGCATCAGCAAGGCATTGCCCCGATTGTCCTCCACGTAGAGCGCGTGTATCAAACGCGGCGGCGCCGGTAAATCTTCCTGCGCCACGGAAAAAACCGGCGCCGGCGCTGCACTGTGCCGGGCCGGTTGCCGGCTCAGGTCGACGATAAAATCGGCCCAAAACGTACTGCCCGCGCCATGTTCGCTGTGCACGCCGATGTCGCCGCCCATTTTTTTCAGAATGCGCTGGGTGATGACCAAACCAATGCCGGTGCCGTCGATATTGCTGGTCGCCATGCCCAGACGGTTGAACGGCTGGAACAGTTCGGGCAGCTTGTCCGGGGAAATGCCGATGCCGGTATCGTCGACGAAAATACGCAAGTTTTGCTCGCCGTGCCTTTCGTAGCGCAGCGTTACCGTGCCACCCTGGCGGTTATATTTGACGGCATTGGTCAGCAGGTTGAGCAGCACCTGTTTAAAGCGCGTGCCATCGATCAACAGGCAAGGCAAATTTCGCCCAATGGTGTCGATGAGGCGCACCTGCCGGGTTTTTGCCGGTTTTTCCATCAACAGCAGGCAGGTTTCCAGCAAAGGCGTGGGATCGGTGGACTTGATGTCCAGCACGTCGTGCCCCGTCTCTATCCGGGACAAATCCAGCACGTCGTCGATCAAGCGCAGCAGGTGCTCCCCGCTGTCCATCATGTGCTGAAGTATTTCGCGCTGTTCTTTGTCCAGAGGGTTGCCCGGCTTGTCCAGCAACTGACCGAACCCCATGATCGCGTTCAGCGGCGTGCGCAGCTCGTGGCTCATGGAAGACAGGAACTCCGACTTGGCCCGGTTGGCGGCATCCGCCGCTTCTTTCTGACACAGCAGCTCGCTGAAGTGCCTGCCGATCAATTCGCTGGGATCGTACCCCAACCGGGTGATGGAGTCGTTAGCGATGGTGAAAAATTCGAAAATCTTTTCAGGAGCCGCGTTCAGCCTAAACTCCTGATCACCCAGCATGACCGTCGCGGCGGAACCGGTCATGGCGCGAGTGCCGCCCCTGACCATGAAAGCACTCCCGCCATGACCGGTTTCCCTCACCCCGCCCCTCTTCCGGGGGGCGAGGGGGTAAAGGTTGCCGCGACTTTCACGGTAACGATCATGGCCGCCGGGCGCAAAAGCACGCGCGTCAGTCCGGGCTTTACGCAACAGTGCATCGACCGTCTCCAGCAATACGGCGTGATTGTATGGCTTGATCAGATAACCGTCGGCCCCGGCGTTCAAGCCGTCGACCACGGCATCCAGGCGGCCGTTCACCGTCACCAGCACAAACGGAATCGCTTGAAAAACCGGATGCCCCTTGAGCGCGGCGCATAGCTCCAGGCCATCCATCACCGGCATCTGCAAATCGGACAAAATCAGCTCGGGGTTTTCCGCCATGGCCTCCAGCGCCTCCCGGCCATGGCTGTACAGCAAAACCTCGTGCCCGGCATCGGCCAGCAGATGCCGCAACAATGCCGCTTGCGAATGGCTGTCTTCGACGACGAACAGCTTAGCCATGGAGGGATACCATTGATAAAGGGAGCATTCGGGCCGGTTACGAAATAGTCCGCAGCCGCACAGGCTGGGTTTTATCGATCAGGCGGGCAATGGTTTGCTCGAATTCGCCCCAGTCGACCGGCTTGGTGAGGTAAGCGTCGAACCCGGACTGCTCGCCGGCTTCGATGTCGTGGGGCATGGCGTTGGCGGTCAACGCGACGACGGGAATGGCGTGCGTCGCCGGGTTGTTTTTCAGAACGCGGACCACTTCATAGCCTTTTTGATCGGGAAGGTTGATGTCGCACAGGATGAGATCCGGGTATTGCTGCAACGCAATATCGATGCCCTGGATGGCGGTTTCGGCGGTCAACAATTCCACCTGGGCGGCTTTTTTCGCTAAATAGGCTTTCAGGATGCGAATGCCGCGTTCGTCGTCTTCGATGTAGAGGATGCGCGCGCAAAGCTGTTCGATGGACGAAACCGGGCCGTCTTCCAGGAGAGAGACGAAACACGGTTGCAGCATGGGCAGTTTGATCCAGAAAGTACTGCCCTGATTGGGCTGGCTGGTGAAGCCCAATTCACCGCCCATCTGCTCGATCAGCTGCTTGGATAAAGCCAGCCCCACCCCCGTGCCTTCGATCGTGGTGTGCTCCTTGCCCAGGCGGCTGAAAGGCTGGAACAACGCGGTGGATTTTTCCCAGGGAATCCCTTCGCCCGCGTCCTGCACGTACAGCGATACCCAGCCTCCGCCGCTATCGCTCCACACGCGCAACGGACCGGAAGGGCGATTGTATTTGATGCCGTTGGTCAACAGGTTCAAGACGGCCTGCCGCAGCCTGGCGATGTCCGCCTTTACCGCCGCGCCTTTGGCTTTGTGCTCGAAAATGATCGTCACGCCATGCCGTTGCGCCATGGCCCGCACCAGGGCCATGGCGTCGTTGAGCAACTCCTCCACGTCCACGGCCCCCGCTTGCAGATGCAGGTGGCCGGATTCGACCCGGCTCAGATCCAGCACGTCTTCGACCAGCGCCAACAGATGATCGCCGGCTTTCAGAATTTCATGGACGTTGGCATAAAGTTCGTCGTCCTGCGCCAATTGCGTATCCATTTCGATCAACTGGGCAAAACCGAGTATGGCGTTGAGCGGCGTGCGCAGCTCATGGCTCATGTTGGAGAGAAACCGGCTTTTGGCCTGATTGGCCTGATCGGCAACCTGCCGCGCTTCTTCCAGGTGCTGCTGGGTTTTTTTGAGTTGGTCGATGTCCGTCAACTCCACCAGCAAATGGGCCTGCTCGCCATGATCCAGCGGCAAATCCTCGACCGCCACGGCGGAAAAGCTGACCCAAAGCGGGGAAAGCTGGGGCCGCACGATACGGACTTGCAACGGCTCCGCCGGCGGAAGACGGGTCAGGTGCCTGACGTGGGTATCGAACAGCAGCCGGTCGCCCGGATCGATAAGCTCGGCCAGGGTCTTGCCGATCAATTTATGGGCGCTCACCCGGCTCAGCGCTTCGAACGCCTGATTGCAACGGCGAATGATGCCGCGCCGGTCCAGTACGATAAAGCTGATCGGCGCCAGATTGAACAGCAGCGAAAACTGATCCCGGCTCTTTTCCGCCGCCAGGCGCGCTTCGTTGAGGGCGTGGTTGGCCTTGATCAGTTCGTCCTGTTGCATTTCCAATTCGATCTGATGCACCGACAATTCGTGCAGCAAATCCCTGATCTTGCCCTGATTGCCCGAGCCGATGCCGGCAAAATCCTGCGCCGACAGTTGCAACAATTGCTCGGCCCGGGTGCGCAAGGCGGTTATGGCGCTTTCGTGTCGAGGGTGGTCCGCCATTGACGTCTCCGGGGGGGGGCTTTACGGCTGCGCCAGGAATTGGCAGATGATTTTTTTGAACCGGTCCCAATTGATGGGCCGGGTCAGGAACGCATCGAAATCCGCCTGCCGGGCCTGGGCCAGATCGCTGCCTATATCGGCGGTAATGCCGACCACGGGAATGTGGCGGGTGATTTCCCTGCCCCGTAGCGCTTGCAACACTTCGATGCCCGAATAATCCGGCAGGTTGATGTCGCAAATGATCAAATCGGGCTGGTGATCGACCGCCAGCTTGATGCCCTGGGTCGCGCTGGCGGCTTCCAGCAACACCACGCCCTGGGCATAAAGCTCGAAAAACGTCCGCAACATGCTGGCGTTCACCGGCAAATCCTCGATATACAGGATGCAACAGCCGGGCTTGAGGCTTATCGGCTGGTGCAATGGGTTCGGCTCATGAGAGGAAAGGTTCATTGCCGTCTCTAAACAGGGTCTGCCCGGCAGGGATGGATGGTGACCACTACACCCTCCAGCACCTCATTGGCATACATGGGACTGATGGTGTACTCGATGGGCGTTTGTGTACCGTCTTTGCACGCAATGCAGGCGTCTTTGACGTGCTGCGACTGCTCCGTTTCCATGGCCAGGCGCACGGCGGCGGCGCAACGGCGATCAGAGCCCATGGCCTCGCACAGACTACGCCCGACCAGTTCCAATTCCTTCAGGCCCAGCAACCGGCAAGCCGCCGCATTGGCCAGGCAAATCTCGCCGCGCCGGTCCAGCAGGCATACGCCTTCGCTCAAAGCGGACAGCACTTGCCGGTATTTGCGGTTGAGCAGTTCGCTCTTTTCGGTATGGGCCTTGCGCTCGTCGATGTTTTGCATGACGCCCAGCAAACCGCTGGTGGCGCCGTCCTCGCCGTGCAGCACGGCGCAACGCAGGTGCATCCAGTGCACGGAGCGGTCCGGCCAGAGAATGCGGAATTCGAGTTGAAACGGCGAACCCAGCCGGATGGCCGTTTGCACGCAGTCATCCAGCAACACCCTCTCCTCCGGGTGCACGTGCGCTAAAAAAGCGGGATAGCTGGGCGCCAAGCCGCCGCGAGGCAAGCCCAGCATCGCGTCGGCATTGTCGGTCCACACGATGCACCCGTCGGCGAGTATCAAATCGAACGTCGCGACGTTGGTCAGGTTCTGCGCCAATTGTTTGCGCTGGTAGGCGCGCTGCAATTCTTCCTGGACCGCTTTGAGCGCATTGATTTCGTGCATGACGATGACGACGCCGGAGTGGGCGTCGCGCGACAGCATGTAAGGCAAAATGCGCAGGTGATACCAGTCGCCGTCGTCGGATTGCAGTTCGTGCTCGTGGCTGCGGCCGCTGGTCGCCACTTCCCGGGACCAGACCAGCAAATCGGAAGCCTTGAAGCGATGCGAAATGTGTTCGAACGGGCGGCCGATGTCGTGATCGAGCACGTTGAAAACGGTTTTGGCGTTGCTGCTGAATTTGCGGATGCGAAACTCCATGTCCAGAAACAGGGCGATCAACTTGGAACTGGCCATGAAGTTGTCCATGTCGGCGTTCAACTCGCTCAGCTCGGAAATTTTGCCCTGGTATTCCGAATTGACGGTAAACAGCTCTTCGTTGACCGATTGCAGTTCTTCGTTGGTGCTCTGCAATTCTTCGTTGCTGGCCAACAGTTCTTCATTGGTGGCTTGCAGTTCTTCGTTGGACGTTTCCAGCTCTTCGATGGTGGCTTGCAGGTTTTCGCGGGTAAATTGCAACTCCTGCTCCAGATCGGCGAGGCGCTGCTGAATTTCCACGTCGGCGTCGTATTTGACGCCCTCTTTGCGCGTCAACGGCTCGCTGGTCTGTTCGATTTCGCTGATCAATACCGCCGCGAACAGCGGCGTATTGCGCCCCACCACCATGGGTTTCATCGATAAATTGACTTTGGAGGTGGTGGCGCCGTGCCGCACGCGCACGTTGCTGAAGTTGACCTCGGTGCGGGTTTTGAACACTTTGGCCAGCCCGGTGGTGACCGGCACGGTAAGGTCTTTGGCGAGGTTTTTGGCAATCTCCATCGAGACCTTGCCGGACAAGGGGCGCAAATAATGGCGTGGGTCGCCGACCACGCGCACCAGTTCATTGGTTTCGTCGACGATCAACGCCAGGGGCAGGAAACTGCCGGCCACCGTTTCGATAAAACTGTCCAGAACCCGGCGGTCGATGGAGCTGGAGTGGTCTTCGCGCCGTGCGGCGGCGTTGTGCCTGAAAGCCCCCGCGACGTCCGGCGAGGCAAAGCGCTCGCTGGTCAACAAGGGTTTGCGATTGCCGTGCGATTTGTAAATCTTTTTTCTGGCGTCCAGGGTGTCGAAATAAGGCTCGGCATCGCCCAGCGATTCGCTGTTGCCCAGCACCAGCAAACCGCCGGGTTTGAGCGAAAAATTAAAGCCGTCGAAAATGCGCCGCTGCAGCACCGGTTGCAAATAAATCAGCAGATTGCGGCAACTGACCAGATCGATATTGGTGAACGGCGGGTCCTTGATCAAATCGTGGCGGGCAAACACCACCATTTCCCGCAGATGCCGCTGCACCTGATAGCTGTCGTCCCGGCGCACAAAATGCTTGTTCAATACTTCCTTGGGGATGTCGCTGGCGATGCTGTCGGGATAACAGCCCGTACCGGCCTTGCTCAGGGCATTCTGGTCGATGTCGGTGGCGAAAATTTTCACGTCGAGGCTTTTGCCCAGCTCGAAACAGATTTCCTGGCACAACATGCCGTAGGTATAGGCTTCTTCGCCGGTCGAACAGCCCGCCACCCAGATGCGCAATTCATCCCGGTCCATGCTCTGGATGTACTCCCTGAGCAGGGTGTGCCGCAGCGCATCGAATACCTCCTCGTCGCGCCAGAAACTGGTCACGCCGATCAGCAGTTCGCGGTACAGCGCCGTTTGCTCCTGGGGATGCAGCGCCAAAAACTCCACGTACTCGTCGAGGGAGTTGACCTGGTTGATGCTCATGCGCCGCTCGATGCGGCGCGTGATGGTGGGCGGTTTGTAAAAAGTAAAATCGATTTTCGACTTGGCGCGCAGCATGGCGAAAATCTTGGCGATGGCGCTTTTGCCGCCCGCCATCAGTTCCAGGTTTTCCTGCTTGGTGGCGATGGGATGGTTGACGTATTTGAGCAACTGCGCCGGCAATTCTTCCACCGGCAGGATGAAGTCGGCCAGGTCGTTGACGATGACGCTTTTGGGCATGCCGTCGAACTTGGCGGAAATCTCGCTTTGCACCATGACCAGGCCGCCTGCTTCCTTGATGGCGCGGCAACCGCTGGTGCCGTCGCTGCCGGTGCCCGACAGGATGATGCCGATGGCGTTGCAGCCCTGGTCCTGGGCCAGGGAGTGGAGAAACAGGTCGATGGGCAGATTCGCCATGCCGGTCGAACGATCCTGCGCGCTCAGCAACAGCTTACCATGAAAAATGGTCATGATTTTGCGCGGCGGAATCAGGTAGATATTGTTGGGCCGGGTTTCCATGCCGTCCACCACCACCTGCACCGGAATTTCCGTCACTTTGGACAGCAGTTCGTCCATCATGCTTTTGTAGTCCGGCGACAGGTGCTGGATGACGATGAAGGTCAAGCCGGAATCCACCGGCATGTGCTTGAAAAACGCCGTGATGGCCTCCAGCCCGCCGGCCGAGGCGCCGATGCCCACGTAGTGGGGATTGCCGCTGTGCTGCTCGGAAGTTGCTGCCATCAAGAAACCTTACCTACCAAAAAAGCGATTACGTCGACACCGTTCGACCATTTTCCCTGAGCAGACGCCGGAACTAAGGGGGCGTAAAGATTCCCATCATGGGACAGCCCCAAAACTGAATATCACGCGGTGGTGACAAAATTAAGCGGGATAGGCGCCACATGATATAGCAAGCGCAAGTGCCTGTCCCGTCATGGCAAGCAACGCTCCGGGGATTTTGCTGCCTTTGCGCGGCATTTCCCGTGTCGTAACCGTTCAGTCCTCTCCTTAGCCCGGCAGCACGTCCTTGCACGTTCACACATTACCCTTGCACCACTATGGGGCATAGTTAACGCGCGCTATCCCAGACTGTTTCCATAAAACCCAATCATTCCGCGCCCTGCACAATTCTGGCACGAAGCCTGCGTTGCCTCCCTCACAAGCTGATTGGAGGGTTGCGGCAATGAAACAAAAACTGGTATTGATCGGCAACGGCATGGCCGGGGTGCGTACCCTGGAAGAACTGCTGAAAATCGCGCCGGATGCCTATGACGTCACGGTGTTCGGCGCGGAACCTTACGTCAATTACAACCGCATTCTGCTGTCGCCGATGCTGGCCGGGGAAAAAACCCTGGACGACATCGTGCTCAATGGGCCAGACTGGTACGCCGGCCACGGCATCACCCTGCACAAGGGCAAAAAGGTGGTCAAAATCGACCGCCGGCAAAGGCTGGTCGTGGCGGAAGACGGCACCCAGGCCGGCTACGACCGCCTGCTGCTGGCCACCGGCTCCACGCCGGCGCTGTTGTCCGTGCCCGGCAAGGAACTGGACGGCGTCATCGGCTTTCGCGACATCCACGACGTGGAGCGCATGCTGAGCTGTGCCCGCCAACACCGCCACGCGGTGGTGATCGGCGGCGGCTTGCTGGGCCTGGAAGCGGCCAACGGCCTGCGCAAACAAGGCATGCAGGTCACCGTGGTGCACCTGGTGGACAACCTGATGAACCGGCAGCTGGACGCCCCCGCTTCGCAATTGCTGCAACGGGCGCTGGAAGACACCGGCCTGGATTTTCTCATGCAGGCGCAGACCGAAGCCTTGCTGGGCGATACCCGCGTGCGCGCCATTCGCTTCAAGGACGGCACCGAACTGCCCGCCGATCTGGTGGTCATGGCGGTGGGCATCCGCCCCAACGTGGAGCTGGCGCGCTGCGCCGGCTTGCACTGCGAAAAAGGCATCGTCGTCAACGACACCTTGCAGACCTTCGACCCGCGCGTCTATGCCGTCGGTGAATGCGTGCAGCATCGCGGCCAGCTGTTCGGCCTGGTGGCGCCGTTGTTCGAGCAGGCCAAGGTGTGCGCCAACCACCTGGCCGGCTACGGCATCGCCCGCTACCAAAGCACGGTCACCGCCACCAAGCTGAAAGTGACCGGCATCGATCTGTTTTCCGCCGGCCAGTTTCAAGGCGGCGAAGGCTACGAAAACCTGCTGTTCCAGGACCCGGCGCGCGGCATCTATAAAAAGCTGGTGATCCAGGACAACCGCATCAAAGGCGCGGTGTTGTACGGCGACACCGTGGACGGCGCCTGGTATTTCCAGCTGATGCGCGATGGCACCGACATCGCCGCGCTACGCGAAAACCTGCTATTCGGCCAGGCCCACCTGGGCGATTCCGGCCACGGCGCGGAAAGCAAGGCGGTCAACCTGCCCGATTCCGCCGAAGTGTGCGGCTGCAACGGCGTGTGCAAGGGCGACATCCTCAAGGCCATCACCACCCACAAGCTGTTCACCCTGGACGAAGTGCGTTCCCACACCAAGGCTTCGGCCTCTTGCGGTTCCTGCACCGGCCTGGTCGAGCAGATTATTTCCAGCGCGCTGGGCGCCGATTATTCGGTGAGCACGGATAAAAAACCGCTGTGCAAGTGCACCGAACACACTCACGACGAAGTCAGGCAGGCCATCCGCAAAGAGGGGCTGAAAACCATCCCCGCCGTGATGGCGCTGCTCAACTGGAAAACCCCGGACGGCTGCGCCGGCTGCCGGCCTGCGCTGAACTATTACCTGCTCAGCCAGTGGCCGGGCGAGTACCAGGACGATCCGCAATCGCGCTTCATCAACGAGCGGGTGCACGCCAACATCCAGAAAGACGGCAGCTACTCGGTGGTGCCGCGCATCTGGGGCGGTTTGACCACGCCGGCTGAACTGCGCGCCATCGCCGACGTGGCCGAGAAATACCAGGTGCCCACGGTAAAAATCACCGGCGGCCAGCGCATCGACCTGCTGGGGATTAAAAAGGAAACCTTGCCGCAGGTCTGGCACGACCTCAACCAGGCCGGGCTGATGTCGGGCCACGCTTACGGCAAATCGCTGCGCACGGTGAAAACCTGCGTCGGCAAGGAGTGGTGCCGCTTCGGCACCCAGGAGTCCATGGCGCTGGGCGTGGGCCTGGAAAAAATGACCTGGGGCTCGTGGACGCCGCACAAGTTCAAAATGGCCGTGTCCGGCTGCCCGCGCAACTGCGCCGAGGCCACCATCAAGGACTTCGGCGTGGTGTGCGTGGATTCGGGCTACGAGTTGCACGTGGGCGGCAACGGCGGCGTCAAAGTGCGTGCCACCGATTTACTGTGCAAGGTCGACAGCGAAGAAGAAGTCCACGAATACTGCGGTGCGTTCATGCAGGTGTACCGCGAAGAAGCGCGCTATCTGGAGCGCACCGCGCACTGGATCGAGCGGGTGGGCCTGGCTTACGTCAAGCAGCGCGTGGTGGAAGACGAGGCGGGGCGGCAGGCGTTGTTCCAGCGCTTTCTGGCCTCGCAGCAAAGCGCGCAGAGCGACCCCTGGGCGGCCTTGGCCGAGGAGCCGGCGCGCGAGCAGTTTGCACATTTGGGGAGCGTGGCGTGATGTGGTCTTCAGGCTCGTCAGGCTCGTTCCCAAGCTCCTCGTTCCCACGCGCCGCGTGGGAATGCAGTTTGGGCGCGCCGCGCCCCGTATCTGCTCTTGGCGCCTGTTGTTGTAAAGCAAAGGTCATCGCTTACGCGGCGCAGCGCGCCGAGGATGCATTCCCACGGAGCCCGTGGGAACGAGTAGGTTGGGAACCAGCAGAACCCACAGCAGCGCTGCTGCAACCCGTGCTGGGTCAACCCGGCTGGCGCGAATGGCTGGGTGGCGCGGCATGTCTGTTCGGCGCTGTGTGGCTGCTGAGCTTTGGCCTGCCCGGCGCCGTGCCGGGCAGTGCCCTGCTGCTGGGCGGGCTGCATTACTGGTGCCGGCGGGATGAACTGCTGCTGGACGCCGGCAGCCGGCTTTATCTGCGCCGCCGGGGCTATCCGGGCCATCGACGGCAATGGCCGGTGGCCGCCGCCGATCTCGGCCTGGCTTTGCGCCGGCGCTTAAACGACCTCGATGAACCCCTATACGAATTGGAATTGACGGTCGACGGCCAGCCCGGGGCGGCGATGTCGCTGGGCCTTTATGCGGGCCGGGACGACGCCGTGGCGGCAAGAGACCGGCAGGCCAGGCGTCTGGACATTGCCTGCAATCACTCATCCTCGACGGAGAAATGACATGACTAAACCCTGCCGTGTAGCGGACGAACAGACCTGGAGCGATGTCGGCGCGCTTGACGCCATACCTCGCCAGGGTTCTCGCACCGTGGCCAGCGCCGTGGGTGATATCGCGGTGTTTCGCAGCGTGGACGACCAAGTGTTCGCGCTGCTGGATCGTTGCCCTCACAAAAACGGGCCTTTATCACAGGGCATCGTGCACGGCAGTCGCGTGACCTGCCCGCTGCACAGCTGGGTCATCGAATTGCAATCGGGCCAGGCGGTGGCGCCGGATCAGGGCTGTGCCCGGCAATTCCCGGTCAAATTGGAGGACGGCAGGGTTTGGTTGGATATGGCCGGGTAACTTCTCGTTCATCGTTCCCACGCTCGGCGTGGGAACGCAGCCCGGGACGCTCCGCGTCCCGTAATTGCCAGGAAAAGGACATTTTTGGCGGGACGGGGTTTAACCCCCCATGCAGCGTAATCGTTTGCTGGTCCCCAAGCTCCCGCTTGGGGACCCCACCCCGGAAGCTCCAGCTTCCCGGAATCGGCCATCCCACCGGTAGACAACGGGAAGCTGGAGCTTCCCCTGCCGCGTTCCCAAGCAGGAGCTTGGGAACGAGCGAACTAACCACTAACCACTGACCACTGACCACTAATCCCGGAGTCCATCATGAACCTGAAAAAATTCAAACAGGCCGGTCATTGGCCCACCTTATTGTCGGCATTCTTATATTTCGACGTGTCTTTTATGGTGTGGGTGGTATTAGGCCCGCTGTCGCTCTATATCACCCGCGACTTAGGGCTGCCGGTGGAAGAAAAATTCACCATCGTGGCGATACCCATTTTATCCGGGGCCATCCTGCGCATAGCCCTGGGCATGATGGCCGACCACGTCGGCCCCAAACTGACCGGCCAGTTGGCGCAACTGGCGGTGATTTTCGGCATGGGTTACGTGTTTTTGTTTGGCCTGCATTCCAAACTGGAGCTGGAACTGCTCGGCGTGGTGCTGGGCATCGCCGGCGCCAGTTTTGCCGTGGCGCTGCCCCAGGCCGGTCGCTGGTATCCGCCGGAATACCAGGGCGTGGTGATGGGCATCGCCGGCGCCGGTAATATGGGCGTGGTGCTGGATTCGATGTTCGTGCCGTGGCTGGCGGAACACTACGGCTGGCAGATGGTATTCGGCTTCCTGCTGATTCCGCTGGTCATCGTGCTGATTTTATATTCCCTCATGGCCAAGGACGCGCCGGAAAAACGCAAGCCAGTCACCTGGAACAACTATATGTCGCTGCTGAAAGACGCGGATTGCTGGTGGTTCATGTTTTTCTACTCCATTACTTTCGGCGGCTTCGTCGGTCTGGGCAATGCGCTGCCGCTGTATTTCACCCAGTGGTATCACGTCTCCGGCGTGGCCGCCGGTCTGATGGCCTCGCTGGTGGTCTTGGGCGGTTCGCTGATGCGGCCGGTGGGCGGCCACATCGCCGACCGGCTGGGCGGCATCGCCTCGCTGCAAACGCTGTTCGTACTGGTATCGCTGGCCTATCTGACCATATCCTTCATGCCGGAAGGCCCCACGCCCAGCGCATTGCAGGCGGGCGCCGCCAAAGTCGCCGGTTGGGATATTTTGGAACTGCCGCCCATCGCCTGGGTTTCCACGCTGGTGTTTTTCGCTGGGGCCATCGCGCTGGGCATGGGCAACGGCGCGGTGTTTCAGCTGGTGCCGCTGCGCTTTCGCGGCGAAATCGGCATGATGACCGGTCTGGTCGGCGCGGCCGGGGGCGTCGGCGGCTTTTTCCTGGCGAAAACCCTGGGCCTGTCCTGGTCCATGCAGCACAGTTTTGCCGCCGGTTTCAGCGTGTTTGCCGCGCTGCCGCTGTTCGGCCTGCTCGGCCTGCTGGCGGTCAAGCGGCGCTGGCGCACCACCTGGGGCGCGGTGTCGGGTGCGAGGGTTTGATGCGATATTTCCAGGGGCCAGCCCACCTTGTAGGGTACGCTGTGCGTACCTTCGAGGGCTTCGAACGGTACGCACAGCGTACCCTACAGTAATAGGCTTGGTCGGGAGGTTGTTTTTCCTCGTTCCCACGCGCCGCGTGGGAATGCGGTCTGGGCGCGCCGCGCCCCGTATTCGCCATGACGCCTGTTGTTGCAAGGCAAAGGCCGTCGCTTACACGGCGCAGCGCGCCGAAGATGCATTCCCTCGCAGCGCGTGGGAACGAGAAACCTTTTGAGCAACTATGCAAACCCCATCCGCCACAGCCCCCATCCAAACCACCTGCCCTTACTGCGGCGTCGGCTGCGGCGTCATCGCCACGCTGGACGGCCAGGGCGGCGTGACCATCCAGGGCGATCCCACCCACCCCGCCAACTTCGGCCGGCTCTGCTCCAAAGGCGCGGCGCTGGCCGATACGGTGGGACTGCAAGGCCGCCTGCTGTACCCGGAAATCGACGGCTACCGCGTCGACTGGCAGACGGCGCTGGATCGGGTCGCCGCCCGCTTCGGCGACACCATCCGTGAGCACGGCCCGGACGCAGTGGCGTTCTACGTGTCCGGCCAGTTGCTGACCGAAGACTATTACCTGGCCAACAAGCTGATCAAGGGCTTTATCGGCAGCGCCAACATCGACACCAATTCGCGGCTGTGCATGTCTTCCACGGTAATCGGCCACAAACGGGCTTTCGGGGAAGACATCGTGCCGGGCTGTTACGAAGACTTTGAACTGGCCGATCTGGTGGTGCTGGTCGGCTCCAACACCGCCTGGTGCCATCCGGTGCTGTTCCAGCGCCTGGTTGGCAGCCCTAACCCCAACTCTCTCCAAAAAGGAGAGGGAGAAAAAGGTTGCCGCAGCTCTTGTACCACTCCCCGGCCCAAAATCGTCACCATCGACCCGCGCCGCACCGCCACCAGCGAGTCGGCAGATTTACACCTGGCCATCCAGCCCGGCAGCGACGTCATCTTGTTCAACGGCCTGCTGCACTATTTGCGCAGCCACGGCAAACTGGATTTCGCATTTTTGGAACACCATGCCGAGGGTTATGCCGAGGCGCTGCAAGCGGCGGCGGATACGGCGCCCAATATTCCGGCGGTGGCTGTCGCCTGCGGCGTGGCGGAAAAAGACGTGGCCCAGTTC
>SCQD01000256.1 GCA_004299145.1 Methylococcaceae bacterium | reverse complement strand
CGAAAACACGCGGATAACCATCAAGGCCAGAGGGGACACAACCACCTCATCAACAGGCCGGATATATGGCAGCAACTGCGTTACTTGACCGACGCGATCAACGAGAAAATGCCTGCAATCGGGAGGAGTCCATATATGCGCTGAGTCGGCGTGCCGCATCACTAGCAACTGTGACACCCATTTGTTCGGCATATCCTATGGGTTAAAAAGGAAGGTTTCCTGATTTCTTTCGGAGCCGACTGATTTTACCGATGATCAGGACTGGATAAGTCGGTTTACTCCGCCTTCCGCATATTTTTCCAAGGTCAAATCGAGGTCGTGAAGATAACGCGCGGCTCCCGGGGAAATGGTCAAATCCGGAAACGCGCGTATAAATTGTAAACTCTCCAGGTTAAGGTCATGACCAGCGGAAATTTTGAGTTCGATAACGGCTTCAGACTGGTGTTTGCTGACCCGGAAAGCGATCTCGATTCTGCCTTTGCCATAGTTATTACCCAATGTAATGGGAGCTGCAAGCCGTCGGCGCATCATCGCGTACAGACCATGCAGAAAACGCAAAGATATCACTTTAATCCCGGTTGTCTGGTATTCGAAGCCCGCTTCCAAACCGGCCGGACTGTCGGTGAAAGTCGGTGTTTTAGCGCTCACCGTTACTTGCGTTTTTGCCAACAACGCTTCAATGTTCTGCACCAAGCGATTAAAAGCGTCACGAACCAAGCTTTTGCACGTGGCTTCGTCGGCTTCAGGCGGAATCGTGGGGGCCATTTCCAGGGTAATGCTGAATAACCCGCCTTCGTTCCCCTTTACGTTGAAGTAATAGGAAAATTTTCGTAGTTCCAACATTGACGGAAGTAATGGATGGGTGAATGGTTACTCAATGTTTTGAATTTGCTCGCGCATTTGCTCTATCAGCACTTTCATTTCCACCGAAACGCGCGTGGTTTCCACATCGGCGGATTTGGAACCCAGGGTGTTGGCTTCGCGGTTAAGCTCCTGCATCAGGAAGTCCAAGCGCCGCCCCACAGGTTCGTCGGCGGCGAGCACCCGCTCCACTTCGTCCAGGTGTTCCGTCAATCGATCCAGTTCTTCGGCCACGTCGAGCTTGTGCGCTAAAAACACCAGTTCCTGCTCCAAACGCCCCGTATCGGCGTTGACGTTCAATTCAGCCAGACGCGCCATAAGCCGATCGCGCATGCCTTGCAATACTTGCGGCAAACGGTTTTTGGCGATGGCGGTTTGCTGCCGCAACAGTTCGCAACGCATCTGGATTTGCGCTGCCAATTGCCGACCCTCCCTTTCCCGCACCACCACCAATTCGGCAAGAGCGCTGTCCAGCAAGGACTCGACGGATAAGCGCAAGCTCTCTGCGTCACTGTTCTGCGTGTCCAGGCCATCATCTTTTTCGCCGATGACGCCGGGCCAGCGCAACACGTCCAAAGCGCTGAAGGGCGCCGGCTGGAGCATCTGCCGGGAAACGGCGTCGGCAGCCTGGAGCACTTGCCGCAGCAGATCTTGATTCAACCGGATCGCTTCATCACCAGCGCCTAGGCACCGGCACTGCAATGTGCCGTCTACCTTGCCGCGTTTGAGCACGCCAGCCATGCGCTGACGCAGATCGCCCTCCCATAGGCGGAACTGTTCCGGCAAGCGTAGGTTTACGTCCAGATAGCGATGATTAACGGAACGCAGCTCCCAGGTAAAGGCCGACTCTCCAGCTTTGCCTTCGGCGAGAGCAAAAGCGGTCATACTTCGACACATAACGCTTCCTTATACTTATAATGAGTGAACATTGGAAAAGCCGCCGCGTCCTCGCGGAATAACTAAGGCTTCTGGAAAGCCGCCGCGCCCTCGCGGAATGACTAAGGTTTGGTCAATGTTAACCGATTAGCCGCTCATGAACACCAGGATGCTCGCGTGAACCACCGCCACTTTTCATCGGGAGACAACCTGCCTTATCTGCAAGCCAATACGCCGCTGGATGACTATGTCATCGAACGGCCATTGTCTTGCGGCGGGTTCAGCTTGGTTTATCTGGCACGCCGTACGGCGGATCAGCAACAGGTGGCGATCAAGGAATATTTTCCCCGCAAGCTGGCGACCCGCTCCGACGAGTTGATCATCACGCCCAACGACGCAGAAGCGGCGCGGGCCTTTACCCGTGGCCGCCAGCATTTTCTGGAGGAAGCCAAAGTGCTGGCAAAACTCAAGCACCCGAATATTCTGGACGTGCAAAGTTTTTTTCAGTGCAACGGCACGGCTTATCTGGTGATGAGCTTTTGCTATGGCCGCAATCTCGCCGACTATCTCACGGAGAAACAGGGCCGTTTGAGCGGGGTATTTTTGCTGAACCTGTTTCGCTCGTTGCTGGACGGCGTATATGCCATCCATAAAGCGGGTCTGCTGCATCTGGACATCAAGCCACAGAATATTCTGATCCGCCCCGGCGGCAGCCCCTTGCTGCTGGACTTCGGCGCCGTGCAGCCCTACCCCAATACGCGAACCTGGAGTCCAGGCAAAGTCCTGACCAAAGGATTTTCACCGATCGAGCAATACAGCTCGCGTCATGGCAACATCGGGCCCTGGAGCGACATTTATGCGCTAGGCGCCACCATGCGCAGTTGCCTGGATAGCAAAGCGCCGCCCGCTTCCACCCAACGTCTGGAAAGCGACAGCCTGCCGCCAGCCGCTACGGCGTATCACCCACCCTACCCTTTGCCACTGCTGCAAGCCATCGATTGGGCCATGGCGGTTGTGCTTGATCAGCGGCCACAAACCATCGAGGAACTGCGCTACCTGCTGGATACGCCCTGATAGTTCAGGACAATCCCGGCACCAGAGCTTTACCCTGGCGCACAATGGCGGGTACGTCATCGGTCATATCCACCACCGTGGTGGGTTCATACGGCAAATAACCGCCGTCGATCAAGATGTCCACTTGGTTGGCAAGCTGGTCTTTTATGTCGTAAGGATCGGGCATGGGCTCTTCCTCGCCCGGCAATATCAAAGTAGCGGTCACCATGGGCTCATCCAGCGCCGCCACCAACGCTTTGGCAATCTCGTTGGCCGGCACGCGCACGCCGATGGTCTTGCGCTTGGGTTGCTGTAAGCGGCGCGGCACTTCTTTGCTGGCTTTGAGAATGAAGGTGAATGGCCCGGGCAGCAAAGATTTCATCAACCGAAACGCCGCGTTGGGAATCTGCCCAAAACGGGCGGCTTGCGCCAAGTCGGCACAGCACAGGGTGAATTGGTAGCGATCGTCCAATTGGCGCAAGCGCTTGAGTCTTTCCAGCACCTCTTTGTCATCCAACTGGCAGCCCAGTGCATAGCCGGAGTCGGTGGGATAAACGATCAGAGCGCCTTGACGCAATCTTTCAACCGTTTTTTCGATAAGGCGCGACTGAGGGTCGTCCGGGTGAATTTGAATGAATTGGGTCATGGGCTACTTTAACTTATCAAGCATGCGCGGGTTTTTTAGCCACCTTATCGCGTAAATACACCGGCAGCGCTGAGTCGGCCTGAACCTGTTGTCCGCGTGCAAAACCATCCGCCGCCAAGCGCGCTACCGCACCGGCACGGGGATAGCGGTCCGTCCATGCTGCGGTTACCCGGCCATCGGCGCTTTGCTGCAACAGCCCGCCGTAACCGGCCCAGCCACTACCCAGCGCCACTCCAGCCCCCGCACGGGGATAAGTCACCGATTCCGGCGGACACACGCATTCGTTCTGGCAAGGTTCCGGCAAATTATATCGGCCACGTTGAAACGTCCCCCAATAAACTTCGCCCATGCGCGCATCGATGCAAGGAAAAGCATAATCCAGGGCGGTTTCATCGAAGACCTGCAGCGCCAAGGCCGCCAACGTGGAAACAGGAACCACCGGCAAATCAACTCCAAACGCAATACCCTGCGCCACGCCGGCCGCGATACGCACGCCGGTAAACGCGCCTGGACCGCGCCCAAAACCCAGCCCGTCCATCTCCTTGATGGAAAAACCCGATTCCGCCAACAATTCATCCAACATGGGCAAAATCAATGCCGTGTGTTCGCGCGGCGCCAGCCGATAACGCTCCAGCACCTGTCCATCGACGAATAAAGCCGCAGAGCAAGCTTCAGTGGCGGTATCCAAAGCGAGGATCTTCATGAGATGGCCCTATTTGTTTAAGCGTAAAGGCAAAAGTGCTTGCACCCGCCCGATGCAGAGCCGGCAATTGTCCCTGTTTTATAAGTTTTACACCAGTTCAATTGCATTTTCTGCCTGACTACTTTATACTTCTCGAATCAATCGCGGGGTGGAGCAGTCTGGTAGCTCGTCGGGCTCATAACCCGAAGGTCATAGGTTCAAATCCTGTCCCCGCTACCACACTTAGAGTACAGCCGGCTGCCTGTTTCAGGTAGTCGGCTTTTATTTGTGCTTCAAGGCATTCGCCGTCCGTAGCACGTCTGATTAATATCTCATCGCCGACGATCCCGCGCAAACATTCGCGCGCAATGTCTACGTCTGCATTCAATGTTTCTTCCAGCTTGCGGATCAACTCCGCATAAATATCTGCCGCCCGCGGCAAAAAATCCGGCAGCGTTGTGCGCTGCGTTTGCTCTGCCGCCTGAATTTGTTGGGTGATTTCCAGCTTCCTGGATTCCGCTGTCTCAAGCGCTGCTTGCAGCGCTGGCGAAAACGTTCCTTTGGCGATGGCCGTAACCATGTTGTCGATCTTCGTCTGTTCTACGGCCAGTTCGTGGCGCCAATTGTCCATGTCGGGTTTGGTTCGTGCGGCTTCGGCTTGCAGCAACTTTCGAGTTTCGCGGGCAAACAATTCTTGCGCCTCTTTGTTGTTGATGTCGTGCTTGATGCCTTCGAGCAGCTTGGATTCGACAATGCTGCGTTTTACTGTGGTGGCAACAGGGCACACCGCGGCGCCACGATATTTATGCCCCGAGCAGCCGTAACGGTTGTTGCCGACTGTGACAAACGGCGATCCGCACGCGGCGCATTTGAGTAGGCCGGAAAACAGGTGGCGCAATGGGGCGCCGGCGCGCGCTTTATCGTGCAGTGCCTGGCGGATGGCTTCGCTTCTTTTGGTTTGCAGGTGTAGCCGGGTTTGTACTGTATCCCATAGCGATTGGTCGATGATGCGCAGTTCAGGCATGTCAGTTTCAATCAGTTCGGCGGCGGCGCGTTCGTTGCGTTTGCGTTTGCCGGTATCCGGGTCTTTGGTCCAGGTCGAGCGGTTCCAGGTGTACTGGCCAATGTAGATCGGGTTGCGCAGGATACCGGTGGTTTTGCCTGGGCTGCCGTAGATGGCGCTGCTGACCCAGGTTTTGCCGCGCGGGGACGGTACGCCCTGGGCGTTGAGTTCGGCGGCGATGGCGCGGGGGGATTTGCCCGCGGCGAAGCGTCCGTAAATCCATTGTATCCACCGCGCCTGTTCTGCGTCGATTTCGCGGCGCACTGCGGTAACGATAGGGCGGCCGATATGGTCCAGCCGTGTGGGGTCTTCTATCGGCACGTGCCGGTAGCCATAGCAGCGACCGCCTGCGTTGTTGCCGCGGCGTGCTTGTCCTTCCAGGCCGCGATGGGTTTTTTCTCGCAGATCGTCCAGATAGACTTCGTTCAGCAGGTTGCGCACGCCACGGTGCACTTTGCGCGTTTTCGACCGGGAGTCATAGCCGTCAGACACGCCGATAATCACGATGCCTTGGTGTTCAAGCCGGCGGATGGTGCGTTCCGCTTCGACTTGGTCACGCGACAGGCGCGATAGGTCGTCAATCAACAACACTTGCCAACACCCTGCGGCAGCGTCGGCCAGCATGGATTGATATTCGGCACGGTCGGCGGTAGCGCCGGATATGGCGCGGTCGGCATACTGCCGTGTGATCGTCCATCCTTCCGCTTCTGCGCGGCGTCGGCAGTTGCGCCCCTGGTCTTCGATAGAGGCATCGCGCTGCCGGTCTGTGCTGTAGCGCGCGTAGGTGGCGGCGATCATGGCGTTTAGTGTGTGGTGGGGAGGCGGTTAATATACTGCTTGACCGCTACTTGAGCGATGAGTTGTATCAGCGCGACCTGAGCCGGCGCCAGCGCTTTGTTGGTCGGCGCGCTTTTGTTGGGATGTGTTTTGGAGGCTGATTTAGCGTTCATTTGTTGTCCTCGTTTGCACACGCTCCGCGTCCTCTATTGTCCTGTATGCGAAAACGATCAGGTCAGCCACCAAACGTCCTCGCGTTCCGGCTTCGGCGTCCAGCTCTATCAGGCCGTCCGATAGAGCTGGCAACTGATCGGCAATCAAATTCAATGCGGCCAGCAGCTCGGCGTTCTGCTTTCGTAGCCGTCTCAGTTCGGCGGCAACCGTCGCCCCATCCTCGCCTTCGGCTTTTGCGATAACCGCATCTATGTAAGCGTGGTCATCGCGGTGAACGTAGGACCTAAGAATTTTCAGTGCTGTAAACAGCTCTTCCACGCGCCCCTCAGCTCGAACAACCCATGTCAGCATTCTGTTTTCCATATCCACTTCTTGGCTTGCGCTCATTGATCCCCTCCACATTCGCGACGGCGGCGCGGGATCAGCCGCAGCCGCCCCAGGCAGCTCATGTCTTCGCGGCGTTCTACTTTTTTCATGGTTGTATCTCCGCCAGTTCATCGCCCCAGAACGCTTCCGTGCATTCCCCGGCTTGCCCTTTTGCCTCTATGCGGACTACCCACAAGCCGCCCCTGTCCTTGCATTTCCAGCGGATGCCTTCGCATTGGCGCCCGAGTGGGTTTTCATCAATAATCACGCCGCGTCTTCCTGGACACTTATCGCCACCGAGACGGCCTTGGTTACGACGCACTTCAACTGGGAGATTGATGCGCATATTCGCCGTTTCGCGGCTTGATTGGGCGGTTTTAGCCATTTATGTTTCCCCGGCCACGCTCATGCATGAACCAAATTGCATAGGGGTCAATACAGTCTCTCCGCCGTTTTTCGGCAATTTCTTCAGGTATGGGGAAGGCGCTGATTATCGCCGTAGATGATGGATCGCCTTTAAATACGTCTTTGTTTAAAGTTTCCAAAAAATCAACAGGGTGTTCTTTTGTGAATGTGGTGTAAAAATCCCACGAACCAAAACGGGATATTTTATAGGTTATCATCCAGGCGCCCGGCATCTTTTCCGATATTGGCATCCAAAGCTCGCAAAGTTTTAGCCATCGGCCACGTAACCATTCGGCCAGCAGAGGTTCGTCCGCAGCGGTGACCGGCATTTCGGCGCTGACCATGAATCCCTTTCGCTGCACGATCCACCAGACATAGAATGTGCCGACTTTGTCGGCGTCCAGATTGGTCCAGTCCCAACGAAATACCAGGTTTAAATCGGTATCGGATTGACCGAATTTCTCAATGAATGCTGAGGCTGATTTGTATTGGTGATGATATTCCTCAGAGCCGGTAAACCAACTGTTTGCTGGCATGCAATAGTAGGGGTGGTCGAAATCGTATAATCGTTGCATGTCGTCGGCCTCGGTTTGTTTTGTTGTAGAACTAAATTTCCCCGTTCCACAACTTGACTTCGCCGGCCCGGCAGATCGGAAG